>JBCAZI010000010.1:0-55917 GCA_038533095.1 Pseudomonadota bacterium
GAGCAAGATCGCACCACCCGCACCCAGGGCCGCTGCAGGCGTTGGGTTGGTGATACCGCCCAGAATGGACCCCAACACAGCTACAATCAGCACAAGCGGCGGGAAGACCACGCGCAGGATTTCATTGCTCGCCAACAGCTTGGCCGCATAACGCAAACCGTAGAAGGCCACGATGACTGGGATCGCCAGTATCAGCGTCGTCATGCCCGGCGTTGTCAGCGGTGAGATGATCAATATGTCGGTCAGCAAGACCAGACCCACACCTACTGCACCTACAATCAGCGGACGCGCATCCGCGCTGGGTGCCACACCGCGTGCAATCGCCAGCATCAGCCCCATCAGAACAGCAAAGATCGCGATGCCAGAGCCAATCGGTGCGGCCGCCTCGACCTTGGCCATCACACGCTCCGCGCGTTCTTCTGGTGACAGCTCACGCGCTTGTTCAACGCCGCCCGCCTCATCAATCGCGGCTTGCTCGGCCAGGGCCGCCTGCCATGCCTCATCCCCATGCAGCTCTTGCATGGATGCCGCACATTCTTCGCTGACGCGGGTCCGCAAGGATGCGGTCTGACCCGATGCGGTGAAGCTATCCACGATCACCGATTGCGAACCAACAAGGTTGACCTGCCCCATGCCAATCGCCAGACCGATGATGCCAACAGGCACGGCGAGGAACCATGTGAAGCTATCGTTGCGCGTAATGACTTCGCCATCAGTGCCGCCTTCAAACTGTACCGGCGGGGCTTTGGATGGGTTGATCAGTGCAAAGATAAACGCATAGCCCGCATAAAGGGCGGCCAGCATGATGCCGGGCAGCAAGGCCGCTTGGAACAAGGTGCCGACAGATACAACCGCAGGCTCGCCCAGATAGGTCAGCGCATCAGAACAACCCGCCAGCTGCGCGCGCTCTTCCTGTGCCGCGGAATACAAATCGCCCGCCAAGGTACCCAAAAGCACGATCACGATGGAAGGCGGGATGATCTGGCCCAAGGTACCAGAGGCCGCAATGACACCGGTGGATAACTGAGGCGAATAGCCGTTCTTCAACATGGTCGGCAGCGCCAATAGACCCATGGTCACAACCGTCGCACCTACGATGCCTGTAGAGGCCGCAAGGAAGGCCCCCACGATCACGATGGACACCGCCAAACCACCCGGCAGCGGGCCAAAAACCTTGGCCATCGTCGTTAGCAACTCATCCGCGATGCGCGACCGTTCCAGCACGATCCCCATCATCACGAACATCACAACAGCCAGCAGCGTTTCAATGGATTGGCCCGCAAGGACCCGTTCGTTCATCCGGTTGACCACAAAGCCGACATTGCGATCCAGTGCAACTTCCCAGCCTTGCGGGAACAACACATCCTCATACCGTGGCAATTCCGGGTATCGGAACACCGATATCGCATCCGGCCTGACCCCCTCGGCAATCAGGGCCGCATATTCGGCGGAATTCGTATCCACCGCCGCATGGATCAACAGGCCAGAGCTATCCAGCGCTGCGATAATCGCAAATGAAATCACGGCAGAGCCAGAGATCGCGAAAGCCACAGGGAAACCCGACAGGATCCCTGCAAAGAGTGTCAGAAAGACGATAATGATACCGACTTCGATGCCATCTAATCCGAAAAGCATGTGTCTACCGCCTTCTACTTAGTGAATATCTGCGACAAGTTCGGCGGTTTCATCGCCCAGCTTGTCTTTATCAAGGTTCTTGCCTTCGCTGGCGGGCCCCTCTTTCCACTCAAGATATGAGCGGTAGAAGAAGGCGACCGCCTGCAACAGGATCATCGCGGTAAAGACCACCAAGAGGACCTTGAAGAGGAAATAGGCGTTAAACCCGTTAGGTGAGAAACCAATGGTTTCGATGTTCCAACGCAAGGCGCGTGCCTTGGTCAGCAAACGGTCCAAATCGTCCGAGGCTGAGGCATTGGGCACGACAAGGTGCCGCCACAAAAAGAACCACCCATAAAGCCATGTCAGGATCGCCGCAGGCACCATCAGCACGATGGACCCGATCATGTCGATCACCCGTTTGGCACGATAGCTGATCGCGGAATAAACAAGGTCAACCCGGACGTGGCCTGCTTGCACAAAGGTGTAAGACGCGCAAAGCGTCACGATCATCGCGTTGTAGAATTTCAACTGCTCTGACCACCAGCTGACGTCATGGGTGACGGTCACACCAAAACCAATGCTGATCTCGGATACGGCAAAGACGCGCTGCATAAAGATGATGACGATCTGTTGCAGCACCATCAGCAGGCCCGCCCAGGCAGCAGTGCGCCCGACCACATTGGCAAAGCCCTCAAGCCCGCGCACACAGCCCCACATAAAGCGGTTGTTGATCAGACCCGCGATGGTGACGATCAGGAAAATTGCGAAAATGACAAAGAAGAACTCAACCGAGGCACCATAGTAGATAAAGCGCATCAGCGCTTCTTTCTGCTCGGTTTCCATCGAGCCGTTAATGGACGACACCCATGACAGCCATGATCCCGGATTAAACAGCGCGTAAAAGAAGTTGTAGAACGCATCAAACAGGTGCCCAAAGAACCACCCTATGGCGTTGCCACCCCATGCATCACCCAGGCCCATGCGAATTCCCCTTCGTGGAAGCTAGTCAGGATGCCCCCTGCATCCTTGGTGTGAAGGCCCTTATGCACCATGGCATCGGGCCTTCACCTTGATCTAGATCATGCATGCATGATCAGCCGCAGTGGCTTAGCCCATCACGCGGTCGCGCTGTGCGCGATATGCGCCTTCGGACTGCTGGATCCATGCAGAAGACGCAGCCATAGAAGCGTTATAGCTTGCGCGGATACGATCATAGATATCGTCGCCGTTGTACTGGTCCATTGTTTCAGCAGCAGCTGTACCCATCGCATCCCAAACGCTGTCTGGGAATTCCAGAACCTGAACGCCACCGGCCTGCAGACGCTGAAGTGCGGCACCATTGTTGTTCATGAACTGTGCCAGGTTCCACTGGTGTGCTTCACCGGAGGCCACTTCGATGATCCGCTGGTGCTCTGGGCTCAGGCTGTCCCAGACGTCCAGGTTGGTGGCCAGCGACAGGGCCGCACCCGGCTCGTGCATACCAGCGGTGTAGTAGAACTTGGTGATTTCCTGGAAACCGGCCTTTTCGTCAGCCCATGGGCCAATCCACTCGGTCCCGTCAATCGCACCGGATGCCAGCGCCTGATACACTTCTGCACCTGGCAGGTTCTGTACGGATGCACCCATACGACCCAGCGCCTGACCACCCAGGCCTGGCATACGGAACTTCAGACCTTGGAAATCTTCTGGACCTGCGATTTCTTTCGCAAACCAGCCACCAGCCTGTGGGCCTGTGTTACCAGCCAGGAAGGATTTCAGACCGAAGATCGAGCCCAGCTCGTCATGGAAACCTTGACCTTCGCCCTGGTAGTACCAATTGGAAATTTCCTGTGGCGTCATCCCGAAAGGCACGGATGTGAAGAAGGCGTAGCCTGGGTGCTGACCAACGAAGTAGTAGTCGGCGCCGTGGTACATGTCAGCCTGACCGGATGTGACCGCGTCAAAGACTTCAAACGCACCAACCAATTCGCCAGCGGCTTTCAGGTCGATGGTCAGCGAGCCACCGGACATGGCTGTGATTGTGTCAGCTGCGCGCTGTGCGGCGTCATGCACACCAGCCAGACCACGGCCCCATGTTGTGACCAATGTCAGCGTGCGGTTGCCCTGCGCATATGCAGGCGCAGCCAGCGCTGTTGCGGCTGCCGCAGAGCCACCAAGTGCTGAATTCTTTAGAAATGAACGACGATCCATAAAGTTACCTCCCGGGTGTTACATCAATGCAGGACGCCTCCACGCGCCCACAGATGGATTTCGTGCAGAGACCCTAGCGTGACCCGTTTTTTGGTGGAATACGCAGTACTGCGTAGAAATGCCGCTTTTGTCACTTTTTCTAACCAATTCTGCCCAGAGTTTGGGCGCTAACGGAACTGACCCGCGCGTCAATTGGCACATCTTGGCATTTGATTCGCAGGTGATTCTTGGCTAACGATCAGCCTATGACAGGCCTTATCTCGCGCTTGCGTGACATGATCAGCATTACCTACGGGCAGAAGGTTTTTCTTCTGGCCACCCTGCCCCTGATCGCCGCTGTTTTTCTGATCACCCTTGTGGTCAGCGCCCAATCGCGCCAATTGGCCGAACGCGAAATCCAGGCGCTTGAGGCGCAGTTGATCGAAACTAAGCGGGCAGAGCTGAAAAACTATCTGTCGATCGCGCGCACCGCGGTTGTGAACACCTATGGCCGTGCGGCCCCCGATGATGAAGAGGCAAAGCTGGCCGTCAGCCGCGAATTGGCCGCCATGCTATATGGGCAGGACGGCTATTTCTTTGTCTTCGACTATGACGGCAATAACCTTGTCGCCCCCCGCCAGACCTATCTGATCGGCAAAAACTGGACGGGGTTGGAGGACCTCAACGGTACCCCCATCACGGATGAGCTGATCAACATTGCCCGGACAGGTGGCGGGTATCACAGTTTCGACTGGCCCAAACCATCAACCGGCGCGACCGAGCGGATGATCGTCTATGTGAACGGCCTACAGGATTGGCGGTGGGCCATTGGCACCGGTGTCTTCATTGACGACGTGCTGGAAAATGTCGCCGCCGCCCGCGCCGATGTCGAAACCCGGATCAGGACGACCAGTTTCTACATTATGGCCATCGCTGTGGCTGCGCTGATTGCAGTTTTCATGACCGGCATGGTGTTGAACCTGCGCGAACGCCGCCTGGCCGATGCCAAGCTGAAACAGCTGACCCAGCGGATCATCGACACGCAAGAGGAAGAACGCGGGCGCGTGGCGCGCGAATTGCACGATGGGATCAGCCAGATGTTGGTCGGTGTGCGCTATGCGCTGGAACTGACACGCCGCAAGCTGGGCAGTGATGTCGCCGTGACTGACAGCCTGAACAAAGGCATCGACGGGCTGGGATCAACCATTCAAGAGGTCCGCCGCATCAGCCGCGACCTGCGCCCCGGCGTGCTGGACGATCTGGGGCTTGGCCCTGCCCTGCAAGCGCTGACCGATGACTTCCGCACCCGCACCGGGATTGCGACCGAATTTGAAACAGTTGTCTTCCGCAACCGTCTGGATCAAGAGGCGCGGATCGCCCTTTACCGCATCGCCCAGGAAGCGCTGAACAATATCGAACGGCATGCTGAGGCAGAAAATGTCCATATCGCGCTGAAAGGCCACCGCAAGGGTGCGATGCTGCGGATCAAAGATGATGGGATCGGCATGACATGGCCCCGACCCGACAGGCGCAGCGGAACCGGTCTTGGCCTGCGCAACATGCAGGAACGGATCGAACAGTTGGATGGCAGCCTGCGGGTGCTATCGGCACGCACCGGCCAAACCGGTACAGTGATCGAGGCGCAAGTCCCGCTGAGCCATATGCTGCGCCCACAAAACACCACAAAGGAAAGCGCATGACGACACGCGTTTTGATCGTAGATGACCATCCGATGGTCGCCGAAGGTATTAGGTCTTTGCTGGAAAGCTATGATGATATCGACGTGGTCGGCACGCTTGGCAATGGGCAAGAGGCTGTCGACCGGGTGAACAGCTTGCAACCCGATGTGATATTGATGGACCTGAACATGCCGGGTGTGTCGGGGCTCACCGCGACTGAGATGCTCTTGGAAGAACGGCCCGAAACCCGCATTGTGATCCTGTCGATGCATGACAGCCCGGAATATATCTCAACCGCGCTCAGCCATGGCGCGCGCGGATATATCCTCAAAGACGTGCCAACCGATGAAATATACACGGCCATCGAAAGGGTGATGGCAGGTGACGAATATCTTTGCACCGGGGCCAAAGGATCACTTCAACCGAAAATCAGCGATGGGCGCGAAACGCTGACCAGCCGCGAACAGACCATCCTGCTGGAACTGGCCCAAGGGCAATCAAACAAAGATGTCGCCAATACGCTGAACATTTCGGTCCGCACCGTGGAAACCCACCGCAAGAACATCAAGCGCAAGCTGGGCATCAGCTCGACCGCCGGGCTGACGCGCTATGCGATGGAACATGGGGTCTTGCAGGGAACCGGGATTTAGCCGGAAAAGAATGACCCCGCGCCTTGGGAACGCGGGGCCACTTGGGAACAAGTCCAGGGGTTAAAGAAGATTAGTTTTCAACAGTTTCCTGAATACTTTCACGCACGATATTGAACCACTCACCAGACAAGCGCAGCTGTTCAAGACCTGCGTTGATGATGGGCAGCGCTTCGTTTGCGAAAGCGTTGTTCTTGGAAACAAAGATATGGGACGACACAGACCCGCTCAGCGGTGCGATCTTGACCACCCGGTCTGCGACACCCGCTTCGCGGATATCTTCCTCGGCGGGCAGCGTGTCATAGGTCATCACGTCAACTTCACCATTCGCCAACAGCTCCACACAACCCTGCTGTGAAACGGGTGTGACATAAGTGATGTTGGGTTCGACAAGGCGTTCCGCCTCTAGATCAAAGGTAAACCATGCTTCGGGGCGACAAACGCGGGCGCCGAACAGATCCTGATGCGTTTCTGCTGCCGCATAGGGGCTGTCGCTGAGCGTAAAGAAATCGACCAAAGTTTCATAGAAAGGATCCGAGTGATTGAAGTCCGTACAGCGGTAGGCGCTGCTTTCAGAGAGGTTATCAACCAGATCGCAGTTTGGCTTGAACCAAGGGAAGGCCATGTCAATCGCGCCAATGGGCAACAGCGTTTCCAGATGCGACCCCCAATCGTTTACGAAAACCAGATCATAGGCCTGATCGGGGTTGCCCAGTTCCATCGACCGATCGACCATCCGCGTGATCATACCGCCACCGGGCAGGTCTTCATCCGTAAAGGGCGCATAGCCCGAGCCGGTCGCGATACGCAGTGCGCGCGTCGGTGTTGCGGTTGATGGCGCTGGCTCGGCTGAGGTCGCGATTGCAGATGCCGGCACCGCCGGCAAGGACCCGTCAGCACATGGAATAGCCAGGACCTGACCCACTTCCAAAAGATTAGGGCTTTCTAAAATGTTTGAGTTGGCATCAAACAACCGTTGAAACCCGCCGGGAACATCTGCGGCCGCCGCAATCACACTGAGCGTATCACCACGCACAACAGTATATGGCGCGCATTGTTCTTGCGCGACGACGGGATGAGGTACCGTCACGGCAAGGCCTGATGCGGCAAAAACGGCGGTCACAAAACCTGTTGGTGTCCGCGAAGAACGGTTTGTCTTGGGGCAATTCATAGGTTTAGGAAACATAGAGGTTCTCTCACTTTTTTGTTTCGTCATACGAACCTATACGCCACAAAACGGCAAAATGTTGACATAAAATCGGTTAATAAAATCAGGCATCTTTTTCACAGTCTGAGCATGCAGCCTTGGGTCTGGTCCAAAAATAAATGGAATATACCGCCCAGTTTATGAAATATTGCCACAAAGTTTCACCGCGTCTGCCGTAAAGCCGCCATACAATACTGAACAAACTGCCGTCATTAATGCGAATTCGTAAACAGTGCCTTGTAATCATTGCCGTCTCTCAACCCAAACAGAGGATTCCTCTATGAAAATCTCAACGACCCTCTCAGCCACCACCTGCACCGCAGCATTAGCCGCAGCCATTATGGGTGTTAGCACGCCCGCGGCCGCGCAAAGCGTCGAGTGCGGCGCGATCTACACCGTTCAGCCCGGTGATTCATTGTCCAAAATCGCGGCGGCCGCTTATGATGACCCCTCTGCCTTTCAGATCATCTATAGTGCCAATGCTGATACTGTCGGTCCAAACCCCGGCGTTATCTCTGTTGGCATGCGCCTTGATGTCCCCTGCTTGGGCGATACTGTCGCTTCTACAGCCGCCGCCTTGACCGAAGAGGTTGGTGTTGAGCGTCTGCCCTTCCCCGACACGCGCCAAATTCGCGTCGCACAGGGCACTAACTGGGCCCCCTTCGCTAACGAAGAACAGGCGCAGGGCGGCATGATCACCGAGATTGCGAATGTCGCACTTGCCAATTCTGCCGGCGGCACACCTTACAAAATCGACTTTATTAATGACTGGGGTGCGCATCTGACGCCGCTGGTCACCGATCACGCCTATGACTTCAGCATCAGCTGGTTCAAACCAAACTGTGATCAGATCGACCGTCTGGGTGAGGACAGCCAGTTCCGCTGCAACAACTTTGACTGGACCGACCCGATGTTCGAACAGGTCTTTGGTTATTACACCCGCGCCTCCGAGCCTGAGGTCACAGCCTATGACCAGCTATTGGGCAAAGTTGTTTGCCGCCCATCTGGCTATGCGACCTTCCAGCTGGAAGAGAACGACCTGAAAGAACCAAACGTAACCTGGGTGCGCCCAACCGACGTGAACGAATGCTTTACCAGCCTGGTGGCTGGCGATGTTGATGTTGTGGCACTTGCCGTTGACACCGCTGATGGTGCGATGGTCGAAACAGGCACAGCCGATCAGATCCGCCTGAACGAAGGCCTGGCGCAGGTTCTGACAATCCACGGTGTGATTTCTAAGAACAACCCACAGGGCGAAGCGATGCTGGCCGAGTTTAACTCAGGCCTGCAGGCCATCAAAGACACAGGCGAATGGTTTGAGATCGTCCGCCGTCACCTGACCGAATTCCGGGCGATGACACAAGGCTAGCCCTCTTCATTCGCACAAATAGGCGGCGCCATTGCTTTCGCGATGGCGCCGCACTCATTTTGTTTACTTGCGCACACTTGCTGTTGCGACATTCTGCCCCACATGCAACTTTAACGATTAGTCAAAATGGATTCTCCCAATGTCTGATACCTCTGCTTATACCCCACCGAAAGTCTGGACTTGGGACGCCGAATGCGGCGGAAAATTTGCCAGTATTAACCGGCCCATTGCCGGGCCAACCCACGACAAAGACCTGCCCGTAGGCAAGCACCCGCTGCAGCTTCATTCGCTTGCCACGCCAAATGGCGTCAAAGTCACCGTGATGCTGGAAGAGCTGTTGGCCGCTGGTCACGCGGCCGAATACGACGCGTGGCTGATCAACATCCAAGAGGGCGATCAATTCAGCAGCGGGTTTGTTGACGTCAACCCCAACTCAAAAATCCCTGCTCTTTTTGACAAAGAAACCGGCGTACGCGTTTTTGAAAGCGGTGCGATCCTGCTCTATCTGGCTGAAAAATTTGACGCGTTCCTGCCCAAAACCATGCCAGAGCGGACGGAGACGTTGAACTGGCTCTTCTGGCTGCAAGGCTCTGCCCCCTATCTTGGCGGGGGCTTTGGCCACTTTTATGCCTATGCGCCCGAAAAATTCGAATACCCTATCAACCGCTTTGCAATGGAGGCCAAACGCCAGTTGGACGTGCTGGACCAACGGTTGGCGGATTATGAGTATCTGGGCGGCGACAGCTATTCGATCGCTGATATGGCGACAGTTCCATGGTATGGCGCATTGGTCAAAGGGCAGGTTTATGAGGCAGCAGAGTTTCTGGATGTTGCATCCTACAAGAATGTGAACCGCTGGACCGATGCGGTGATGAACCGGCCCGCCTATCAACGCGGCAAAATGGTGAACCGCGCTTGGGGCGACCCGGACACGCAGCTGCGCGAACGCCATGATGCAAGCGATTTTGAAACCCAGACATGGGATAAAATCGGCGACGATCTGACGTAAGGCTGCGTTTCTCGGCCAGTTTTTGCCGAGATTAAAGAAACAAAACCAATCTGTTGCAGGCGACCGGATATATTTGGTGAATAGCGGTACGGGTGATAATTCAATCGCCTGCCATCATCAAATAGACATCTGGTTTGCGGGGGCGAGCCATTAGCAAAAGGCATGCCGTTGGAACTTTCACAACTGCTGAGCGCACTCGCCTCTGACCCCGCAGAACTTAGCCGGGGTATCATCCGTATCTTTCACTTCATCGGTTTGTCGATGGGCCTTGGGGCCGCGACATTGCTTGATTTGATGATCATCCGGTTTTTCCTGGGTCAAGAAATGACCGAGCAAAAGTTTGAAATGTTCGCCTTTCTGGCCGATCTAGTGAATGTCGGGCTCAAGCTGTTGTGGGTGACGGGGCTTAGCTTTTTGGTGTTCTACTACGTCACCGACCCCGTAAAACTGGGCAATGAAAAGGTCTGGGCCAAAATGGTGATTGTCGGCATCCTGTCGATCAATGGCTGGTTCATTCACCGCACGGTGCTGCCGTTCATGCATGGACAGATCGGGATGACGATGCTGCAAGGCGTGCCCTTCCGCAAAAAATTTGTTTTTGTCACGATGGGCATGATTTCTTTCGTTTCATGGTATGGTCCGGTCGTCATTGCGAATCTGCCGCAGCTGAACTTTCAGGTTCCAATGGTGCAGATCCTATTGGCCTATGGTCTGGTTCTGCTAACGATCATGGTGGTCGCACATAGCTTTCTTTTTGGGTCTGAAATCGCACAAGTGGTCCGGTCACGGGTCCGGCGGCGTGGCTATCAATAGGGCTTTTCCGTCAGGGCAATTGACCTCTTCTGAAAGAAAGTTGCGACAAACCGCTCTTTCGCGACATTTTCTCCACTATCGCTGTTGACCCCCCTTTCGCACCACATTAGTGTCACGCCACACGAAGGAACCAAGATGACACACGTCGTACTAATTGTGAGAAAGATGCGCATGGGCCGGTAACGGTAAGACCATAACGATCCCATGCGCCCCCGAAGAACCTCGGGGGTTTTTTTATGACTACGACACAGCGACAGCGATAGGACGCGAGAACAATGACAAAAGCCATGACGGGCGCAAAAATGGTGGTGCAGGCTCTGATCGATCAGGGCGTGGACACAGTCTTTGGTTACCCCGGTGGTGCCGTCCTACCGATTTATGACGAGATTTTTCAGCAAAACAGCATCAAGCACGTTCTGGTCCGGCATGAGCAAGGGGCGGTACATGCCGCCGAAGGCTATGCGAGGTCCACGGGCAAGCCTGGTGTCGCCTTGGTGACCTCTGGCCCTGGTGCCACAAACGCCGTGACTGGTCTGACGGACGCCTTGATGGACAGCATTCCGATTGTTGTACTGACAGGTCAGGTGCCGACCTTTATGATCGGCTCTGACGCCTTTCAGGAATGTGATACCGTTGGCATCACCCGCCCTTGCACCAAGCACAACTGGCTGGTGAAAGAAACGGACCGCTTGGCCCCTACCCTGCATGAGGCGTTCCATATCGCCACATCCGGCCGCCCCGGCCCCGTTGTGATCGACATCCCCAAGGACGTGCAATTCGCAACCGGCACCTATACCGAAGCGCGGCAGGTTGAGACCCACTATAACCCGCAGGTCAAAGGTGACATGGAGATGATCACCGAACTGGCCAAGGCAATGGAAACCGCCAAGCGCCCGCTTTTCTATACTGGCGGCGGCGTGATCAACTCTGGCCCAGCCGCCAGCCAGCTGCTGCGCGAGCTGGTGGGGGCGACAGGTTTTCCCATTACCTCAACCCTGATGGGTCTGGGCTGTTATCCGGCCTCTGGTGAAAACTGGATCGGCATGCTGGGCATGCACGGCCTTTACGAGGCCAATATGGCGATGCACGACTGCGATCTGATGATCAATATCGGCGCGCGGTTTGATGACCGGATCACCGGCCGTCTGGATGCCTTTAGCCCCGGATCGAAGAAAGCGCATATCGACATCGACGCCTCTTCCATCAACAAGGTGATCAAGGTCGATATCCCGATCCTGGGTGACGTCGCCCATGTGCTGGAGGACCTGCTGAATGTCTGGAAGGCCCGTGGTCGCAAGACGGACAAGGAAAACGTCCAAAAGTGGTGGCACCAGATCAACGACTGGAAGAAAGTCGACTGCCTGAAGTTTGAACAAAAGGGCAAGGTGATCAAACCGCAATACGCCCTCGCCCGTTTGGAAGAGCTGACCAAAAAGCACGACCGCTACATCACGACCGAAGTGGGCCAGCACCAGATGTGGGCCGCGCAGTATCTGGGGTTTGAAGACCCCAATCGCTGGATGACATCCGGTGGTCTGGGCACCATGGGCTATGGCTTCCCTGCCTCCATCGGTGTGCAGATGGGCCACCCCGAAGCATTGGTGATCAACGTCGCCGGCGAAGCCTCATGGCTGATGAACATGCAGGAAATGGGGACAGCGATGCAATACGGCCTGCCCGTTAAACAGTTTATCCTGAACAACGAACGGCTGGGCATGGTGCGCCAGTGGCAAGAATTGCTGCATGGGGAGCGTTATTCATCCAGTTGGTCAGAGAGCCTGCCTGACTTTGTGAAACTGGCCGAAGCCTTTGGCGCCAAAGGCATCATCTGTGACAACCCAGATGATCTGGACGATGCGATCATGGAAATGCTGAACCACGACGGCCCGGTCCTGTTCGATTGTCTGGTAGAAAAGCACGAAAACTGCTTCCCCATGATCCCATCGGGCAAGCCGCATAATGAGATGCTGCTGGGTGAAAACGCAGACACGGCCAATGCGATCAAATCCGATGGCGCGGTGATGGTGTAAGAACCGTTCAACGCACTATCAAAAGTTAAAGAAAAAAGGGACATCCCATGTCACCGCTCAAAATCAAAAAAGGCGCCACCAGCCATTCCGCCTATGATCTTAGGCCATCGTTTTCGGACAAGGAAGAACAGCACACACTTGCCGTGCTTGTCGAAAACGAACCCGGTGTTCTGGCCCGTGTGATCGGCCTGTTCTCTGGCCGGGGCTACAACATCGACAGCCTAACCGTCGCAGAGGTCGATCACCTTGGCCATCGGTCCCGCATCACGATTGTCACCAGCGGTACACCGCAGATCATCACACAAATCAAGGCCCAACTGGGGCGCATTGTTGATGTGCATAAGGTCAACGATCTGACCGTCGAAGGGCCTTCGGTTGAGCGCGAACTAGCGCTGTTTAAGGTCGAAGGCACAGGCGATCACCGGATTGAGGCGATCCGCCTGGCTGATATTTTCAGGGCAAATGTGGTCGATAGCACATTGAATTCATTTGTTTTTGAGATCACGGGCACATCAGAAAAGATCGACGCTTTTGCAGAGCTGATGCAGCCCTTGGGCCTGCAGGAGATTGCCCGCACCGGTGTTGCCGCCCTTTCGCGCGGCACCTGATACCAGCACGGGCAAGTCACAGATCACTGGTCGTCGATGGTGATATCGATACTCGCTTCCTCATCGGCATCAACAACATAATCGTTGTTGGTGTCGATGATCGAAAACTCGACCGGGTCCAGATCGTCATAGACAGTACGCATCTCTTGGAAGGTCATGCCATCTGCACCGGATGGGTTGTCGAATGAATACTCATTCGCGCTGCATGCGGTGAGCGTAACGACGCCCAAAATCGATAAAGAACCAAGCTTGAAGAAAGTCATGATTTAGCCCCCTTTCGGACATTGGTTATCTGCGGTGCGCCGCAGCAAGCTGCCGCTTACGAACCGTGTAGATTCAACGTGTTAGGGGTAAATTTCCGTCATTCTTTTCTTTATGCAAAAGCCCATTCAGCGGGAGGTTGCCGAATGGGCCTTTCGCAATCCCCCGCGCCCGATTGGGGCGTGACGCGAGGGACGCAGTGGGTGGCCCGGGATCAGAGGCTGATCACCGGCCACGCGCCACTTTTTAGGCTGGCAAGAGGCCAGCTTCTGTTGCAACTGCAATCTCGTCCGCATCCAACAGGCCATCACCCGATGTATCAAGGACGGTGAAATCGTCTTCCGTCATCTCTGGCATCACGGCCTGAATTTCAGGATAGCTGTACATGCCGTCGCCGTTGATATCGATCTCGGCGTCTTGGGCAAAGCTGGGAACAGCCAGCGCGGTGAGTACTGCAATTGGTGCGATCAGCTTAAGTGTACGTGTCATTTTCTTTCTCCTATTAGGACATGAAGAAGACATTGTTGCCTTCCCAGAAACAATTGGACGTCCTTTCCCAAGCTTTCCATAGTTCCCCCGCAAAGAGAAGAATTGCGGCATGCTTGTGCCAAATTCTGCGGCAGTGATGCGCAAAAGCACGCTGAGATTTGGGCGCTTTGTCCTGACTGGCAAATGTGGGCCGAGCGCTGTTGGTTCAAGTGGCAAACATCAGCCCATCGCCCTTTTTTGATGTCGCTGTGAGAAAAGCCGCCGTCGCGGGCAGACGGCAGGAACATCAACGCCTCATGCTATGATTTTCATAGCGAGAGGAGGCAAATCATGGCCAAAGATATCCCCCCACAGACCCTTGATGCGGTGCGCCAACCGATTGAAACGGCCAATGGCCTGCCCAATGCGCACTATATCGACCCGGATGTTTTTGACGTCGAAAAGCAGGCTGTGCTCTGCGGCACTTGGGCTGGTTTGGCTGTTGCCGCTGATGTGCCTGAACCGGGGGATGCCAAGCCGATAGAGTTCCTGGGCATGCCTCTTTTACTGGTCCGCGACCGTCAGGGCCAGGTGCGCGTGTTTCAGAACATTTGCCGTCACCGTGGGATGATCCTTGTTTCAGAGCCTAAGAAGATCGAGGGCGCAATCCGCTGCCCCTATCATTCATGGTGCTATTCCACGTCAGGCAAACTGGTCAGCACCCCCCATGTCGGCGGCCCCGGCCACAACACACATGAGGCGATCGACAAAGACCTGCTGGGCCTGATCGAGGTGCGCAGCCATATCTGGTTCGACACCGTCTTTATTAACATCGACGGCAATGCCGCGCCCTTTGAAGAGGTCCACGCCGATCTGATCGCCCGCTGGTCTGACTTTGATCAGCCGCTGCATCATGGTGGCGCGGACAGCACTTTTATTCTCGACGTGAAAACCAACTGGAAGCTGGCTGTCGAAAACTACTGTGAAAGCTATCACCTGCCTTGGGTGCATCCCGGCCTGAACAGCTATTCCCGGCTGGAGGACCACTATAACATCAATGAGAAAGGCAAATTCTCGGGCCAGGGCACGCTGGTTTACCGCCAGTTGAAGGGTGATGATGGCACCGTCTTTCCCGATTTCGCAGGGTTGGACCCGAAATGGACAGAAGGAGGCGAATATCTGACCGTCTATCCCAACGTTCTATTGGGCGTGCAACGCGACCATGCCTTTGTGATCGTGCTCGAACCTATCAGCCATGAGGAAACCCGCGAGCATGTGCATTTATACTATGCCGCGCCTGAGACGGATGACGCGCTGCGCGCAAAGAACAGCGTGCAATGGCGCGGGATTTTCGAAGAGGACGTCTTCGTCGTCGAAGGCATGCAGAAAGGCCGCCATGCCCCCGATTTTGACGGTGGGCGTTTCAGCCCGGCGATGGATGGCCCCACCCATTGCTTTCATGATTGGGTGGCAGGCAAAGTCGCGGTGCATCTTGCCGCCCCATGACATCACTCAAGGATCGGTTGCTTGCCGCGCATGACCGCGACGACAGGCGCGGGTTAATCGCGCTCTATGTCGAGGCTGCTGATGCTGCGGCAGACATTGATGCTGCCTGTTTCTACCTGACCCACGCCTATATCTATGCGCTTGAGACGGGTGATCAGGCCCAAGATCAACTTTATCTGCGCCTAAAGGCACATGAGCGCGTCTGACCCCTTGCCCCTGCCCGCCCTTCGGCCCAGTTTAGGGGCAAGTAAGACAGGACGCATCCATGGCCCCCCGCAAGATCATCATCGACACAGACCCCGGTCAGGACGACGCGGTCGCCATTCTGCTGGCCCTCGCCTCACCCGAGGATATCGATGTACTGGGGATCACTGCGGTTGCGGGCAATGTCCCCCTGCCCCTGACCGAGAAGAACGCGCGGATTGTCTGTGAACTGGCGGGCAAGCCTGACACCAAAGTATTCGCAGGCTGTGATGCCCCGATGCAGCGCAAACTTGTGACAGCAGAACATGTGCACGGCAAGACGGGCCTTGATGGCCCTCAGATGGCCGACCCGACAATGCCCTTGCAAGACCAACACGCCGTCGACTTCATCATCGAAACCCTGCGTGCAGAGCCCAGCGGCACCGTTACCCTCTGCCCAATTGGCCCGCTGACCAATATCGCGACCGCCTTCGAACGTGCCCCTGATATCATCGACCGCGTGCAAGAGATTGTCCTGATGGGTGGCGCCTATTTCGAAGTGGGCAACATCACCCCCACAGCCGAGTTCAACATCTATGTCGATCCAGAGGCGGCTAAAATCGTCTTTGGCGCGGGCGCCCCACTGGTCGTCATGCCCTTGGATGTCACGCATAAGGCGCTGACAACGCGCAACCGGATTGATGCCTTCCGGTCGATGCACACCAAAGTGGGCGATATGGTCGCCGCCTGGACAGATTTTTTCGAACGCTTCGATATGGAAAAATACGGATCAGAAGGTGCCCCGTTGCATGACCCCTGCACCATCGCCTATCTGATCGAACCGCAACTGTTCGAAGGCCGCCATATCAATGTCGAGATCGAAACAGAGGCGGAACTGACCCTTGGGATGACCGTGGCCGACTGGTGGCGCGTCACCGATCGCCCGGCCAATGCGATGTTCATGAAAGACATTGACGCGTCAGGCTTCTATGCCTTGCTGGCTGCGCGTCTGGCGCGGCTTTAGGATGCATATCCCCTTCGACAATAGCTATGCGCAATTGCCACCGCAGATGTACACCGCACAGCTGCCGACCCCGGTAAAGACGCCGCAGATGATTGCCTATAACGCTGATCTGGCGGCGGTGCTAGGCATTGATGCCGCAGCACTTGACACACCAGAGGCCGCGCAGGTCTTTGCCGGCAACCACATCCCCGATGGGGCCGCCCCCCTTTCTCAGGTCTACGCAGGTCATCAATTCGGCAATTGGAACCCGCAGCTGGGCGACGGGCGTGCAGTGCTGCTGGGCGAGGTTGTGGGCGCCGATGGCATCCGCCGCGATATCCAATTGAAGGGCTCCGGCCCCACCCCCTATTCGCGCCAAGGTGATGGACGCGCTTGGTTGGGGCCCATCATGCGTGAATATTTGGTCAGCGAGGCAATGCATGCGATGGGCGTGCCCACGACCCGCGCGCTAGCGGCGGTGACAACGGGCGAGGATGTTTATCGCGAAGAGGTGCTGCCCGGCGCGATCATCACCCGTATAGCCCAAAGCCATATCCGCGTGGGCACCTTTCAGTTCTTCGCCAGTCGCGGCGATATGACAGCACTGCATGCGCTGACCGACCACGTGATTGCGCGGCACTATCCAGACGCAAATGGCCCAGCCGAACTGTTAGACCTTGTGATCGCGCGCTATGCCGCGCTGATCGCCAAATGGATGGGTTTGGGCTTTATCCATGGCGTGATGAACACCGACAACGTTTCCATCGCAGGTGAGACGATTGACTATGGCCCCTGCGCCTTCATGGATGGGTTTCATCCCAATAGCGTATTCAGCGCCATTGATCAGTTTGGCCGCTATGCCTATGCCAACCAACCCGGCATTGGCGCGTGGAATATGGCGCAATTTGCGACAGCACTGATCCCTCTGATGCCTGACCGCGAGGCCGCGATTGAAGATTTTACCGCTGCGGTGCATCGGATGCCCGCGCTATATGAGGCGGCATGGCTGCGCGAACTTGGGGCCAAGCTTGGCATTGCCGAGCCGGTCGAAGATGACCGTACACTCATCACTGACCTGCTTGATCTGATGACCAAGGATGGCGCTGATTTCACCAATACATTCGCCCATTTGAACAGCCCACAGGCGCGCGACCAATTCATCGATCGTGATGGGTTTGATGCTTGGGCTGCCCGCTGGCGTTCGCGCAACCCTTCGTCTGAATTGATGGCGCAGGCCAACCCGCAGGTCATCCCGCGCAACCACCGTGTGGAAGAGGTGATCGTGGCCGGCCGCAACGGCGACTACGCCCCGTTCCATGCGCTATTGGCGGCGGTCACGCGCCCCTATGACCCCCACCCGGATTTTGCACGCGCGCCCAGCAAAGACGAGCAGGTCACGCGGACGTTTTGCGGGACCTGACCGGACGGTTGATCAGCACGATACCGATGGCCACCAGAACCAGTGCCGCGATCAGGTTTGGCCCGACCTCTTCATCCAGCAAGAGCCAGCCCAGACCCACGGCAAGCACAGGTGACAGAAAGCTGAATGAGGCGACGCCCGAGGCGGGGTAAATCGACAAAAGCCAAAGCCAAAAGATAAACCCGGCGCTGACGACCACAACAATCTGAAACACCAGCCCCGCTACATGGATCGGGGCCAGGTCACGGATCAACGGGCCGAAGAACAGCGCGGCAATCAACAGGATCGGGGCCGAGACCGCGACCTGCCACATCAACTGTATCTCTGGGCGCACGCGCGATAGCGATGACGCTTTCGCCAATAGTGCCGTCAGCGCCCAGCCCACAGCCGCCCCCAAAGCCGCCAGATCACCCCAGAGACTGCCTGCCCCATCGTCGCGGGTCAGGATCGCAAGGGCCACACCAGCAAAGGCCAAGGCCAGACCCAGCGCTTTGAGCGGTGTCACCCGGTCATCGGGCATCACAAAATGCGCCATGATCGCCAGCCAGACCGGCATGGAATAGAAAATCACGCTGGCGCGGCTGACCGCCGTCAGATCAAGTGCGACAAAGAGGCACAGAAACTCAAACGCAAATATCCCGCCCATCGCAAAACCGGCAAGCCGTGTGCCCTTTTCAAACCGCAAAGGAATGCCGCGCAAACGCAGCCAGAGCCAGATGCAAATCACAGCTCCGGCCGACCGCAGCCCAGCGAAAAACACCGGCTGCAAACCACCGTTGGTGACTTTGATCACAACCTGATTGAAAGCAAGAAGAAGGGCGAAACCTGTCAGCGCCACAGCACCAAACAGATCAATCTGAGATTTCTTTTCCATTGGCGACGACCTGATGCGCGCTTCATCAAACTGTCAAGCCAAACCCCGGACTTTCTATGTCCAATCAAACGGACCAAGGGAGGCAATTCTGCACTCTCAGCGCACACCGCCCGGCCCGTCAATGCGAGCCGGGCGTGATCACTTACTCGGTCACACGGACAGCGGCCATCATATCGGGCTGGCCGATGACAGCACCATTGGCGCCCGTACCGCGTTTGATTTGATCGACCAATTCCATACCTTCGGTGACCTCACCCACGACAGTGTATTGACCGTTCAGAAAATAACCTGGCTCAAACATGATGAAGAACTGGCTATTGGCCGAGTTTGGGTTCTGCGCGCGCGCCATGCCCACGACACCACGCTCAAAGGGGATATCCGAAAACTCAGCCGGGATATCAGCAAACTCTGATCCGCCGGTGCCCGCACGCGACAGATCACTGCCCATGATGCCGTTTTGCACGTCACCGGTCTGTGCCATGAAGCCGTCAATCACGCGGTGAAAGACGACGCCATTATAGCTGCCAGCCTCTGCAATCGCGGTGATCTGGGCGGCATGCAAAGGTGCTGTGTCTTCGAACAGGTCAATCACGATCGTGCCATTCGCCTCGCCCACGATATCAATCTCGAGGCCGGCACTGACTGCGGGGGTCGCCAGAACGGCAAGGATTGCAGTGTGCTTAAACATCGGCGGCCACTTTCACGCTGATCATACGATCTGGGTTCATCGGTGGCTCGCCCCGCATGATGGCATCCACATGCTCCATCCCCGATACAACCTGCCCGTAGACAGTATATTGGCCGTTCAGGAAATCATTGTCTTTGAAGTTAATGAAGAACTGGCTGTTGGCCGAGTTCGGGTTCTGCGAACGTGCCGCACCGATAGACCCGCGCGCATGGGGGATCTTGGAAAACTCTGCTGGCAGATCAGGCATGTCAGACCCGCCTGTGCCCGCACGACCGATGTTAAAGTTCTCTTCCATATTGCCGTTCGCCACATCACCCGTCTGCGCCATGAAGCCATCAATCACCCGGTGAAAACACACGTTGTCGTATTTGCCTGCGCGCGCCAATTCTTTCATGCGGGCGACATGCGCGGGCGCCACATCTGGCAGCAATTCGATGATCACGTCACCGTCTTTCAGTGTCATGATGATTGTGTTTTCGGGGTCTTTGATATCGGCCATCGGGCGCTCCTTCATCTTTTGTTCGCACCTGACATATGGCCCATTGGCACGATTGCCAAGCCGGTCCGGTTGACGCGGGCGCCAGATTGCCGCAACACCAGCATCAACTGGCACGCGCAAGGGAGCAGACCGATGGCTTGGAAGACACTCGACGATATGGATTTTGCAGGCAAGCGCGCGCTTGTGCGTGTGGATATCAACGTGCCGGTTGAGGATGGTGTTGTGACGGATACCACCCGGATTGAGCGGATTGTGCCCACGGTCGATGATATTCAGGAAAAGGGCGGCAAAGTCATCTTGATGGCCCATTTCGGGCGCCCCAAGGGGCAAGTGGTGCCAGAGATGTCGCTAGAGATCATCGCCCCTGCGGTGGCTGACGTTCTGGGTTTGCCTGTGACCTGGGTGAACTCCGATTATGGCGATGCGGTGGCCGAGATGGACGGCGACGAAGTGCTGCTTTTGGAAAACCTGCGCTTTAACCCCGGTGAAGAAAAGAACGACGAAGGCTTTGCGCGCCGTCTGGCGGGTCTTGGTGATATCTACGTGAACGACGCCTTCTCTGCCGCCCACCGTGCCCATGCGAGTACTGAGGCGATTGCCCGCATGCTGCCCGCCTGTGCCGGGCGCTTGATGGCCGAGGAACTGGGTGCGCTGGAAAAGGCGCTTGGCACGCCTGAGCGTCCCGTGGTGGCTGTTGTTGGCGGGGCCAAAGTATCCACCAAGCTGGACCTTTTGGGCAATCTGGTAGGCAAGGTCGATCATCTGGTGATTGGCGGCGGCATGGCGAATACCTTTTTGGCCGCGCAAGGCATCGATGTCGGCAAATCCCTGTGCGAGCATGATCTGGCAGAGACCGCGCGCGAGATTTTGGGCAAGGCAGAAGTTGCTGGATGCGAAATTATTCTGCCGCGCGATATCGTCGTGGCGCGTGAGTTCAAGGCGGGTGCAACGAATGAGGTTGTTGCACCAGAGGCCTGCCCGGCGGATGCGATGATCCTTGATGCAGGGCCTGCGACGGTGGCTTACATCGGTGAGGTATTGGAGCAGGCGAAAACGCTGGTCTGGAACGGCCCGCTGGGAGCCTTTGAAATTGCACCCTTTGATGCGGCCACAAATGCAGCCGCGGTCAAAGCCGCCGCTTTGTCAAAGGCAGGCAAGCTGATTTCCGTCGCCGGTGGCGGTGATACGGTTGCAGCCCTCAATCAGGCCGGTGCGGCCGATGATTTCACCTATATCTCGACCGCGGGTGGGGCCTTTTTAGAGTGGATGGAAGGCAAGACCTTGCCTGGCGTGGCGGCACTCAGCAGCTAGGGCGCAGGGGGCGCTGCCCCCGTCGCTGCGCGCCTCCCCCGAGGTATTTGGGAACATGAGAAGAGGTTGATCGGAGCGCAGACCGGGTGTTTGCGATAACATCGCGCACGGTTGCGCTAACATATTTGCAACCCCCCGGCTGCGGGCCTATCGGTGCTGTAACAGCACAAAGAGGTCCGCCATGAAAACCACGAGAACCGTTCAGAAAATTCTTGCAAACTATGAAGGCGAAACACCCGGCGTGAAGGCCAAGTTGGCCGGCATGCTGATGAACGGCAAGCTGGGTGGGACCGGCAAGATGATTATCCTGCCTGTGGATCAGGGCTTTGAACATGGGCCAGCGCGGTCCTTTGCGCCCAATCCACCCGCCTATGATCCGCATTACCACTATCAGCTGGCCATTGATGCGGGGCTTAGCGCCTATGCCGCACCTTTGGGCATGATCGAGGCGGGCGCCGATACATTCGCAGGCCAGATCCCCACGATCCTGAAAGTGAACTCTGCCAATTCACTTATCCCTGATGCGGCCCCCAAGACCCAAGCCATCACAGCATCTGTTGATGACGCGTTGCGGCTGGGCTGTTCTGCCATTGGCTTTACCATCTACCCTGGCTCCTCTGCCGCGTTGAATATGTTCAGCGACATCGCAGAGATGCGCAAAGAGGCTGCGGCCAAGGGGATTGCCACCGTGATCTGGTCCTACCCGCGTGGTGAGGCGCTGACCAAAGAAGGCGAAACCGCGATTGATATCGCCGCCTATGCCGCCCAGATTGCCGGGCTTTTGGGCGCGCATATCATCAAGATCAAACTGTCGACTGATCACCTGAGCCTACCAGAGGCGAAGAAAGTCTATGAGGCCGAGAAAATTGATATCGCAACCCAAGCAGCACGCGTGCGCCACTGTGTGAACAGCGCCTTGGGTGGCCGCCGTCTGACTGTGTTTTCTGGTGGTGCGGCCAAAGGGGCAGATGCCGTCTATGACGATGCGCGCGCCATTCGCGATGGCGGTGGGAACGGGTCAATCATCGGGCGGAACTCCTTCCAGCGAGATCGGGAGGATGCGCTGGCGATGCTGGGCAAACTGGTGGAGATTTATCGCGGGAAGGCGTAACTGTTGGATGCAATAGCAGTTACATCAGCTTCAGTCGAGAACCCCGCGAAATGATCTACACAATCACCGTAGAGGCGTCATACCCAGCGGATGCCGACCGCCTTTTCAATGAAGCGCTAGATTTTTCCGAGATGCAGGAAGCGATGAAAGGGCTGGCCGTCTATGACGGCCTGCCCGACCGCAACGTTCAGCAGGGCGAGACGCTTTGTGTCGACGTCACGATGTTCAAATTCTTCAAGACCCGCAATCACACGATGTATGTCGAACGCCTTGATCACGATACGCGCATCATTCAAAGCCGTGAGCATAACAAACAAATCAAACGTTGGGATCATACTTTGCATGTGCAACCGACCGATACCGGGTGTCTTTGGCGCGACATGATTGTTTTGGACGCAGGTTTTACAACATTTCTCGCAGCACGGTTCTGCAGGTTTGTCTATGCGCGGCGGCGCCGGTTACGCCAGGCAAGCCGCATCAAAGCGACGATCCAGCGGGGCGACCTCACGCTCTAGCAAACACCTAGGCTATGCAGGGTTTCTGAAATTAAGGGATTCCCTTCGCGAATCAAATATGCGAATCTGTACAAAGCCGCCCGGAAGAGGCGGCATTTGAGGCAGAGACATGACACGACGCAGCGGTCCACAGCTTGGCGCTTTGTTCTATTTCCTGGGTATGATTATGCTTGGGCTTTACTTTACGTTCGCCGCTGTTCAGGGCGACTATGGTCTGTTCAAACGGATCGAGGTGAAGGCTGAGGGTGATGCGCTGGCCATTGAGCTGGCTGCCTTGCAAGCCGAGGTCGCGCGGATGGAAAACCTGACGACCCGCCTGTCCGATAATTTCCTTGATCTTGACCTTCTTGATCAGCAAGCGCGCGATGTGCTGGGCATGATCCGCGCGGATGAAATCGTCATTCGTTAAGCCCAAAACAGTTAGTCACCTCACGCAACGCGGCTATTCCGCGAGCGATTGACCATGGGTCACTTTGACCCTCGCAATTTTCAGATGCATGGTTTAAAGATAGTTTAATACTAAACTACCTGTAGCCACGTCGGAGGAATGCACATGCCGCCCAAGAAGGCCGCCGCAAAACCCAACGTTTCAGCCGAAGAATTGCTGGGACATTACCGTGAAATGCTGTTGATCCGGCGATTTGAAGAGAAAGCAGGCCAGCTCTACGGCATGGGCCTGATTGGTGGTTTCTGCCACCTTTATATCGGACAAGAGGCCGTTGTTGTCGGGCTAGAGGCCGCAGCCGACGAAGGCGACAAGCGCGTCACATCCTACCGCGACCACGGCCATATGCTGGCCTGCGGGATGGACCCCAAAGGCATCATGGCAGAGCTGACGGGCCGCGAAGGTGGCTTTTCCAAAGGCAAAGGCGGCTCCATGCATATGTTCTCGAAAGAGAAGCATTTTTATGGGGGTCATGGCATTGTGGCGGCGCAGGTGCCGCTGGGAGCGGGCCTCGCTTTTTCTGACAAATACAAAAGCAATGACCGCGTGACCTTCACCTACTTCGGTGATGGTGCCGCGAACCAGGGTCAGGTTTATGAAACCTACAACATGGCCGAACTTTGGGATCTGCCGGTCGTTTTTGTGATCGAGAACAACCAATACGCCATGGGGACATCGGTGAAGCGTTCGACGAAGTCGCCATCCTTGTGGGAGCGTGGTGCGGCCTATGGCATTCCCGGTGAAGAAGTGGACGGTATGTCCGTTCTGGCCGTGAAAGAGGCCGGCGAACGCGCTGTTGCCCACTGCCGCGCAGGCAAGGGCCCTTACATTCTGGAAGTGAAAACATACCGTTACCGCGGTCACTCCATGTCGGACCCGGCGAAATACCGGACCCGCGAAGAAGTGCAAAAGATGCGTGATGAGCGTGACCCCATCGAACAGATCCGCGACATGCTACTGACCGGCAAGCACGCGACAGATGATGACCTGAAGGCCATCGACAAAGAAATCAAAGCCATCGTGAACGAAGCCGCTGAGTTTTCGAAAGAAAGCCCAGAGCCTGCGTTGGATGAGCTTTGGACAGATATCTACGCAGAAGTGGAGGCGTAAGACATGGCAACCGAAATACTCATGCCCGCCCTTTCGCCCACCATGGAAGAAGGCACATTGGCCAAATGGCTCGTCAAAGAGGGTGACACCGTTTCATCCGGCGACATCATGGCCGAGATTGAAACCGATAAAGCCACGATGGAATTCGAGGCCGTTGATGAAGGGATTGTCGGCAAGATCGTCATCGCTGAAGGCACCGAAGGTGTGAAGGTGAATGAGGTCATCGCGATCCTTGTCGAAGAAGGCGAAGACGTACCCGCCGCCGGTGCCGCACCCGCCGCAGCGCCTGCTGCCGCAGAAGAGGCACCTGCCCCGGCTGCCGCACCTGCCGCTGCAGCACCAGAAGCCCCGGTCGCAGACGCCACGCCCGATTGGGATGCAGATGTAGAGGTTAAGCAAACAACCGTCCGCGAAGCCCTGCGCGACGCGATGGCCGAAGAGATGCGCCGTGATGAGGATGTCTTCCTCATGGGTGAGGAAGTGGCCGAGTATCAGGGGGCTTATAAGATCTCCCAAGGTCTGCTGGACGAATTCGGCGCCAAACGCGTGATTGACACCCCGATCACCGAGCATGGTTTTGCCGGTATTGGTGTTGGTGCTGCATTTGGTGGGCTGAAGCCGATCGTCGAATTCATGACGTTTAACTTCGCCATGCAAGCGATTGACCATATTATTAACTCTGCCGCCAAGACGCTCTATATGTCCGGTGGGCAAATGGGGGCGCCGATGGTGTTCCGTGGGCCAAATGGTGCCGCTGCCCGCGTGGGTGCACAGCACTCCCAGGATTACGCTGCGTGGTATATGCAGATCCCCGGCCTGAAAGTTGTCATGCCCTACTCTGCCGCTGATGCGAAGGGCCTGATGAAAACAGCGATCCGCGACCCCAACCCGGTGATCTTCCTTGAGAATGAAATCCTTTACGGCAAATCCTTTGATGTGCCGGTGATGGATGATTTCACAATTCCATTTGGGAAAGCGAAGATTGAGCGGTCAGGCGATGATGTGACCATCGTCAGCTTTGGCATCGGGATGACCTATGCGCTGGAAGCCGCAGAAAAGCTGGCGGCCGATGGTATTAACGCCGAAGTCATCAACCTACGCAGCCTGCGCCCAATGGATACGGCGACGATCCTTGCCTCAGTCCGCAAGACCAACCGCTGTGTGACTGTTGAGGAAGGCTGGCCGCAGGGCAGCGTGGGTGGCTATATCAGCGGCGTGATCATGCAAGAGGCGTTTGATTACCTTGATGCCCCGGTCATCACCTGCACAGGGAAAGATGTACCGATGCCCTATGCCGCCAACCTTGAAAAACACGCTTTGCTGACCGCCGACGAAGTGGTCGATGCCTGCAAACAAGTAACCTACCGTTAAGGAGACAGCGCCATGCCAACAGAAATCCTGATGCCCGCCCTGTCACCGACAATGGAAGAAGGCACGCTTGCCAAATGGCACGTCAAAGAGGGCGATACCGTCTCTTCTGGCGACATCATGGCAGAGATCGAAACCGACAAAGCCACGATGGAGTTTGAGGCCGTCGACGAAGGTGTGATGGGCAAAATCATCGTCCCGGAAGGCACCGAAGGCGTGAAGGTCAATGATGTGATCGCCGTGTTGCTGGAAGATGGCGAAAGTGCTGACGACATCGGTGATGTTTCTGCCCCCGCCGCGGCACCTGCTGCCACCGCAGAAGCACCCGCTGCCGAGGCCGCGCCAGCCGCTGCTGCGGCCCCTGCCCCAGCGGCACCTGCCAAAGACGGCCAGCGCATCTTTGCCACGCCATTGGCGCGGCGGATTGCGGCAGACAAAGGCCTTGATCTGACGACTATCACAGGCTCTGGCCCGCATGGCCGGATCGTGAAGGCGGATGTTGAAAATGCAACCGCTGCACCGAAAGCGGCCGCACCTGCGGCCAAGGCTGATGCGCCTGCTGCGACCATGGCCGCCGGTCCGGACACCGATGTGGTGCTCAAGACCTATGCGGATCGTCCATTTGAAGAGGTCCAGCTCGACGGGATGCGCAAAACCATTGCGGCCCGCCTGACAGAGGCCAAGCAATCGGTACCGCACTTCTACCTGCGCCGCGATATTCAACTGGATGCGCTGCTGAAGTTCCGCAGCCAGTTGAACAAGCAGTTGGAACCGCGCGGCGTGAAACTGTCGGTCAATGACTTCATCATCAAGGCCTGCGCCCTGGCGCTGCAACAAGAACCCGAAGCCAACGCCGTTTGGGCCGGTGACCGCACACTGAAGTTCGAAAAGTCGGACGTTGCCGTGGCCGTGGCCATCGAAGGCGGTCTGTTCACACCGGTCCTGAAAGACGCCGAGATGAAATCGCTCTCTGCCCTATCGGCCGAGATAAAAGACCTCGCCACCCGCGCACGCGACCGAAAATTGGCCCCGCATGAATATGTGGGCGGCAGCTTTGCGATTTCGAACCTGGGCATGTTCGGCATCGACAACTTCGATGCGATCATTAACCCGCCACACGCCGCAATCCTTGCGGTCGGTGCTGGTGCGAAAAAGCCAATCGTTGGGGCAGATGGTGAGCTGACAGTGGGCACAGTAATGTCGACCACATTGTCTGTCGATCACCGGGTGATTGATGGTGCCTTGGGTGCAAACCTGCTGAACGCGATCAAGGACAACCTTGAAAACCCGATGACCATGTTGGCGTAAGCCACTGACTATAAAAGAAAACGCCGGTCCATTGGATCGGCGTTTTGCGTTTTACATCACTGTTTTAAGAAGTTGGTCCATCGTCATCGATGGCTGCGAACACCCGGCCTCGCCCACGATCTTGGCGGGCACGCCTGCGACGGTTTTCATCGGCGGTACCTCTTCCAGCACCACTGAACCGGCCGCGATGCGGCTGCAATGGCCGATTTTGATATTGCCCAGCACATGCGCGCCAGCACCGATCAGCACACCATCGCCGATCTTGGGGTGACGATCATCATCTTCTTTGCCTGTGCCACCCAGTGTTACCGAATGCAGCATCGACACATTGTCCCCCACGACAGCCGTTTCACCCACAACGATCGAATGGGCATGGTCAATCATGATCCCCTGCCCGATCGTCGCTGCCGGGTGGATGTCAACGCCGAACATCTCGCTTGTGCGCATTTGGATGAAATAGGCCAAATCGCGGCGGTCATTGTTGTAAAGCCAATGGGCAAGGCGATAGGCCTGCACAGCCTGAAAGCCTTTGAAGAAGATCAGCGGCTGCATGAAACGGTGGCAGGCCGGATCACGGTCATAGATCGCAACAATATCCGCACGGGCCGCTGCAACCAGCTCTGGTGCGGCGATATAGGCTTGATCCGCGATTTCGCGCAAAATCTGTTCCGACATTTCAGGTGAGGCCAGCTTCATCGAAATCCGGTAGGCCAGCGCACCCTCAAAGGATCTATGATGCAGCACGCCGGCATGGATCAAGCCCCCCATCAAAGGCTCATCCGCAATCGCCTTTTCCGCCTCTTCGCAGATGCGGTGCCAGACAGGATCAATTTCGGTCAGGTTATGTTGTGGATGGGCCATCGCACGCACCTCGTGGTTGTCAGGCCCCTTTCATAGATCAGTTTATGCATCCAAGCCAAGAACAAAGCTGTGATAGCCCGGTTCACGCATTTTGATGGGATAAAAGTGCATCAATAACAACGCGGTAGGCGTCTAGAACCGGGCCATTCATCGCTGATGGGCGTGGTGCCGCGCTACACCGCGCGGCCCGAGACAAGAGTGAGCCCGCGCCGAATTGCGTATGCGGGGTGCCAAATTGCTGGCGATGCGCGTCTGCGATGTCAGCCTCTCGTATCAGATCCAGCATCAGGGCCGCCCGTTTGTTTGGCGCTGATCGCATCAAAACACGCGCCGCCATTTCAACATCGGCAAGCTGTACCGGCCTCATAGGAATTTCAGGATTTCAACCGGCAGCCCAGCGCCATAGCGGTCAGAGAGTTGTGCGATTTCAATGGCATAGAACCCATATCCGATATCAGTAGCAAGATCACTGCCTGCATAGGTCCAGCTGGGTGTTGTCACCACCTCTTCGCGCACGACTGCCTCGTTTTTCAGAACGCGCACGCGGTAGCGTTCGCTGTCCTCGCCCAGCGGGATATCCCCATCGGCCCAGATGTCGCCGTCAATGCGGCTACATCTGATCCATGATACCTCAATATCGGCCCCGCTCGACCGCGCACGCGCATGCGCCACCGGATAGGGGCGCAGCCCGTTGCCTGCAAAGGCATGCGTTTCATAGCGGAAACTGGCGTCACTCATCGCTTGGCTGGCAGGCCCAAAGCGATAGTGGCGTTCGGTGCCCCGCGCGGCTGTGGGTATCGTGATTTGCCGTGGTACGGCGTTGAACAGAACAACATGTGATCCGACGGGCCATTCATCGGGCATCAAACCACGGCTACCTGCCTGGCCACGCAACAGCCCCGACAGGCGGAAACTGCGTTCGGCAAGTGGTGTTGCGTTTTGGAACTGGATGATCTCCCAATTGCCGCCTGATCCATCGCCGATGGCCATCGTGTTTGCACCTGCCAGGATGGCTTCGTGCAAGGCAGAACTCAGCGCGCCATTGACCAAAGCTACTTCCAGCCCGCTTTGGCGGTCCCAGATCCCTACGGGCCCAGCGTCCAGCGCCGTCTCTGTTAACCCCACGGTCGCCGGTTCTGTCAGCACATCCTGCAAGCTGTAGTCGCTGTCTTGCGGCGCGTCATAGAGCGCGATACTGCCCGGCCAGGGTTGCCCGGCAGCCGCAACATAAGGCGCGTGGGGCTGTTCGTCCCCCGTCAGTAAGGGCAGATCAAGGAACAAGAGTTCTGCCGGGATCGGCCCGACATAGGGCTGCATCTCTACACCCTCTTCGGCCACCGCATGTCTGCGGTAAACCTCAGGTTCGACCCGCGTCGCCTCGATCAGGCGCAGCCCTGCCTCTTCGATCCGGTCAATACGGTAGGTGCCGCTATGATCGGCAGTGTCCAACGCCACGGTATCACCAGTGCCGATGTCCAACAGCGCAGGCGACAAGGCGAAACGCACGGTTTCGCGCCCGATCCGCGCCTCTTGCAGCCAACGGGCGACGACCTCTTTGCCTTCTGCGCGGGTCATGACGACCGGTGCCTCGCTGCGCGTGACTGTCTGGGTTTGGTCATCTGGCAAGACAACCTCTGCCGCGACGGCGTCATAGTCGCCGTCAGCGGTGATATGGGCAAACTGTACACGCCCGGCAATCTCTGCCGCCGCAGCACGGGTCAGCGACACGCTGCGATCCGCATCCGGGTCGCGGGCGATGCCCGCCTCTGTCAGCGTGTGTTGCACACGGTCATCGCGGCTGCGAAACACCAGCATGCCATCACGTTCCAGCGCATCAAACCCATAGGCTAGCATCAGTGGCTGCAAAGCCGCACGCCCGGTGCCAACGTCACCGACAGTATAGCCGCGGACCACGCCGTAAAGTTCGCTCACGTCATATTCAGTCAGGCCAGACCGCACACAAATCTCGGCCACGACCGAGGCCAGCGACCGATGCGTGGACCGCCCGTTCAGCCAAGGGCCAGTGGCATAGTCGCCGCCATCCGACCAGGTGGTCGTGTTGCCCGGCCAATAGGGATAGGGGCGCGGATCCCAGCCCCAGACATGCATATGGTTGGTGTCAATCATCGCCCCGTCATAAAGCGCAGATGACGGGTTGTTTTCACTTTGCGCAAAGTGGTTGCTGATCGCCAGCAGATACTGCATCTGCATCAGCTCATCCCGACTGCCGTTTGAGGCGTAGGGCAAGGCGGATTGACCACAAAGAACCCGGCATGCGCCATTGGCCCCTTTATCGACCGCAGCACATCCAACAGATGTCAGCCAGATCGGTTTGCTTTCAGGCACCCAATCTGTTGCGGGGGTCTGCATGACACCTCCAATGCGGTCATGGTGCTGATGGGACCACCAGCCGTGAAAATCCTTGGCGCGCCATATCCATGGCTCCCCTGCAGGATCGGTGATGGGGATACGGCGCTGCGCGGCACGCGCCTCTGAAGAAGGGTAGTGCCAATCGTAATATTCACCCCCCGCGACCTGTGATTGCAGGTAAGGCAGGTTGTGGATGGCACCTGCCTGCGCATCCAGGTGATCATTGCCATCGCGCCAATCGGCCAGTGGGAAGGTGGCAGAGACACCAATGAAGTCCACTTTTTCATCCGCCCAAAGCGGATCAAGATGGAAGATCTTGTCGTCCGTCCCTACAGGCTGCATCCCATGATATTCGGTCCAATCCGCGCTATAGCTGATCTTGCACGCTGCCCCCAAAATCTGGCGTACATCAGCGGCCAACGCGCGCAGCGCATCCACCATGGGAAACCCGCCTGCCCCGCGTATACGGGTCAGCCCCGCCAATTCGGTCCCAATGCAAAAGGCCGACACACCCCCAGCAGCCGCACAAAGATGCGCGTAGTGCAGCACAAAGCGGCGATAGCTGTTCTCAGATGGCCCATTGTAGGACACCATTGTCCCAGAGGTCGCGAAATCATCAACCGCGGCTTGGCCCATAAAGGCCGCAACTTCGGTATCAGCCGCAGCTGTCCCATCGGGTGAGCCTGCGATGCCGGGCGCAAGCGAGGTTGTGATCTCGCCCACCCATGGCAAAGAGGGCTGTCCCGTGTCCCCGCTTGTGGGGTCCGGCAATGCATTACCCTCAAGCTGCTCCATCATCAAAACGGGGCTGACGACAACATCCAACCCACGCGCCTTGATATCCGCAATGGCCTCAACAACGGCTTTGTCGGCAGGCGTACCTCCTGCAATAGGCGTGCCATCCACCTCAGCGACCGTACCCGCTGTCGTACGTGTTTGCCCACTGACCACCCAAGGCATGCCGCTGGCGTTATTCTGTCCCTCAACCACCTTTGGCGCAATCTGGCAAACACCACAGCGCAGATCATCGGCAAACCATATCAGCGGCAGCAGGACCGACCCGCAGGCCGGCAACTCTGCCTCTAGCGCATTCATCGACACGGTGAAATCACTGCCACCCAGCGGTGTGTGCGTATTCACCGCCGTCCGCGCGCCATAGGCGGATGAGGCATGAAGCTGCGTTGTCGCCAATGCGTATTCGCCCGCCCCTGGCATCAAGGCGACGCCCTGCACCATATCCCTTAGCTCAACCGCCGCACCCTGTCCCGGGCGCATCACCTCAAACGTCAGTTGCGGAATGCGGTTGCCAAACTGACCAAGTGCGAGATCCTCGAAAACAATATAGGCGGTGCCACGATAGGCTGGCGCGTAATCCGCCCCTTCAATCGCGGCGATCTTGGGGTCGGGCAATTGATCATCCGTGCCGTGATAGAGACGCATATTCAGCGTATCCGGCTCAACCTCGGTCCCATCGGCCCAGATACGGCCGATCCGGCTGATCTGCCCTTCGCAGAGGGCCACCGCAAGGCTGACGGAATAGGAATAGGTTGTCGTCTCTGGCTGGGGTGCGCTGCCTTTGCCACCGCCGGAGGTCGTTGAACTTTCTAAAAACTGCGACGCCCAGATCACTTGGCCCGCAACCCGAACGCGGCCATATATCTGCTGAATATCGGCACCTTCGGCGGCACCGGTCACACGGAAACGATCAATCCGCCCGGTTTCCACCGACCCGCTGCCAGCACCCAATAGCTGTTGATCAATCCGACGGCCAATCGCAGCCCCCGCTGCGCGCCCAATCGTAGCCATCGACAGACCAAGAACAGACCCGCCAATAGAGCCGCCCAGCGCCAATCCGGCGGCGGAAAGTGCAATCGTTGCCATCAGTCTTACCTTTCGATGAATTCAAACCGCGCAGCGATACGCTTGCGCCAAGGGGTCGACAGCGGGCTTTCGACCACGCCATGCCCCTGATAGGCGTGGATAAACCGCGGAACGTCGCCCGCCGCTGAGACTAAGCCCAAATGCTTGGCAACAGCCCCTTGGCGCATCCGAAACAGCACGACCTGACCGGGGCCCAAAGGCTGATCTGTCACGTCGCGCATATGCCGGGTTGCGGCGGCCATCAGCCGCTCTGCCCCCTGCGGCTCAGACCAGTCAGGCGTATATGCGGGGATCGCCTCTGGCTCTGCCCCATAAAGCGCGCGCCACACCTCGCGCAGCAGGCCAAGGCAGTCACAGCCCACCCCATGGACAGAGGCCTGATGCAGATAGGGCGTGCCCAACCATGTCTGTGCAATCGCAACAGCTTGGCCGTTCATCGGAACAGGCTCCCACCGCTATTGGATTGATCTGAACGCGGCACGCTGACTAACCAATCGTCACCCGGAATATCGGGGAAACCCTGGAAGTTCAGGAAGTTGTCAAATTTCTCGCGACAGGTGTCGGCGCGCTTATCACAGCCCGCCGTCACACGGATCAAGTCACCCAGTGCAACGGGCGCATTCAGCGGCGACCATAGCGTGATCACGCGTTCTGCCGCGCCGACATCAGATTTGATCAACCCATTTAGGCCAGCGGCGGCCCCGGTCAGCACCTCCAAGACACCATGTTCAAACCAGGCAGCGTTGAAATTCTCAGCAACAGTCAGCGTGAAAACCTGCCCCGCGCTTGGCGCATCTATTGTTTGCTCCAACCGGTATGAGGCGTGATCTGTCGCAAACCGACAGCGCGCATCGCCCAACACGGCACTACATGTCTTCAGATACGACCGCCCCTGCATCTGGTTCAGCCCTTCGGTCAAACCATGCAACTCTGCCTCAAACCCACCAGCGCCGCGTGTGATTTCACCCAAAGACCCACGAAACAGCGTCTTACGGGCGGTGACATCATCCCAACAAACCAGCCAGACCTGCACTGTGGCCCCGTCATAGCGGCCCGCCACGATATCGGCCTCGGCAATCGCATCATCGGACAGCACGCCAAAGGCTTCGGTGTTATTCATCGACAGGCCGGTCGTTTGCGCAATCGCCCGCGCGCTCAGCCCGTTTTGCGGGGCAAACTCAACCCCGTCGAACTGCAATGCGGCGTCATGATCGGTAAAGCCCAGCACCACGCCATCGCTCCTGCGGATCAACCAGCAATGGCAGGTATGGGTCACGCCCGCGCGTAGATGGGCATAAAGCGCCTCTTCACTCATAACCGCACCTCGACCACGGGCACATTGGGGACCTCTCCCGCCTGAAAGCTGGAAACCGAGGTCATGATGGCGTCGGTGTCAAAGCGCACAGGCACGTCAAACTCAAACCCCGCCCGCACCTCTGCGCCTGCGTCAGGGGTGCTGGCAAAAGTCAGCAAACCGGTATTGTAGTCAATCTCGAAATCCACCCCTTGCTGGGCGTAATCCCCACCAACCTGCGCACGCACCGACCCCGGCACCGGCTTCTTGATCGGGCGCTGATAGACCGCGTCACCAGAGCGGTATGACTTCACAAGCTGAAAACTGCGCGTGACCTCATCGCCTACTGCAATCAACTGATCTGACGCCTCAACGGCACAAGAGGGCTTGCAGGACAGGTAATCGCTCCAATCCTTCCAGCGAAACCCAATCAGCTGACCCTGGCGCGCCTCAAAGAAGGCGATCAACGTCTCGACATCATCCAGTGACCGCAACCCGCAGCCTGCATCATAGCGGCGACGCGCATGCGCCCAGGGCGTGTTGCGTTCTTCAAACCCATTGGCCAGCGTCACAATCTCGGTCCGCCGTTCAGGCCCGCCCAATGCACCAAAGCTAAGTGAGGCCGGAAATCTTACATCATGGAAAGTCATAGCCGCTCCTACCGATAGCGTTCACTGCGGCCCAGCGCGCGCGACATCTGTGCCGCGATCTGGCTGCTGCTGCGTTGGAACCCCTGCACATCCGGGGTCGCAATATTCATATGAATGGTGGTGGTGCCACCGCCTGCACCCTGCACCCCCAAGCGCCCGTCAGCGCCGCGCGCCAGCGGCATAATCGCCTCTGGTCCGGCTTCGCCCATCAAGCCCATGCCGCCACGCATCGGAAAGCTTGTGGGACTACTGACAACGCCGCCTTTGGCAAATGGCATCACCCGACCCTGGCTAAACGTGCCACCATCGGCAAAGGGCATCATGCCAGACACAGCGGCATTCAACCCATCGGCCAGCAGGCCGCCAAAATGCCCAGTCACCGGGTTCACGGCCGCCGAATAGGCCGTGTTCACCATCTTTTCAGCCAAGCCACCCAGCACATCCGTCAGGCTGCGGCCATCCAGCACCAAACCGTCAAAGGCGGCGCGCAAACCCTGGCTAAAGCCACGTTCCAGATTACCCAGATCGCGTGTCGTCTCGACCAGCGATCCCTGCACAGAACGTAGCTGATCCTCAAAGGCCGCTGTCATCGCCGCAGCATCACCAAGTGCGACCTCCAATGCCCCAACATCGTCTTCCAATGTCTCAATCTTGTCGATGTCATCCATCACTCTTCACCCTTCACGTCATCAGGAAAATCGCGCAGCAAAGCGTCAAGCTGCATTCGACCCATAGGGGCCTGCGTAGCGGCCGTCCCCAGCATGATCTGCAACTCTGCGGGCGTCAGCGCCCAGAAATCACACGGGGTCAGACGCAATTGGTGTAACCCTGTGCGCATCAGGCCAGCCCAATCCATGCGCTACTCCGGCACAGCAAAGGCACGTGCCAACATCAGCGCCGCCGCCTTTGCAGCCCCCACCGGACCACCTGCAATCTCAGCCGTCATCAAATCGGCGGCAGTGCCGTTCCAACCGCCCCCACGCAGCCCGGCCACAACCACAGCCATCACATCAGCGCCCGAAAAAGCAGCCCCCTCAAACCGGCGGATCAGATCAACAAGTGACCCTTCGCCAAGTGCGCTTTCCAATTCGGCAAGCGCGCCCAGCGTCAGCTTGCAATCATGGGACACCTCATCAATTACAATTGCCACCTCACCGGTCCATGGGTTCGCCATCAGATCAACGCCACAAAGGTCAGCGCCCCAGCAGAGGCCAGTGACAACTCATAGGTGGCCTCGCCATTATGCGAACCCGCGTATTCAATCGAAGTGATCTGAAACGGGCCTTCCAATGTGCCAAAGCCAGGTACAATCACCTGAAAATTGGGTGTCTCACCGTCAAAGAATATCTGTCGGGCCCGCTCATCTGTGCTTTCATCCTTGAACACGCCAGAACCAGAGATCGCGGCGGTCTTTACCCCTGCCCCACCCAGCAATTCGCGCCAACCACCTGTGCTTTCCAGGCTGGTCACGTCCACCGTTTCAGCGTTCAGGCTGATCCGCGTGGCGCGCAGGCCTGCCGCGGTTTCAAACATGCCACCGCCTGTCATATCGATTTTGACCAACAGGTCCTTACCATTTTGTGCAGCCATCAGGCGTACTCCTCAAATATCAGTTGGGTTACGTGTCATCCGCCACGCGGGCACGAAGAATCAGGTTGATCTGGCGGGTAGCGCCACTGCCCACACGGGCGGCCTTGGCCTTTAAAAAATGCAAGGACACCAGCGATCCACGGTCCAGCGTCAAAGGCGCATCGACCAGCGCATCACTCACCGCCGCCGCAACCGCCTTAGCGGTGGCAAAACCCGCACTTTGGGTTACGACAGTCACTGTAAACTGATGCCAAGCCCCCGCGCCCGTCTTGTCAGACGCATCACGCACATTCTCTGCCCCAAGCACCACGTAAAGCGGCGGCAAAGACCCGGCGGGCAGCGCATCATAGATGTTCACTCCGACCAAGGCGTCCAGGGCACTATCCGCACGCAGCCGCTGGAAAACAGCTGTCTGAAGGGCCGCAGCCACACCATAACTCATGGGGCCACCTCCTCTTGCGCATGGCATGTCAGATAGGTGGCATCGACGCCCTTCTCAGCCACAGCGTAAATCTCAAACACCCGCGTACCATCACGAAAGCGCTGCCCAGCAACCGGGCGCGAAGGCGCGCCATAAGGGGCAGCGCGTACAGTGATGCGGTAAGGCACACGGCTAAACGTCGTCGCTGTCTCGGCCTTCTCGGTCCCCGAACCGGCCTTTACCTCGGCCCAGAGCACGCCCAAAGGCTCCCAATCACGGGTATAGCCACCGGCACCATCCGCCACCTTCAAAGGGGCCTCCAGCACCAGCGAGCGGTTCAGCTGCGGCGCACTCATACCTGGCCACCCATGAAAAGGCGGACGGTGCGATAACTTTCAATCAATGCCAACACACCAACAGGCATCGCAGGGGTGCTGCGGGACACATCATGGCGATATTCATAGAAATGGGCGGCTAAGAGCATCACAGCCTGCGCCAGATCACTGGGCAAATCGCTCCATTCAGGACCAAAGCCCGCGAGCATCCCAATCCGCACAGAGCCACCGCTTGGCAACGTCGGCAAACAGGTTCCTGCGGGCTGCAAACTCGGGCGCTGCATATCAGGCTCCAGATACCAGCCAGCGGCATCAACCACCGTCTCAACCCCTTGCATATCCAGCAAGGTCACGCCACTCACAGCATTCACCGGTGCCACCGGCAGCGGCTGACGGCGGGCATCGCGCCAGGCGGTCAAGGTCCAGCTGAACTCACGCTCAATCAGGATCTTGCCGGTCCGCGCCTCAATCGCTGCCATCGCCGCGCGCAAATAGCTTTCCAGCACGGCATCCTGAACTCCATCGTCGGAAAACCCCGATCCCAGGCGCAAATGGTCTTTGAATTCAGCGACCGGAAGCGCCGATAGTGGCACAGTGGTCTCTTCGACTAACATCATGGAATTACTCCGAAAATCATAAGCGGCAAAGCCGATAGAACCCGGGCGCACCCGCCCCCCGCATTGCTCGGACGGAAGGGAACTGCTAGACAATGCGAGGATTGTCTGAAACGCGCGCCCGGGCCGGGCACTACGCAGACGCGCAGCGCCCCTTTCACGGTTTCAGCCTTAGCTGACCGCGAACTTTAGCAGCTTGATGGCCGCAAAATCGCTGACCGCGCCGCCAACACGCTTGGTGGCATAGAACAGGACGTGGGGCTTGGCAGAGAAAGGATCGCGCAGCACGCGCAGATCAGGACGCTCCGCCACAGTGTAGCCGGCCGAGAAATCACCAAAGGCGACAGACATGGAATTGTCATCAATATCCGGCATGTCCTCGGCAATCAGCACGCGGTAACCCAGCAGACGTGCAGGCTCACCCTCAGCAATGCCATCGACCCAGACAAAACGGCCGTCATTGTCCTTCAGTTTGCGGATATGACCAGCAGTTTTGGAGTTCATCACGAAGGTCGCATTGGCGCGGTACTCAGCACCAAGGCTGTAAACCAGATCAATGATCGGGTCCGCACGGGTAATGCCACCAGCGGTCTCAGAAGGCACATAACCCAGATTGCCCCAGGTCCAGCTGTCGTTTTCCACCGTTGGATAGGTCAACATGCCGGTTGGCTTGTCCACGCCATCGCCTTCAATGAAAGCCATCGCTTCTGCACGGGCAAACTTGTCCGCAATCCGGCCGGCCAGCCAGCCTTCGATGTCAAACGCACTATCATCCAGCAAACGCTGCGATGCTTTCGGCAGGGCCGACAATTCATGCAGCGGAATGGAAATCCGCTCAATCTTCGGCGTATCTGTCTCGGAAACCGCACTCGCCTCGGTCGCCCAACCAGCACCCATTTCAGAATGATCCACCAGCACGTCATAAGAGGTCGCATCTACATTCACGACGCTCGCAATCGAACGGATGGACGCAGTCGACGACAGCGTATTCTGGATCGTATCCGCCGTCTGCGGGTCCACTAGATAGCCACCATCAGCAGCCACAGCCGTGCCCAGCGCCTTGCCTTCCAACTCAAGGCCACGCAGCCCATCATCATCGCCAGAGCGTAAGTAGGCCGCAAAGGCCTTCTGGTGCGGTGCATCCTCGGATGCGGCCTGTGCCAGCACAGGGCGGGCGTTCATCATTGTCTTTCGGTCCAGCTTATTCATCCGGTCATCCTGTTTTTGAAGTTTGGCATTCACGCCGTGGGAAAAGTCTTTGAAATCGCTCATGAACCCGGCAATCGCCGTATTCAGAGACTGGGCAGGAGACAGATCTTCCCCGGCCCGAGAATTGGTCTCGGTCTCACTCATCAATCAATCCTTTGATCGTTGCTCGGGCGGGCTCAGTCCCGCGCCATCATTCGGCGCGCACCCTCAAATGCCGCAGCCATCTCGCGCAGTGCGATCTCCGCAGGGTCATCCCCCTTGGCCCCCACACGCGCATCAGGAAGCATCGGGAATGTGACCAAAGACACCTCCCAAAGTTCCAGCTCTGACAAAAGGCGTCCGCCCTTGTCGTCTTTTCGGGCCTTCACAGTGCGATAGCCAATGGACAACCCGTCAATGGCCTTGGCGGCAATCAGTGAAGCCGCCTCGCGCCCCTTGGCCACATCGGTCAGCAATCGGCCTTTGACCCAAAGGCCTTTGGCATCCTCGCGCACCTCGTCCCAGACACCAATCGGCTGGGCCGGGTCGTGCTGCCACAACATCTTCACACCGCGCCCTTTGGCGAGTGAGACCCCATAAGCCCCCTTTTCCACCGTGTCGCCCCCCTGATCGGACTTGCCAAACAGCGACGCATAGCCACTAATGATCGTCCCATCGGTCACCGTGACCTCAGTGCCAAGCGCACAAAACTTATGTTCCAAATTCATGATGTTGCTCCACTCAGCGCTTTAACAATTTCGAAAACCAGCAATCCGGCGCAGCCGCAGACGATGATCCAGACCTGCCATTCCAAGCGCGACACCATAAATTCGATCCGGCCCAGGCGAACATCGACCTGCGCAAACCAGAAATCCGAGACCGGCGGCGGCGCATCGCGGCGCGGTTTGCCGTCCATCTCAACAACGTTACGATCCATCACCGACCTCCAAGGCAGGCAGACCAAGCAACGCGCGCTTCTCAGCATCCGTCAAAAATGCCGCTTCACTCACACGTTTCCACTGCGCATCACGCTCCGCTGAAAGCGCAGGGATCTGATCCAGATCGGGACGCAACATCACGTCCTCACCCGCATAATCCGACAACCAAACCGCAATCGCAGACATCACCCGCGTCGCCAGCGGCAACACTGTCAGCCGGTAAAACGCACGGTTCGCCTCTTGATAATTCGCATAGGTCGCATCACCCGGGATTCCCAACAACATCGGCGGCACCCCATAAGCAATGGCAATCTCACGCGCTGCGGCCTCCTTAGTCTTCTGAAACTCCATATCCGAAGGTGAGAACCCCATGGGTTTCCAATCAAGTCCGCCTTCCAACAGCATCGGACGCCCCGCATTGCGCGCCCCTTGATGCTGGCTCTCCATCTCGTCCAACAGCCGTGCATATTGATCATTGCTCAAGGCTGACTGCCCATCCGCCCCGCGATACACAATCGCACCAGACGGGCGGGCTGCATTATCCAACAAAGCCTTCGACCAGCGCGAGGCCGCATTGTGCACATCAATAGCAGAAGCCGCGGCTTGCAACGCCGAAAACCCGTAGTGGTCATCCTGCGGATGAAAGCTCTTGATATGGCAAATCGGGCTCAACCCCTCTGCCACCGCAAAACGATGCTTGCGGCCATTCACCTGATACTCATACCCCACAGGCCAGCCATCGGCACCGGGCACCACAGACATCCGGTCAGAGCGCAGAACATGCATCTCAACAGGCAGCGCATCATCGGCCACCGCCTCCAGATAGCCGTTGCCGGTCAGCAAAACCTGCCCAAACAGCGCCTCCAGCAATTCCGCCCGACCCTGCCCTGCATTGGGACGCGCCAGCAAAGCCTGCACCGGATGCGTCTCATACCGACGCGTCGCATCCTGCAAGACAACCGGCAAAGCTGCTGCGGCTTCAGCAATCAGTTTCACCGCACGAAAGCCAATCGGATTGCCCGAAAACCCAGCACGCGTTAGCGACACCACATCGCGCGGCGACCATGCGACACGACCGGCACTAGACATCGCCATCACACGCCCCGTAGCCGAGGCTTTCGCCTCAACAACCGGGGCCGCATCTGGCTTGGTACGGTTTAAAAATTCAAACATTTAAAACTCCTAGTGCCGGCCGGTGGTGACCATCTGCAGTTCACGAAAAACAATCTCGCCGAAAGGATTTAGGAAATCGCGACAGCACCGTCCCAGACGGCACGCAACACCCTCAAAGCCCACGAATGCTGGGCTTTAGCCACTTCGCCGCAGGCTCAATCATCAAATCATACAAGGCCCAAACCAACGCATCGACACGATCGGGCGAGCCCGTCCCCTCAAACCCCCGGATCGACATCTGGCCCATCTGTTGTTCCAGCGCTGCCAACCCACGGACATGGGAAACGCGGCCCTGCTCATAAAGCGCGGCAATTGGCTCCGCGCGCGCAACCTTGCCCTTGGTGGCATGGACCGACCGATAGGGCACCATTTGGTCCACACCGCGCAACACAGCCTCAACCATATCACCGCCTTGGTTCACCTCCGCCACTAAGCGATCCGCCCCATGCCGGCGCATCGCGGCAATCGCGGCCTCGGCCCAGGCTGTCGGACGGGCCGCCGACATGCTGGCGTCTTCCAACACCACCGCATGCCAATCACGCACATCGCCTTTCATCGAAATCCCCGCCACAATGATCCCACACTCATCAGACCCCGCATGAGAGGTCCCCGGCGGATCAATCGCCACAACAATCCGGTCCAACTGCGGGGCTTCGGCCACCTGACACCGTGCTAAATCCGCATCCGTCCAAAGCGCACCTTCCACTTCGGTCAGCATCAAGCCTTCCATCTCCTGACGGCCAATTGAGGTCCCGCCATAACGCGTCTCAATTTCTTTCAGAAAACTATCAGCCAAATTCGCCCGGTTGGCCTGCGTCGGCGCATGGGTGCTGACGGTCGTATCCAGATCCAACAAATCGCGCAGCATCTGCGATTTGCGCGGTGTTGTGGTGACACAGGCTCGCGGGCTATCCCCCAACCTTAAGGCAAACTGCAGCATATCCCAGGCCTCGCCAGCTTTGCGCCACTTGGCCAGCTCATCCGCCCAGACCGCATCAAACTGCGGACCGCGCAAACTCTCTGGATCATGGGCTGAAAAGACCTGCGCCTCGGCCCCGTTGGGCCAGACCAGCATACGACGGCCCGCAATCCACTCCGGGCGGCGATCAGGCGGACAGATCGCCATCAGCCCACTATCGCCAAAGATCATCACCTCGCGAGCCTGATCCATGGTTTCGCCCACCAGGGCCACACGACGGGCCGCTCCCGGCGCATGGGGTAAAGCGCCCTCGACCATTTTGCGGACCCATTCAGCACCGGCGCGGGTTTTCCCCGCGCCGCGCCCACCCAAAATCACCCAAGTGCGCCAATCACCGCTTGGGGCGATTTGATGCGGCATCGCCCAAAAGTCGAACAGATAGGGCAGCGTTGCAAGCTGCTCTTGTGTCAGCATCGCAAGGAAATCCCTCTGCCAAGAGGCTTTGGCGGATCCGATCAAGTCGGCACCCGACCTCAACGCGGACTTCGTCATAATCGATGGCATCTGCATCAGGGTCTTCTCCGATTTTTGCATGGAAACGGTCTTCTGCGGTCAAGACCTGCAGATGCGCCGCATGAAGTTGGTTAAGCTTGTTCAGAACGGTCTTGATTTCCACGTCCTCGCCCGCCTTGACGGCGGCAACCATACTTTCCAAAAGCTGGCGAATATCGCGCGACAACCTGTCAACTTCAGCCAGCCGTTCAGCCGCCAAGTCAGAGGCACTCAGCCTCTCATCATTCGTTTTGTTCATTGTAAATTCAGACCTGTAAGGAAACTTCCGTTACGGTCGAGCGGCAAGGATCGCGTTCACTGATCCTGGTCTTCTAGCACGCACAAACTACCTGAGTGACAGGGCAAATGTCAACCTGACTGGACAGCGCAAGCGCACGTCACATTAACATTTCATTAGGAAAGTCAGGCGCTTACCCGTCGTTAGCCCGGTCCGCTTCAATCTGACGCCACGCAGCAACATTGCGGTTATGATCATCCAGATTGGTCGCAAAGGCATGCCCACCTGTGCCGTCAGCCACAAAGAAAATATACTCTGTAACATCAGGATTGAGAGCCGCTTCTATCGCCGCCTGACCGGGATTTGCAATCGGTGTGGGCGGCAGACCTTCGATGACGTAAGTGTTCCAAGGCGTTGCCCCGCGCAGCTCACTCTGGCGCAAACCACGGCCCAGCACGCCCTCACCACGGGTGATGCCATAAATCACCGTCGGGTCCGTTTGCAGGCGCATGCCACGGTTCAAACGGTTCACGAAAACGCTTGATACCTGCCTGCGTTCATCAGGGACAGAGGTCTCTTTCTCAATGATGCTGGCCAGGATCAGCGCCTCTTCCGGCGTCTGCAATGGCAAGCCCTGCACCCGGTTTTCCCAAGCTTCCGCCAAGATCGCCTCCTGCGTCGCACGCATGCGGTTCAACACGGACGAAACTGTATCCCCCTCTGACACGTCATAATCCCGCGGGGCCAATGACCCTTCGGCGGGTGGTTCTGTCACATCATCGCGCAGGATATCAATTTCACCCAGCGCATTCATAATTTGCCAGCTCGTGGCCCCTTCCGCGATGACCAGCCTGTAGGTTGCGCTGCCATCTGCCTTGACTTCGGTATAGGCGGCAGGTGGCTCTTCTTCATCGGACACGACAAAACCGGCCAACTCAACGAACTCATTTGTCGCCGGGTCCAGCTCACGCACATCCACGATCGTACGGTTGATCCCAACGCGGTAAATTACCTCAGCGCCGCAGGTATTGCGGCCGCCGCGGGTCACGATATCAACGATCTCTTCCATCGATGCAGCTTCTGGCACGCGGAAACGGCCCTGCTTCAACTGGCCGGATTTTTCGGTGTAGTCCGCACCCAGCTCAAACAAAAACTGCGAAGATATCGCGTCTTTCTCAGCCAGCTGCGCACTGACGCCGCCAAAGGTCCCCCCACCAGGCACCTCCAGGCATATCGCAGCCTCCAGCGGTCCTTCAGCCCGATACTCGCGCGCGCCCCACGCCACGACCCCGGCCAGCAAGAACAGACCGACGATCAGAAAGGTAAAAGCGTTCGACGCGATATGGCGCCACATCAGTCCACTTTCCCAAAGACAACGCTGGCATTGGTACCGCCAAACCCAAAGGAATTCGACAGGGCGATATCAATCTTCGCAGGCCGCTTTTCATTGGCGCAAAGGTCAACCACGGTCTCGCAATCAACATTGTCCAGGTTGATCGTCGGCGGGGCGACCTGATCACGGATCGCTAGAATTGAGAAAATCGCCTCAATCGCACCCGCCGCACCCAACAAGTGCCCAGTGGCAGATTTCGTAGATGACATCTTCAACGATGATGCCGCATCGCCCACCAAACGCTCCACAGCGCCCAGTTCAATCGTATCCGCCATGGTCGAGGTGCCATGCGCATTCACATAGTTGATCTGGGTTGGCTCAATCCCGGCGTTCCGGCAGGCCGCGCGCATCGCGCGCTCCGCCCCCTCATGGTCAGGTGGTGGGGCTGTGATGTGATGGGCATCCCCACTCAGCCCATATCCCAGCACCTCCGCGTAAATCTTGGCACCGCGGGCCTTGGCGTGTTCGTATTCCTCTAACACGACAATGCCAGCACCTTCACCCATAACGAACCCATCACGGTCCGCATCCCAAGGGCGGCTGGCCTTTTGCGGGTCATCATTGTGCTGCGTGCTCAAGGCCTTACAGGCGTTAAACCCGGCAATGCCAATTTCACAAATTGCGGCCTCTGCGCCTCCTGCAATCATCACATCCGCATCACCATGCTGGATCAGGCGGGACGCATCACCAATGGCATGCGCGCCAGTGGAACAAGCGGTCACAACCGCATGGTTCGGACCACGGAACCCATATTTGATCGAGACCTGACCAGAAATCAGATTGATCAGCGCACCGGGCACAAAGAAGGGCGACACACGACGGGGGCCTTTCTCGGCCATCATGACGGCCGTATTGGCAATGGAGTTCAAACCGCCAATCCCAGAACCGATCATCACGCCCGTACGTTCCAGATCGTCACGATCCTCAGGTTGCCAACCGGCATCTTCAATCGCTTGCTGTGCTGCGGCCATGCCAAAGATGATAAAAGTATCAACCTTGCGCTGTTCTTTCGGGTCTAGGTAGTGATCAGCGTTAAACGTACCGTCTGATCCATCACCCAATGGGACCTCACAGGCGTATTTGGTCGTCACGCGGCTGGGATCAAAACCCGTAATCGTGCCGGCACCAGACTGGCCATCCAGAATGCGTTCCCATGACGTCTCAACTCCATCCGCAAGGGGTGTGACCAACCCCAATCCTGTCACAACAACGCGTCGCATAGTCTGCCCTCACCTCTTGGCGTCTTTGCCGCCACTGATAGCGCAGCGGGGGACTAAGGGGCAAGGGCAGCAATCAACATCGGCAAGGATCGGACGGCGGGTTTCATCATGGCTTAAGGCCTTGCCGTTACAGCGGTGGAGAATAAGGCAAAAGGATCAGCGGTATGCGGCGTCTGGGATTGGCGATAAGCTTGGCAATCAGCGCCATCAGCACCGGCACAGCGCTGCGGGCTGATTGCGCCCTGATCGACCGGATCGACCAGCTGCATACGATCCAATTGCGCCTGGCACGCGACCCCGACACAGCGCTCTTTGCAACGGACATCCGGCAGTTGCGCAGCGCGAGCGCTGGCATCAGCAACCGCGATGCCGTCAGCGCTGTGGATGGCAATAGTTTCACAGGCCACGGCGCAGATGTGGTGCGGTTCTTGGCAAATACCCAGCAACTACTGCAAAGCGTTAGTCTGGATGACCCACAATCGGTACGCCCGCATTTTGACCGCGAGACGCGGGAAAACCTGTCTGAAATAGGGGCACATCTGACAGACCTGCGCTGCAATGCCGAACAAATCGCAATTGACGCTGCCGTGGCGGCGGAACGCGGGTCAGGTGGCGACAGCGACGCAGAGGATCTTGCCGAAGTTGCCGAAACGCTGAACCGGATCGCAGAAGAGGTGTTGCGCCCGCGTACCTTCTTCATCGCACTGCTGCTGGGCGTGGGGACGGCACTCGCCTTGCCCGTCATCCGCCGCCAACTGCTCTTGCGCAAAAGGCGCGCCAAACGGCACAACACCACCTATGAAACGCTTTACACGTGGAATAACAGCCAAACGGCAGGCATGCTGATCGACATTAACTGCCACGGCACGAAACTGCGCCATGAAGCAGATGACCCCCTGCCCGTTGGAGAAGAGGTCGACATATCAATTTGCGACAATTGGGTTGGTGGCACCGTGATGTGGAGCAATACGCACTATAGCGGTGTTCAATTTCGCAGGTCCATCGCCCTATCTGACGTCGAAACCGTCTGCGCCACAAAAGCCCCCACCGAAAAGCAAAACGGCGCCCCAAGGGACGCCGCGTCGCAAAATATGACCTAGCGCTTACTGTGCGCCGTCGATGAATTTGACCGCATCGCCGAATGTCTGAATAGTTTCAGCAGCGTCATCAGGAATTTCGATCCCGAACTCTTCTTCGAACGCCATAACCAGCTCAACAGTGTCCAGGCTGTCAGCGCCCAGATCATCAATAAAGGACGCAGCTTCCGTCACTTTGTCTTCTTCAACACCAAGATGCTCTACAACAATCTTGCGTACGCGGTCTGCAACGTCGCTCATATCAAATCCTTACGTTTCTATGGGCTTGCGCCCGTTGTTCCGAGGGCTAACGCCCATTCTTATGCGGTCAAATCAACCGCGGTCCTATCTGCGTCGCACAACATTTGACGTAGCGTCACATGCGCTTTTCAGCAAATCTGCGTGGCCTATAACAGAGAATTCCGCAATGGCAAACGCTTTCGGCCGTCTTTCAACGACGACATGCTAGAACATGGCCATGCCACCGTTCACATGCAAGGTCGTGCCAGTCACATAAGCGGCTTCAGGGCTGGAAAGATATAGAACAGCCGCCGCAATTTCTTCAGCCTCGCCCATACGGCCCGCAGGGACTTGGGTCAAAATACCGGACTTTTGGTCTTCGGTCAGCTTCTCTGTCATCGCCGTCGTGATAAATCCAGGCGCCACACAGTTTACCGTGATCCCGCGGCTGGCCACCTCATAGGCAATGGACTTGGACATGCCCACCATACCGGCCTTTGAGGCCGCATAATTCGCCTGCCCCGGGTTGCCCGTCGCACCCACCACGGAAGAAATATTCACGATGCGCCCCCAACGGGATTTCATCATACCCCGGATTACACCCTTACACAGGCGCATGGTCGAGGTCAGGTTCACCTCCAACACAGACGCCCATTCTTCATCCGACATGCGAATAAAAATATTGTCGCGCGTAATGCCTGCATTGTTGACCAGCACATCAACCGATCCCATCGCCTCGGCCGCCTGTTTGGGCAGGGCTGTGACAGCCTCCGCATCGCTTAGGTTGCAAGGCAACACATGGGCGCGTTCGCCCAATGATGCGGCCAGTTCCTCTAACGGGGCCACACGTGTACCGGACAGGGCGACTGTGGCACCGGCATCATAAAGGGACTTTGCAATCGCACCACCGATCCCGCCTGAGGCACCAGTGATCAACGCGTTCTTTTTACTTAAATCAAACATTTAAAATCCCTTCTTGATGTTATTCGTTGATCGTGGCAGCGACAGCGGCAACATTTTCGGCTGTGCCAACCGCACCAGTCGTCAAACCACGATCAATCCGCTTGACCATGCCGGACAAAGCCTTGCCCGCACCAATCTCATACACTTCGGTCACGCCTTGCGCGGCCATATACATCACGCTTTCACGCCAGCGCACGGCACCTGTGATCTGCTGGGCCAGCAGCTCCCTGATCTGCGCGCCATCACTGACAGCCTCGGCCAGCACATTGGCCACAACAGGCACCTTGGGGTTGGCAATCTGCACATCTGCCAGGGCCTGCGCCATCGCGTCCGCGGCAGGCTGCATCAGGCTGCAGTGGAACGGTGCGCTGACAGGCAGCAACAACGCGCGTTTAGCACCTTTGGCCTTGGCGATATCAATCGCACGTTCAACGGCGGTCTTATTGCCCGAAACAACCACCTGTGCCGGATCATTGTCATTGGCGGCCTGACAAACTTCGACCTGCGCGGCCTCTGCTGCCACCTCTTGCACCGCCGCCAGATCAAGCCCCAGAACAGCAGCCATCGCGCCCACACCGACGGGCACGGCATCCTGCATCGCATTGCCACGGGCGCGCAGCAAACGGGCGGTATCAGCCAGCGAAATCGCGCCAGCCGCAGCTAGCGCCGCATATTCACCCAAGGAATGACCGGCGACATAAGATGCCGCCTCAACCGAAACCCCTTCCGCCTCCAGCGCCCGGACCGCCGCCAGCGAGGTGGCCATCAAGGCAGGCTGAGCGTTCTGGGTCAGCGTCAACTCGTCAATGTCGCCACGCCAGATCAGACCAGACAGATCCTCACCCAGCGCCGCATCGACCTCTTCAAACACGGCTTTTGCTGCGGGATAGGCATCTGCCAAATCCTTGCCCATCCCGATGGTCTGGGCGCCCTGCCCCGGAAATACAAATGCGCGCATGCGAACGCCCCCTCGTCATTGCTTTTGTTGTCTGACGCTTACCGCGCCGCGCGCCCGCACACAAGCACCGCAGGAACGCACAGACAACGGCCTGTGCGCGGCGGCCAAACGTGCTAAATATCGGCTGAGAGCAATCGGAGATCGCAATGTCCGGCACGCAGGCCACCACCACCTATGGTACCGTCACAAAGAGCTTTCACTGGCTGACCGCGCTTCTTATCCTGACGGTCATCCCGCTGGGGGCTATTGCCAACCGCCTGCCTTATGAAACCAATGAACAGCTTGCTTTCAAAGCGCAGCTTTTCTCGTTTCACAAAACGCTGGGCCTGATCGTCTTTGGCGTGGCATTAGCCCGGATCATCTGGGCGCTGACCCAGACCAAACCTGCGCCCCTGCACCCCGAACGCAAAGCCGAAACCATGCTGGCCGAACTGGTGCACTGGTTGCTTTATATCTCGCTGGTCGCAGTGCCGCTGACAGGCTGGATCCACCACGCCGCGACAGAAGGGTTTGCACCCGTTCTGCTGCCCATCAGCCAAGAACTGCCATTTGTGCCCAATGACGAAAGCATAGCCAAGCTATTTGCTGGGCTGCATTGGGTCTGGAGCAAGATCATGGTCGGTGCCATCCTTTTGCATATCGCCGGCGCTTTAAAACATCAGATCGTCGATAAAGACGCCACCCTGCGGCGCATGTGGTTTGGCCGGTCAGAAGCAACGGAAGGCACCCACAAAGGCAACCTTGCTGCCCCAATTGCTGCAATTGGCATCTATATCGCAGCGACGGCCGCTGGCGCCGCGGGTGGTCTTTATAACAAAACATCTGTCGCGACTGCCGCCAATCTGGCCGCCGTCTCATCCGAATGGACGGTCAGTGAGGGCGAGATTGCGCTCACCGTGACGCAATTCGGCAATCAGGTCACAGGCGGATTTGATGAATGGACCGCAGCCATCACCTTTGACGAAAACGCAACGGGTGTTCTGGGCAATGTTGAAACGACAATTGCCATTGGCTCACTGCAAATCGGGTCGGTCACGGATAACGCCTTGGGCACAGATTTCTTCAACGTTGGCACCTTTCCCACAGCCGTCTTTGCAGCGGACATCACCGCTGACAGCGCGGATGGCTATCTAGCTGAAGGAACGTTGACGATCAAAGATATCACAGCCCCAATCACCCTGCCATTCGCCTTAGTGATCGACGGCGAAAGCGCAGAAATGACGGGCTCCGTCGTGATTGATCGCCGCACGTTCAACATCGGACGCAGCATTGACGACGAAAGCAACCTTGCCTTTGCGGTCGCCGTGGACATCGCGCTGACAGCAACGCGATAGAGCTCCCAAAAAAAAGCCGCCCCCAATGCAGGAGGCGGCCCAAAACCGTGAGTGGCTTTTGTGGGAATTACTCGGCCTGCATAGCCTCAATCGAAATCGTAATTTCGACTTCGTCACTGACGAAAGGCGCAAAATTGCCGACGTTAAAGTCAGAGCGCAGCACAGTCGTTGTCGCGTCGAAACCAAGCCAAGGCTTGTTGGCCCGTGGATGCATACCTGCTTGGTTCAGCGTTGCGTCCAGCACGACAGGCTTGGTCACACCGTTTAGGGTCAGATCGCCTGTGATCAGCGCGGTATCGTCGCCGGTGACTTCAATGGCGGTTGAGGCGAATGTCACCATCTCATCATCGGCGGCATCAAAGAAATCACCGCTCATGAAGTGATCAAACCGCGCTTCCCAACCGGTCAACATCGTACGTACAGGAAAAGAGACATTCACGGATGAAGCAGCAGGATCTTCCTGGTTAAAGGCAATCTCGCCTTCAAAACCAGAGAACATGCCATAGGTGGTAGAATAACCCAGGTGATCGTAAGCAAAGACGATTTGGCTGTGGCTGGCGTCCAGAACATAGTCACCAGAGGTGGCGAAAGCGGGTGTGGTCAAGGCAGCGGCAAGCGCTGCAGAAGCGAGTATATGTTTCATGAGTGATCTCCAGGCGGGTGAACGTGCATGGAGATGAATTAGCGTACTATGCGCTTTTGCATAGCTTCAAAAACAAACAGATATTGTTCGTCTATACGCAGTCAGCCTATTGACCGGTCAGGCAGCTGCCGCTTCTGGCATGGCATCTGGACCCAGCAAATCACGCGCCAAACGGTCCCGCAAAGGTAACAAAATGGCCTCAGAACCGGATGCGACGGCAATAGTCTGCGCCGTATCCAGATATCCCAGCAGCAGCTGGCTTTGCCCGGTTGCGGGGTCAGGTTCCAGATAGATCCCACCAATTTCATCGAACGTGTAGGTGGCAACTGTCGTGGGCTTGCCTGAACGGTTGCAAACCACTTCGCGTATCTCGTTGTCACGCGTGTCAAAGTGAATTTCTGGCAGGACACCCCGGCTGGCAAACCACAAAAGATAGAAACCGGCTGCACCCATCAGGCAGGCAGCACCGATGCGCATAAACCCTAACCCGCCATCAAAAAACAGGGTCGGCAAGACCAGAACACCAAAGGTTGCCGTCATCAGGCAAACGCCAAAGAAGAAGCAGATCGCCTGGCCCAACATAACGGAAAATGGCGCGCTTTGTCCGGACTTCACTTTGTAGCCCCAAAACACCTCTTCCACCTCAAAGGACGAGGTCCGCGCAATATCGCGCGAAAAATCCGCGATGGTCGCATTCATATCAGTCATGTGCCCACTCCATGCTTTTCCGCAAACAGACTCGCTTTCAAAGCTGGCAATAAAGGGGCAAGCTCAAGGCGAGGTTAAGAAATCTGGAAATGTTGCCAAAACGCTTCTTTTCCTTGTGTTTGCGGGCTTGCATCATACCAGATGGGCTGTATAAGGCCGCATCCTTGCTGCACATTGTATGAACTGCGCAGCCTCTCGTGGATGGGTTGCATGCAAGGTCAACCGCCCATCCTTTGAAATGCGCTGATATGAACTGGAGACCGCATGCCGCTATACGAGCATGTCATGATTGCGCGTCAGGACCTGTCCAACACGCAAGCTGAAAGCCTTATCGAACATTTCGGAACCGTTCTTGCCGACAACGGCGGCAAGCTCTTGGAAAACGAATACTGGGGCGTCAAAACGATGGCCTATAAGATCAACAAGAACCGCAAAGGCCACTATGCCTTTATGCGCACTGACGCACCCGCCCCTGCCGTGCAGGAAATGGAACGTCTGATGCGCCTGCACGAAGACGTCATGCGCGTGCTGACCATCAAGGTCGACGCACATGAAGAAGGCCCTTCCGTGCAAATGCAAAAACGCGAAGAACGTGGCGAACGCCGCGAGCGCCGTTGATCATCTAGGATAAGGACAAACAATCATGGCTACTAAACCATTTTTCCGCCGTCGTAAGTCCGATCCATTTGAGGGTGAAAACGCCCCCAAGATCGACTACAAAGACACCCGCCTTTTGCAGCGCTACATCTCTGAGCGCGGCAAAATCGTTCCCGCCCGTATCACTGCTGTTGGTGCAAAAAACCAGCGCGCCCTCGCCCGTGCGATCAAGCGTGCCCGTTTCCTTGCCCTGCTGCCATACGCCGTAAAATAAGGAAAACATCCCATGGATATCATCCTACTTGAACGCGTCGCAAAGCTGGGCCAGATGGGCGAAGTTGTGTCAGTCAAAGAAGGCTACGCACGTAACTTTCTGTTGCCACAGGGCAAAGCGCTGCGCGTAAATGCAGCTAACCTGGCGCGGTTTGAGGCCGAAAAAGCGCAGATGGAAGCACGCAACCTTGAGACCAAGAAAGAAGCCGATGCACTGGCTGAAAAACTTGACGGTCAAAAGTTCATCGTGATCCGCTCTGCCTCTGACGCAGGTTCGCTTTACGGCTCTGTCACAACCCGTGACGCTGCCGAAGCCGCAACCCAGGCTGGTTTCTCTGTCGACAAAAAGCAGGTTGTCCTGCTTGGCGCGATCAAAGAACTGGGCCTACATGACGTATCCGTCAAACTGCACCCAGAGGTCGAAGCGACAATCACACTGAACGTTGCACGTTCCGTTGAAGAGGCAGAACTGCAAGAAGCTGGCAAATCCATCGCCGAGCTGGCCGCAGAAGAAGAAGCCGCCGCTGAATTTGAAATTCAGGAGCTCTTTGACGATATCGGCGCTGCTGCATCTGACGACGAGGAACTGGCCGAAGCTGCTGGTGTTGAAGTTGCAGAAGAAACCCCTGCCGAGGACGCCGAAGAAGAGTAATCTTCCACACGATCAAAAGAATAGAAGGCCGCTCCTATTGGAGCGGCCTTTGTCGTTTGATGATACGACTAGCCAGAAGGCACCTACCCCACGTAGCATCGCAACAACGCAAGCGATGAACGTTGGAACAATTGTGCCCTATCAACCCACCGACATCCTAACGACCGAAGCTGAAATCCGCGCGATTATCGACGGCATCCACCCTGCCCAAACGGGCAAAGTGCTTGACCATATTGATACGCATTGCCGGGTTTGGATCGAACGCGCACCCTTTCTGGTGATGTCCACGGTCGACAGCCAAGGCAAGCTTGACGTCTCTCCCAAAGGTGATCCGCCCGGCTTTGTCAAAGTGGTGGACAAAAAAACACTCGCCATCCCCGACCGCCCGGGCAATCACCGCTTCGACAGCTTTCAAAACATCCTACAGACGGGGCGTATCGGCCTAATCTTCTTCGTGCCCAACCGCAACGAAGTGGTGCGGGTTAATGGCAGCGCGCAAATTGTGCGCGACCCCCCCTTGCGCGAAACCATGGCCATCCAAGGACGTGTGCCAGAATTCGCCATCGTCGTGCACGTTGAGGAAGCCTTCTATCACTGCGGCAAGGCGATCATCCGGTCCAAACTTTGGGCACCAGATCAGGCTGCTCCCGTGGATGGGTTACCCACTTACGGCGAGGCACTGTTTGCACAAACCCAAAATGGGCTGAGCAAAGATGAAATCGAAGCACGGCTGAAACATAACGAGGAAAACCGGCTTTACGATGAATGACGTGATGCATCGGTAGGCCCCCGACCGCCGATGCGAACCCCGGTTTGGTGACACGCCCTTGTCACATCTCTGATGCAGGCGTTTACTGACAGCATCATTCAAACTTGGGGGTTTCAAATGTCACTACGCTTAAATCGTCGTCATTTTATCGCAGGGTCTGCCGGGCTTGTCGCACTGCACCCGTTTTCCGTCAACGCGGCCACGGGCCAAGCGCATTTGCGGCTTATGGAAACAACAGATCTGCACGTGCATGTCTTTCCCTATGACTATTACGCAGACCGGCCTGTCGACACCGTGGGCCTATCCCGCACCGCCAGCATCATCGAAGATGTGCGGGCCGAAAGCACCAATTCACTGCTGCTCGACAATGGCGATTTCTTGCAAGGCAACCCGATGGGCGATTACATCGCCTATGAGCGGGGCATGAAAGAAGGCGATATGCACCCGGTCATCACCGCGATGAACACGCTGGGGTTTGACGCATCCACATTGGGCAATCACGAATTCAACTATGGTGTTTCATTCCTGATGAAATCTGTTGCTGGCGCGGCCTTCCCCATCGTTTCGGCCAATGTGGTCAAAGAGATGGGCGCGTCACCAACCGTCGATACTACTTTGGTCCCGCCCTACACGATCCTTGAGCGTCAGATCACTGATGGCGATGGCATTGCCGCCCCCATCAAGATCGGGCTGATCGGCTTTGTTCCGCCCCAGATCATGAACTGGGACCGCAAGCATCTGGAAGGCAACGTGCAAGCGCGCGACATCATTGAAAGCGCCCGCGCCTATGTACCGCAAATGAAAGAGGAAGGGGCAGACATCATCGTAGCCCTCTGCCACTCGGGCATCGGCAACGCCAATGCCGAAGACGGAATGGAAAACGCAGCGATCCCGCTTGCCGCAGTTGATGGGATCGATGCGATCCTGACAGGTCATAGCCACCTCGTGTTCCCATCGTCCAACTATGACGACTGGGCAGGTGTCGACACGGCCGCTGGCACCATTGGCGGCAAACCCGGTGTCATGGGTGGCTTCTGGGGCAGCCATATGGGGCTGGTCGATCTGCTGCTGGAACGCGATGGTTCCGGCTGGCGCGTCCTGTCCCACACATCAGAAGCACGCCCCATTTCACGGCGCGAAGAAGACCGCAGCGTGACGCCATTGGTCGCAGATTTCGCCCCGGTCCTGGCATCCGTGCAAGACGTGCACGAAGAAACACTAGCCTATGTACGCACAGCCGTGGGCAAAACCGCAGCACCGCTGCATAGCTATTTTGCTTTGGTCGCCGATGATCCATCCGTGCAAATCGTCTCCAACGCACAGCGCTGGTACATCGCCGACCAACTGACCGGCACCGCCTATGAAGGGCTACCCATCCTGTCAGCCGCCGCACCGTTCAAGGCGGGTGGTCGTGGCGGGCCAGAGTATTTCACCGATGTCCCTGTCGGTGATGTCGCCATCAAGAACGTCGCTGACCTATACCTCTACCCCAACACAGTGCGCGCGGTGAAGGTCACTGGGGCTCAGGTGAAAGATTGGTTGGAACGTTCTGCCGGTATGTTCAATCAGGTCGAGGCAGGTGCGACCGATGCCATCCTGCTGAACCCTGACTTCCCCAGCTACAACTTTGATGTCATGGATGGGGTGACCTATCAGATTGATCTGACCCAGCCGTCAAAGTTTGATCGCGAGGGCGCGGTGATCAACCCGGATGCGAACCGCATTGTAAACTTGCAGTTTGAGGGGCAACCCGTGGACCCGGAACAAGAGTTCATTATCGCAACAAACAACTATCGCGCCACTGGCGGCGGCAGTTTTCCAGGTGCGTTGGGCGATACCATCGTATTTGAAGGGCCGGACACCAACCGCGACGTGATCGTGCGCTACATCGTCGATCAGGGAACAGTTGACCCGAAAGCCGACGCCAATTGGTCCTTCGCACCCCTGCCCGGCACATCGCTGATGTTTGAAACGGGGCCAGCCGGTGCGGCCTATGCCGACAGCGTGGCAGGCATGACGATCACACCGGCAGGAACCAGCGATACCGGCTTTGCGCTGTTCCGGATCGAGATGTAGGCGACGCATGCCAGAGCAAACAAAAAAAGGCGCCCAACCGGGCGCCTTTTTCAATAAGAAACGATGTGAGAGCTTATTCTTCTTCCAGCTTCTCAACAGCCTTCTGCAGGTCATCCTTGCTGACCTCTTTGTCCTTCATCGCTGCCTGCTCAAAGATGTGGTCGACAACCTTATCTTCAAACAGCGGCGCTTGCAGCTGCTGGCGGAATTGCGCGTTCTGCTGAACGAATTCAAAGAACTGGCGTTCCTGACCCGGATACTGACGGGCCTGGTTCATGATCGCCTGGGTCATTTCCTGATCGGAAACCTTCACGTCAGCCTTCTGACCGATATCAGCCAACAGCAAGCCCAGCTTGACGCGACGCTCGGCCAGTTTGGTGTGTTCTTTGGTCGGTTTGATCTCTGGGTGATCATGGTCCTCGACCTCTGGGTTTTCCTCGTGCCACAGCTGATGCGCAATCTGGTTCGATTCCGCTTCCACCAAAGACGCTGGCAGATCAAATTTCACTTTCTTGTCCAACGCATCAAGCAGCGCGCGCTTGGCAACCGCACGTGACGCGCCGGTGTATTCCGCTTCCAGACGTTCCGTGATCTGCGCTCTCAAAGCATCCAGATCTTCGGCACCAAATTTCTTGGCCAGCTCATCATCCATCTTGGGCTTCTTGGGCCCTTTGACTTCTTTGATGGTGCAAGAAAACACAGCTTTTTTACCAGCAAGCGCTTCGGCCTGATAATCCTCAGGGAAGGTGACTTCGACGTCTTTCTCGTCACCC
>JBCAZI010000011.1:0-53250 GCA_038533095.1 Pseudomonadota bacterium
ACTATGGTGATGTTTAAACCAATAATTTTCGACGAAAATTATTGGTGCCACAAAAGGAATTTCTGGAAATTCCTTTGCCGGTCTCAATTCCCGCGCGTCAGCGTCCAACCGTTGTTTTCCAGCAATTGCAAAACCCCTTCATCACCAATCAGGTGACCTGCGCCAACGGCCAGCACGATATCGTCATGCATGGTTGCAGCCTGCTCAATCACAGGGATCCAATTGCGGTTGCGTGTGATCAGTAAGGATTGTTCCATCTCGTCAAACATGGCATTCGCCTCTGCCGGGTCGAGGTCGGGGACATCCTGGGTCGCGATCCGCGACATTTCCCACAGGCGCCCAATGTCTTCGGCAAAGTAGCGGTCCAGCATCGCGACAAACATCCGTTCCTGCAATTCAGGGACCAGCATGCTGACGCGCAGCATATCGACCTGTTCGTCAAAGCTGTCGTCCTTGAACAGATCAAACAGCGTCGTGAAAGGCTCAACCGCTTGCATGGGCACGCCCGCGGACTGGGCATCTTCGATGATCATATGGTCAAGGCCGCGTACACCCTGCAACATATCTGACATCGCGCAGGCCGGCACGGCAAGAGTCAGTGACAGGTACCAAGGCTGCATCTTCGCGGCCATAAAGGATGGGATACCCCGTTCGGTGGCTGCCGATGCAATCAACTGCCAGGTGTCTTCGTCCAGTAATTCAGGGAGTGTGGGGCCGTCGACGATGAACAGGCGGCCGGGGTCCGTGGTGATCAGTTCTTGCAGCTTTGCCTCTTCCTCGGGTGTTGCTTCCAGCATGACCAGATCGGCGTTGGCGACCGTATCGGTCAAACCTGCGCGTATGTCTTCAAGCCTTGGGTCATAAATGTGCATCGTGCCTACAACGGTGATCGCCGCATCATCTTTGGTGGCCGTCCAGATCAGCCCCTCGGCATAGGGCATGTCCGCGACAGCGGCAGAGAGTTGTGCCTGTTGATCCGCGCTCATGTTGTCCAGATAGCTTTCGCCGACACAGACCGCCGCCGCCGGCAGCGCGGTGAATGCGAAGAATGCAGTTGCGGCGATGCGAAAGACCATAGGTTATCCTTTGCTTGGCGGGTACGCCTTACAGGTAAGGGTTCCGCGCTGAGGGTCAATTCCCTCAGACGCGGTTTTCAAGGATCAGGCGTTGGCCGGTCCGGATCAGCAAACGGCCGATCACGTCACGCCAAGTCCGCTGCGGCGGCGGCACAACCCGCAAGGTGGCAGGGCCGGGCAGCATGGCACCACTGGGCAATTGCAATGCGCCATTGTCCGTGAACGCGCCCGGTGACAGCGGCACGGGTGGCCAGCCAGCTGCGCTGGGCCGCAAGGACAACCGTTCAGGCAAGCTGCGCCGCATGACAGGTTTGCTGTCACCATAGTGATGAATATCGGGGCCGATCTTGTGATCGACAATAAAGAACGGGGGATGCATGGAAGTATCCGATCGGAAATCTGTAGGAGGTATTTGCGCGGCACCCATAGGTGCCACAGCACTGCAACGCGGCGTCTAGCACCAGCGGGGGAGTAGGACCTTTCTTATCATTGCAGTCTCCTTGATTCGTCATCGAATGAGCGTGGTTTAACCCAAGGGTTGCATTTGACCCAAGGGAAATCTTTTACAGTGTCGGATTTGGGCAAGGTTACGGGTGCCGCCCACCACCTTGTGCAGCGGTGCTGACCAGGCCTGTTGCCATCTTCCCTAGCTAAAGATCAAAAACGCCAGACCGGCTGTTCCGCCGACCAGCATCATTGTGACTTCACCGCCTAAGATACCAAAAATACGTGTCATTTTTTCTGCCTCAGTTTTTTTATTGCCGCAGAGATACGCTGCGATCGTGGCTGAGTTTTGACGAAAATGATGAAAATGGGATTAAAATTAGGCGAGGTCTTTTGACAGCGCTTCGGGGTCAAGAATCTCGATCCGTTGGCGTGCCGATTTGATCACACCTTGCTTGGCCAGTTTGCTAATGGACCGGCTGACCATTTCCCGGTTGGCGCCAATGGATCCTGCAATTTCGGCATGTGTCGGCGCATCTTCGATCACGGCACCTCGTGTCAATTTGCCGTTTTCGGCGGCCAGTCGCAGCAGATACTTACCAACGCGCTGTTGCACGGTCAGCGTGGTCATTTCCATATTGCGCCGGGTCAACGTGCGGATACGGTTTACCAGATTATGGGTGATCCGTTCCCGCAGCACGGGGACTTCATTGAACATCTGTAAGAAGCTTTGGCGCGACATTGACAGCACCTTTGCATCCGTCTTGGCAACCACGGCCAGCGATCGGGGTGTGCCGTCAAAGGCTGCCAATTCACCAAAATACGCACCCACCGGAAAGCGTGAAAAAACAATTTCGCGCCCCTGCGTGGTCCAGAAGACTGCCAAAAGCGCGCCAGACAGCAGAAAATACAGATCGCAAGATGTGTCTTCCTGATCAAAAATGGTTTGCCACGGTTGAAGGGTCTGCTCGTTAACATCCAAGGTGATATGCGCCAAATCCACAGGTTTGATCCCCTCAAACAAAGGCAGATCGTAGCTAAGTAATTTCTGCGGTGTCATCCGAGGGTCAATCTTTTCTGGGCGGTAGTCTGTTCGGGCGTGATCGCAGCCACATCAAAGCGGTAAAGCACATGGCGCAGTTTCGCGTCGTTAATCTCGCCTGCGCTATGCTGATCTAACCGAACACGCAACAACCACAAGAGCGCATTTTGCGCCTCAGACATCGCTGCGGCCTTTTTGCGGAACCGCGCGGCCCCTTCCAAGGCACCGCGTTGCGCGCAGATACGGGCGTGCAGTCGCAGAACCTCCGCGTACCAGCAGTGCAGACCATTTGTTTGGTTTTCGCGGATCGCCTGCAACGAGACCTGATAGGCATCTTCCAACAGATCATGTTTGGCCAAGGCGGTTGCATAATGCGCACGAAAATACGGCAAGCCAATATTCGCGCCCATCGCATCATGCGATTTGATGACAGTTGAAAACCCTTCCAACCCTTCCGCCTTGTAGGTTTCGGATGTGTCCATGACGTTCAGCCAAGCGGCACCGGTGACCTGCCAGAATGCAGCCGTTTGTTGGTCTGCCACCTTCAGGCCGCGACGCACCCTTGCGATTGCCGCGTCTAGCTGGCCGGCATAGTAAAGTGGCACCGCACCCCAGATCAGCGCCCATGGCTGCATCACCGGAATGTTCAGCCGGTCTTGGTGCGCGTCTGTTTCGGCAATCAGATCGGGGACAAGATGCGCATCGCCACAGATGGCGCGCGCGGCCCCTTCGAACATTTGCGCGGCCGCATAGGTATCGGCCCCATAATTGGCAATCATCGCGCCATGTCGGGCGATATCATAGTGGTCACGCAGTTTGTGAAATGCGCCCGATGCTTGATCAAACTGCCCGGTATAGAAATGCAATGATGTGTCGACATTCAGGGATGCCAGGCGCAATTCACTGTTGGGGTCGCCAGCAGGATCATTGGCTGCTGTTTCGCGCAGCAAGTCGCTGAATTGGTCGGCGGCGGGTTTGTCGGCTAAGATCAGGGCGTGTGAGAAACTGCCGTAAAATGCAGGCCCATTGGCTGCTGAATAGCCGCGCTGCCCACGAGAAAGCTGCGCTACTTTGTCAAAGGCTTCTTTCACGGGGGTCGCCATAAAGCCCTGGGTTTGCATCCGTATGGATCCAAGTGCCGTGTAGCAGGCGATTTCAAGCGCTTCAGTTTCTACATCTTGGGGGGCTTCGTTGCAGAGTGTGATGGCTGCCAGCACATGGTTTTCAGCATCGGCAAAAGCACCCTGAAACAGCGCCCATTTGCTGACGGACAGATAGTTCTGAATGGCCGGGATGTGCTGCTGTGACAGGCTGAGGTGTTCGGTCAGAAGGGCGGGGTTCCGTTTGACCGCATCGGCATGATTTTGTTGCAGGTGAGTTGCCATTTGCGCATGAAGCTCTTTCCGCGTCGACCGCAGCATGCCGTCGTAACAGGCGTTTCGCAAAAGCGCGTGGGCAAAGCGCCACGTATCATCGTCGACCTGATGCAATACGCCTTGCTTTTGTGCTGCTTCAAGATGGGGGCCTAACGGACCATGCTGCGTTGCAAGCGCGTCGAGCATCGCACGATCAAACTGCTGACCAATGACAGCAGCGCATTGCAACACCGGTTTTGCAGCGCCGGTCATGTCGATCTGCTCAGCCAACAAGTCCTTCAAAGACCCCGGTATATCGCGGCGATGTCTTGATTGCGCCTCATCGCGTTGAAACAGCTGTTCGATAAACAGCGGAATGCCTGCGGCATGGTCAATGACGTTGGACCGTTGATGCGGGGCGATCTTGCCAGCGGAGAGCGCGTTTAGCATTTGCGTTGCTTCACCGCTGCTGAGCGGGCCAAGCCGGATAGTATGCAGCGCGGCCATCTCTAACATTGCGTCAACGCGCTCGCCCTCGCGGCTGGTGATCAACAGTTTGTAACTTTGCGCCGCTTTGCTTTGCAGAATATGGGCCAGGACACTCAGGCTTGCATTGTCAAACCAATGCAGGTCTTCAAAGACCAGCAGCCCAGTTGGCTGCACGGCTTGCATGGCCTGCCAAATGCTGTCTTCGATCAATGGCTTAAGGGCAAGGTTACTGCGTTCGGTCAGCAGCGGTTGTCCTTCCGGCAAACCCAAGATCAACGCCAGCGCTTGCTGGGCTTTGTCCCCCAGCGATGGAAAGCACATGGTCAGGTCTGAAAACTCTGGCAGGTTGCGCCCTGTTTGACGCTGTATCCAACGGGTGAATGGCTGATAGCTGGCCCGCGTATGCACCATATCGGCGACAATGAATGTTGTTGCGGCAGCCTCGATCGCCAGTTGCTGGGCAACAGCGGTTTTTCCGATACCGGCCGGACCGACCAAAAGCGTGGCATTGTCCGCGTTGCGGATGCGCTGCAACACGCCCACACGCCCGACAAAGACATCCTTTGCGGGTTGAACGACCGGATGGTCCGTTAAGGGCCGGAACAGCGACTGGGTTTCGGCAAAACCACGTAGGTTTTCACCAGCGTATTCTTCCGTGGCAATCCGGCCGCGCAGCAAGGCTTGCGTATTTTGCGCGATCATGACGGTGCCGGGTGCGGCGCGTTCCTGAATACGCTGCGCAAGGGTTGTGACGGCACCTGTTGCGCGCGGACCGCTGCTATGCGCATCAGGTGCGCGCACGGCGGCATCGCCTGTTGCAATTCCGATCCGCAGTTGCAAGGGGGTCCCTGTGCGTTTGCCTGTATCGATCGTTTCAAGCGCTGCCATTGCGGCGCGCACGGCCTTGGATGCCGCAAGCTCATCCGCGCGGTGCAGACCGAAGAGGGCGACAATGCCGTCGCCAAGGTATTCGGTGACCTCTCCATCATGCGCATTCACAACCCCGCGCGCCTGCGCATAGAATTCCTCTAACCACTCTTGCAAGTCTTCGGGGTCTGTTGTGCTGGCAATCGTACTGAACCCAACGATATCCATGAATACGGCTGTGATCTGTCGACGCTCACCCGCTTGGGTGGCCACATTCGCCGTACTGGGGTCGCTCATAAAAATCACCTGATCGCGTAACGGATACACTATATGCGTGTTGAACAGGCTTCCAAGCCCGCATTGCGCGTATATTCAGACTGTGGCGAAAGTGTCAGAGTGTCGCACCCGCGCAATCCAGCAGGTGGTTAGCCAGCCGCGCGCCCGGCCCGCCTGCCAGAGTGGATGCAGCCGCCCAGAAACGTCCCTTCCAGCGCGTTGTTGCCATGATAGCCGCCGCCGCCAAACCCAGCGGCTTCACCCGCTGCGTAAAGCCCATCAAGGGTCTGCCCACCGGGGGCAAATACACGCGCATCCAGATCAGTGTGAATCCCGCCCAGTGTTTTGCGTGTGACCACATGCAGTTTCACCGCGATCAGTGGCCCTTTGCTGGGGTCCAGTATCTTATGCGGTTTGGCGGTGCGGATCAGTTTGTCGCCCAGATAGTTCCGCGCGGTATGTATGGCCGTGACCTGCGCATCTTTGGTGAATGGGTTGTCCATCTGCGCATCGCGCGCCTCGATCTGTGCGCGCAGTTTGCCCTGGTCAATCAGATTGCCACCCAGTTGGTTCATCCCTGCAACCAGCGTGTCAAAATCATTGGCGACGACGAAGTCCTCGCCCTTTTCCTTGAATGCCTCAACCGCCGGAGTGGCCCCTTTTCCTAGGCGCGCTTTCAGCACATCTTTCCAGCCGCCTTCCGTCAGATCAAAGTTCTGTTCGGACCCGGACAGCGCGAATTCCTTTTCGATGATCTTCTGGGTCAGCACGAACCACGTATGGTCATACCCCCGCCTGCAAATCTCATGCAGGGTCGACATCGTATCAAAGCCCGGCATGCAAGGCGCGGGCAGCCTATCACCTGTCGCATCGAACCACATCGACGATGGCCCCGGCAGAATGCGGATGCCGTGGTGCGGCCAGATCGGATCCCAGTTTTGCACGCCTTCGGTATAGTGCCACATGCGATCGGTGTTGATCAGCTCGGCGCCAGCGTCTTTCACGATATCAAGCAGCAGGCCATCCACGTGCTCGGGCACGCCAGACACCATCTTGTCGGGCAAAGGCCCCGATTTGGATGCATCCCAATTGCGCCGTACCAGATCGAAATTGCCACCAATGCCGCCTGAGGTGACGATCACCTGATCCGCCCGGATATCGAAACTATCGATTACATCACGGTTCGTCGCGGCACCGCGGACGGCATCATCAGAGGCGAGGATATCGCCGGTGACGCCCGCAATCTTGCCATTTGTGATATCAAAACCGGTCACACGGTGGCGGAAACCGAAACTGACTTTGCCTTGCTTTTCGGCCTCCAGCACACGTTCTTCGAACGGGCGCAACACACCTGGGCCGGTGCCCCAAGTGATGTGGAAACGCGGCAATGAGTTGCCATGACCATTGGCAAAACTGCCGCCGCGTTCGGCCCAGCCCACAACCGGGAACCAGCGCATGCCGAGCTGATAGAGCCATGGCCGCATTTCGCCTGCGGCAAACTCCAGATAAGCCTGCGCCCATTCACGTGGCCAGTGATCTTCCGGGCGGTCGAATTGCGCAGACCCCATCCAGTCATTCGTTGCCAGCGCGATGCTATCTTTCACCCGCATCCGCCGCTGTTCCGGCGTGTCGATCATGCAAAGCCCACCAAGGGACCAGAACGCCTGACCGCCGAGGTTCTGTCGTCCTTCCTGATCAAGGATGGTGACGGTCTTGCCGCGTTCAACCAATTCGTTCGCGGCTACAAGGCCTGCCAGACCCGCCCCGATAATGACGACATCGCTTTGCATAAGAACACTCCCCCTTGCAGCCATCTTTGCAGGCCGTGGTGGGAAGTCAAATTGGGCGTGGCGTCATTTGCCCAGCCAGACCGGTGCGCGCTTTTCGATGAAGGCGCGCGCGCCTTCGGCGGCGTCTGCGCTTTGTCCGATTTCGGCAATCAGCCTGTCATTTTCTGGCCAATGGGCTGCATCGTTGGCAGCATGTGCGCGGTTGGCGATGGCCAGCGTATGCTGCACGGCAAGCGGGGCGTTTGTGGCGATATCAGCGGCGATTGCTTGCGCGGTTTTCAACGCGTCACCGTCGGCCACGACATGATTGATCACGCCCCATTGGGCGGCCTCCGCTGCGCCAAAGGGTTTGCCCGTCAGCAAGATTTCATTGGCCCGCACACGTGGGATCGAGACAGGTAAGCGCACCGCCCCACCGGCACCGGGGATCAGGCCGATGCGGACCTCTGGCAAGGCAAATTGGGCCGAGTCTCCGGCGACGACCATATCGCAGGCCAGCATCATCTCGAACCCGCCTGCAAGGGCGGCACCTTCGACGACGGCGATGACAGGTTTGGTCCGGGGCCGTTTGACGAAACCGCCAAAGCCATATTTTCCAAAAAGGATCGTATCACCGGCGCCGCCTGCGAACGCCTTAAGGTCCATGCCCGCGCAAAACAGTTTGCCTGCCCCGGTCAGGATGGCCGTGCGCACATCGGGATCAGCTTCGACCTGATCAAAGGCCGCGCGCATCGCGTCACAGACCTTTGGATTGATGGCATTGCGCTGGTCGGGGCGGTTCAGGGTGACCGTCGCAACCCCGTTTTCGATATGGGTGAGGACGCCATCATTGCTCATCTTCAGCTTCCTTTTCTGCGCGCGCCCGCAGGTTGGCGCGAATGATTTTTCCGGTCGTGGTCATTGGCATGTCATCGATAAAGCGCACGACACGGGGGAATTCATAGGCGGCGAGTTTGCTTTTCACATGGGTGGCGATATCGGCGGCCAGTTCATCTGAGCCGGTATGCCCTTCGGACAGTTGAATATAGGCGGCCACCACCGATCCGCGGATGGGATCGGGTTTGCCAACCACGCCTGCCAATTGCACGGCTGGGTGGGTTATCAGGCAATCCTCAATCTCGGCCGGGCCGATGCGGTAACCGCCAGAGCTGATGATATCATCATCGCGTCCAATGAACTGGATACGGCCGCTAGGTGTTTTGCAGCCCTTGTCGCCTGTCAGTAGCCATGCATCGTCTGCGACCTTGGTGAATTTCTGGGCTGTCGCCTCGGGCATGTTCCAATACTGCAGAAACATCACCGGATCAGGTGCGCGTACGGCGATACTGCCTTCTTCGCCTATCGCGCAGATGCTGTTGTTCTGCTCATCAATCACATCGACATCATGCCCCGGCACGCCAAAGCCCATAACACCTGGTTCTGCCGGCTCCAGGGCGGCGCAGGAGGACACGATCATATTGCATTCGGTCTGGCCGTAAAATTCGTTGATTGTTGTGCCAAAGACCTGCTGGCCCCATGCGATCAGCTCTTTGCCCAACGTCTCGCCCCCGCTGGCGACGGACCGCATTGGGACGGGGGTATCGGGTTTTTCCAGTCGCATGAGTTTCAGCGCCGTTGGCGGCAGAAACGCGTTGGTAATCCCATGATCGCGGATCAGGTCAAAGGCGGCTTTTGCGGTGAACTTGCGAAAACGACAAGCGACGACAGGCACGCCGTGATGCAGGGCAGGCATCAGCACATCCAGTAGGCCACCGATCCAGGCCCAATCGGCAGGTGTCCAGATTTTATCGCCGGGTTGGGGAAAGAAATCATGGCTCATCTCGACGCCGGGCAGGTGGCCTAGCAAGACGCGATGGGCGTGCAAGGCCCCTTTGGGTGCGCCGGTGGTGCCAGAGGTGTAGATCAGGATGGCAGGGTCATCGGCGCGGGTACGATGTGGTGTGAAATCGGTGGGGTGACTGTCGCAAAGAGCGGTGAAATCCTCTGCCCCCGACGGCGCCCCATCAATGCAGATAACACGTTTCAGATCAGGGAGTTGTGGCCTGATACGCGCGATGAGATCCGCGCTAGCTGCGTTTGCAATCAACGTATTTGCACCGGAGTCTTTCAACCTGTGCAGCAGCGCCTCTGGCCCGAAAAGCGTGAAAAGCGGCAGCGCAATACAGCCCATTTTGGTGATCGCTGCATGTGCAACAGCGGTTTCAAAACACTGCGGCAGCAGGACAGCAATACGATCGCCGGGGGTGCATGTCTGCGACAGCGCATTGGCCAGTTGATTGGACCGGTCCCGCAGCTGCGCAAAGCTGTATTCTGTCGCCTGCCCGTCGACACCCACGTCGACAATCGCGCATTGATCCGGCACCTGGCCCGCGTGTTTGTCGCAGATATCCACGCCGATGTTGTAATACGCAGGGATATCCCAGCGGAAATTGTCGCGTGTCTGCGCAAGCGTTGGATAGTGGTTCAGCATGGCTTTCAGAAAATGAACGTTCGTTCAATTTCTGTCAATTCAATCTTGAAATACCTTGTTCGGCGGCCTTTTGATGAACAAATTCAAGCTGTGTACCGTCGTATATTTGTCAAAATTTTGCCACCTGATCAGGATAGCCGAAGCTCATGCGTATTTTGATTGCCGAAGACGAGCCTGTGCTCGCCAGCCAACTAAAGAAAACACTGATGTCCGAAGGGCTGACCGTCGACGTTGCCGTCGATGGGGCTGAAGCACAGTATCTTGGTGAAACTGAACCCTATGATGTGATTATTCTGGACCTTGGCCTGCCTATTCGGGACGGGCTGACCGTGCTGAAAAATCTGCGCAGCGGTGGCAATGACACGTCTATTCTGATTCTGACGGCGCGCAATGACTGGACTGACCGTGTGGATGGTCTGGATGCGGGCGCTGACGACTACCTGACCAAGCCGTTTCACATGGCAGAACTGTCGGCCCGTGTGCGTGCCTTGATCCGCCGCAAGGCTGGCAAAGCGACACCGGTCTTTTCCAAAGATAATGTCACGTTTGATACGCGCACCAATCAGGTTATGGTCGACGGTGTTTCGATGAACCTGACCTCGCAGGAAATTGCCGTGCTGTCTTATCTTTTCCACAACTCTGGCCGCCTAGTGTCGCGCAACGAATTGTCTGATCATATTTATCAGCACGAAGGAGATCGCGATTCCAACACGATTGCGGTCTTTGTGAACCGCTTGCGCAAGAAACTGGGCAGTGACCTGATCGAGACCGTGCGCGGCCGGGGTTACGTGATCAAAGCAACCGTATGACATCGTTGCGCGCCCGTGCGGTGACGGGTGGCATCCTATGGGCTGTCGCCATTATCGTGCTTGGGCTGACGGGTGTGTCGTCCTACCTGGCATCACAAACGCAGGCGCGTTTTGTCGAGGTGCTGGAAACGCGCCATGCGCAGGCCGTTGTGGCTGTGACCAACAACAGCGATGCGCCAGATGATCTGGTGCTTGCCATTGGCGATCTGGTTTATCAGGTGCCTTTTTCCGGGCAGTACTGGCAGGTTGAAACAGATACTGGCGCGTTGATTTCATCGCCTTCTTTGGATGGTGAGCGCCTGCCGCGTCCGCTGCGACGGTCAGAAGAGCCTTTGCGCAGCGAATTCGACGGGCCAAATGGCGAGGCCGTGTTTGCCATTGGTCAATGGGTGCCGGTGCGCGATGATGTGATGTGGTATGTACAGGTTGCCTCTTCCTTGCGCAGTTTTGAGGAAGATCAGGTGGTGCTGCGCAATACCTTGCTGACGGCCTTTGCCTTCGTGTCTTTCATCGGCGTTCTGGGTGGGTTGACCCAGGTGGCCGTCGTGCTGCAACCCCTCAATAAGTTGCGCAAGGATGTGTCCGGGCGGTGGGAGCAGGAAGACGGGTTAGAAGTGCAAAGCTACCCCATTGAAGTGGCCCCGCTGGTCAATGACATCAACACGCTGATGGAACGCAACCGCGATATCATGCGCCGCTCACGCCGTCAGGCTGCTGACCTTGCCCATGCGATCAAGACCCCATCGGCCATCATGCGCAACGAGCTGGACAATCTGATGATGCAAGGCGCCGATATGCAAGAGGCTGTCGATGCGCTGGACCGGCTGGATGCCCAGTTGAAGCGGTCTTTTGCCCGGATGCGGGCTGATGGCACTGATGCCACGGTTGGCGTCGCGACTGAGCTTGATACCGCATTAGGTCGGATGGAGCGGGCGTTCAACGCGCTGGCCCGCAATGAAGGCAAGAGTTTCACCGCCGATTATGAAGAGGGGCTTTTGGTCCGCATGGACCAAAGCGATTTTGAAGAGGTCATGGGCAACCTTCTGGATAACGCGCTGAAATGGGCAGAGACGCAAGTCAGGCTAGAGGCGAATGAGACTGCCGATGGCAAGATCATAATCACCATCACGGATGATGGCCCTGGCATTCCCCAAGATGAGATCGCAAAGGCAACCCAAAGCGGCCAGCGGTTGGATACATCCAAGCCCGGTACCGGTCTTGGCCTTGCGATTGCGCATGATCTGATCCACGCTTATGGCGGGAAAATCCTTTTGTCCAAGGATGCAGAGCTTGGCGGTTTGGCGGTGCATATGCGCCTGCCCGTTGGGTCGGCCAAGCGCCGGGATTAGGTCGTGTTGACGTTCATCCATCCTCACTGGTTTCTGTCCAAAATTGTTCAGTGCTAGGAAATTACGCGCAGGACGAACGGGTTCATTCAAGCGGATTTGACGACGCAATAGACAATTTTGGCGAAATCCTTTCGGACGCGGCCCATTTCGCCGCTGCCATCACTGATTTTCGCTTGCCGATGAACCACATCGCCGCGCTCAAACCAGCGCGCCAGAGGCGAAATGGTTCTCGCGCCAGTGACGATGGATGAACGTCAACACGACCTAGCCTTTGCCAAACAGCCCTGTCATTGCGCGCCCAACCAATCCGCTGACCGAAGGTTTCTTTGTCGCGTGAAATGGCAGCGGGCGGCAGACCTCAATCGCGGCCACCCCGACACGGGCGGTCAGCGCGCCGTTGATCACACCTTCGCCGAAGCGGCGCGATACTTTTGATAGCACGCCGCCACCGGCCACGGACCCGATCAGATCATCCCCGACAGCAACCGCCCCGGTGGCCACCAGATGCGTCAACACTGTGCGCGTCAACCGCCAACTGCCCAACGCGCCCGACCGTCCGCCATAAATCTCGGCTATCCGCTGGATCATCCGCAGGTTGGCCGTGAGCGCTGTGAACAGATCGGCCAGGGCCAGGGGCACAATTGCGGTGACGGTTGCCACCTGTCTGGCTGCTGCCTCCACTTCGCGCTGGGCGCGGGCGTCCAGCGGGGTCAGCAGCGTGGTTTCTGCCAGTCCAAGCAGCCCGTCTGCATCCAGCACATCGCCTTGCCGTGATTTCAACTCGGCCCGCCCCCAAGCCGTATCTTCGCGGTTCCCGTAGAGCCCTGTCAGATCGGCCACGACGCTACGTGCCTTGCCAAGGTCCAAAGCGTCTAGCGCCTCTTTCGCGTTGTGCTGGATGCTGTCCAGTTTGCGCAGCTTCCCAAAGGCCGCCAATTCGCGCAGGCCGATGATCAGCAAAACCAGTAGCAAAAGACCGACAAGTGTGGTGGCGATCCCGCCGAGGATGGGTGAGCGTGCCAATAAACCGGTGACGTAATCCCATGCAGCCAACGAGACAACAAAGCCAACCAGTGTCAGTGTGATCGACCAAAACCATCGCGCCAGCCGCGACGGTCGCCGCGTTGCGATGGCGGCGACCTGCTGCATCGCGGCACCTTGCGGCGCGTCGATGTCATCTTGCACGGCTGGGGCTGTGTCGGGTTGCGCCGCCTCGGTGCCCTCAAGGTCGATCAATACCGGGCCGCGTTTCATAACCGATCTCCGAACAGGAACTGCGCAGCTTTATCCAACCGAATATGCGGCGGCCCGTCGCCGGGGCGTCGGGTCAGTGGCGCTGGTGCGAAATTCATGATGCTATAGTCTGCGTCCAGCCATGTATCTGATCCTTCCCGCGCAGGGGCCAGCAGGTGAGCGGGATCATCAGGCAGTTTGCCGGGGTAGAAGGCCGCTTGTTTGTTGGTATCCAGCAAGCGCCCGCGCACGACGTCCAGTGGGCCGTCTTTGTAATCGACCGTCTCTTCAACGGTCGTACGCAGGGCCGCGATAGACATGGCCCCGGTTTGTGCGCCTGCAAAGTCTGCCCGATCCTTCGCCTCGCGCAACAGTGCCTCGGTCACCGCGGTCAGTTGCGGGTGTTGGCTATGGTGCAGGTGATCGGCTTTGGTCGCAGCAAAGAGGATTTTTTCAACCCTGCGCCCTTGGAAAATACGCGTCAGGAACGCGTTCTTGCCGGGCCGAAACGCCCCAAGGATACGCGCCATGGCGCTGCGCAGGTCATCCAGCGTCGCGGGGCCGCCGTGGATCGCCCCCAGCACATCGACCAGCACGATCTGCCGGTCGATCTTGGCAAAGTGATCGCGAAAGAAGGGCCGCACGATATTGCGTTTGTAGCTTTCAAAGCGCCGCTCAAACTCGCGCCCCAATGATCCGCGCGGATAGCGGGTGTTGGGCAGTGGGGCGAAGGTCAACACGGGCGATCCAGCCAGATCACCAGGCAAAAGGAACCGTCCGGGGGAACAGTCAGAAAACCCCGCTTCACGCGCCTCGCGCAGATGCGCGGTAAAGCGTTCTGCCAGAACTTGTGCTTCGGGTTCGTCCAGCCGCACGGTGGGGTCAACACCAGCGACGCGTGTGACATAATCTTCGCCCCCGGGCCTGCCTTTTGCGCGTGACAAAGCGGCTTCGGACCATTCCGCATAGGTTTGATCCAGCAGCCCAAGGTCCAACAGCCACTCACCCGGATAATCTACGATGTCGATATGCACTGTGCGCGGGCCGGACAGGCCGGAGAGCAAGCCGCTGGGCTGCACTCTAAGCGAAAGACGCAATTCGCTGATTTGGCGTGTGCCATCGGGCCAGCTTGGTTCAGGTGCTGTCAGTTGGCCAAGATAGGCCTCATAATTGAACCGTGGGACCGTATCGTCGGGCTGCGGCTGCAGATAGGCGGTGCGGATGGCGCCCGTCGCTGCCGCCTCTAGCTGTGGCATCCGCCCCCGGTCCATCAAATTGGCGACAAGCGAGGTGATAAACACCGTCTTGCCTGCCCGCGACAGACCCGTCACGCCCAGCCGGATCACTGGATCGGTGAAGGGTGCTGTCAATGTATCGCCGACCCCTTCCACCGTGCGGGTGATCTGGTCGGCTATGGTAGAGATGACCAAAACGGGCCCTTTCACTGCTTCCAAGGCAAGATAGGGACGGCATGCGCGGATGTGTAGGGATTGATTTTGCCCGATGCTCCCCCTAATCGGGGCGGATGCCCCGTTATGCCCTTCTTGTTGAATACCACGGCGCGCCCTTTGCCGGGTGGCAGCGGCAGAACGATCAGCCGTCGGTTCAAGGTGCAATCGAAGCCGCTTTGGCCAAACTGGAACCGCGCGACCACACGATTGCTGCCGCTGGGCGGACCGACGCAGGTGTGCATGCAAAGGGCCAGGTAGCGCATTGCGATATGGCGCGGGAGTGGGACGCGTTTCGGCTGTCGGAGGCACTCAATTTTCATTTGAAACCCGCACCGGTGGCGATTTTAGACTGCGCGCGGGTGGATGATGATTGGCACGCCCGGTTTGACGCAGTTGAGCGGCGTTATCTGTTTCGGCTGATGTCGCGCCGTGCGCCGCTGACGTCCGAAGCGGGGCAGATGTGGCGCGTAAACCATCCGTTGGATGCGCAGGCCATGCAGGCTGGGGCGGACCAATTGGTTGGGAACCATGATTTTACGACCTTCCGTTCGTCGATCTGTCAGGCGAAAAGCCCGGTGAAGACCTTGGACGAACTGCGCGTTGAGGTTGTGCCCCATGCGGTTGGGGTCGAGTACCGCTTTCACGTGCGTGCGCGGTCCTTCCTGCATAATCAGGTACGCAGTTTTGTGGGCACGTTAGAGCGCGTTGGTGCAGGCGCATGGACACCGGATGATATGGGCCGGGCCTTGGCTGCAAAGGATCGCAGCGCTTGCGGCCCAGTATCGCCGCCGCATGGCCTGTATCTGGCTGGGGTGACCTACCCCGATGATCCATTCGCCTAGTCGTTGTCGGTCAGCCCGGCACCCGCACCTGACACCCGCGAGGCCTCGGTCTCGGGAACATAGGTTTTGGCGGCCAATCCGCTCCAGACCTGCCAGTCATCCGCGGGGATTGTGACAGGTCTGGTTGTGGGTCGCAGCACCGTGGTATCGCTTTCGGTCACGGTCTTGCCGTCCCATTTTTGCGCGATTCCAGATTGGGCCAGAAAGGCGCTGACCAGTGAGGCGTGATTGATGTTGGCCAAGACAGCAGTGGTGCACCCCATCGCAAATGCATCCCGTATGATCGGGCCAATCAAGGCGGCGGGGCCTGTGACGACGGTGATCTGATCATCCTGCCATCGGACATCGGTTGGGCCGATCGGTTCTTGCAAGGCGGCGGTCACCGGGGCCACGCTGCCCCCGGTCCCTGCCAGAAACAAGGCGACGCGCCCAAGGTCTTCGGCATGGCCCACCGGAAAGCCCGCACCGCGCGCGGCCTTTTGCACCATGCCCGCGACTTCATTCAGCGATAGCATCAAAGGCTGGCCACCGGCAGCCACCAGTCGTCCGCATTGTCCAACTCATCGAACAGGGGCGCGCCTTGGGCCAATGTGATACGCGTCCAGCGGTCGGATTTGGGGTCGAACTTCCCTGCGCCAAAGAACGCCAGTTTGCAGCGTAGGATGTCGATGGGCAGGCATGATGCGCCAATCAGATTATCGCGGATTTCACCATAAGGGTGGCGGGCCAGTGACTGTACGCGGCGGGCTCCGGCGCGGTGTTGGGGGTATTGGGCGAGGAATTGACCAATGGGGGTTTCATCACCCATCAGATCAGCGGACAGCGCCTTGACCTGTCGTCCGATATCAAGTGGTGACTCCAAGTCGGCACCGGGTTCTATATGCCGGTTGCCCAAACGTGGCTCCAGCTTTTCTTCCGACACGTACCAGAATTGCGCGCATTCTCTGGGATCATCGTAGTCCACATCGCAGGCCCAATCCCAGTCCGTGGCGATCAGTGCCGCAAGATCAGCGCAGGTCATCGTCGGGTCCAGTTCCGGGACGAAGGGGGTGGCCATACAGTCGGTTAGCCCGTCGATCAGATCGCCAAAAGGTTCCAGCATCAGCGCGGCAATCAGCTCTTGTGTGTCGACTGACCATTGTGCGCTTTGCGTGATGATGGTGTGGATCGGCTTTTCGGCCGATAGCGCCTCTGGCGTCAGGGTTGCCGCAAATTCAGGCCATTCGCGGCGCATCACTGCGATCCGGTCAGCGGCGATTTGATCAGGCACATTCCATTCGGCCAGATATTGCGCGGCACGGATGACGAGTTCGTAAATCCGCCCAATCTGATCTTCATCCAGACGCTCAATCGCGCGCACCCGTGCGATGGAGGTTTCGCGCACCGACATCCAGGCATCTAGCAACAAAGGGTGGTTTACGAGGAAGGGTGCCATGCCCAGCCCGGTGGAATTGCCGATCCCAAGGTGGCGTTTTGCTGCGCGCGACAGGGTGTTACCGCCCACATGTTCGGCCAGATCATGGGTAAAGCCGCGGATCATCCAGACGGTCAGCATTTCCGCCATGAAAGGCCCGCCCATGCCGGGGCGGTCGGCGATATGGCCGCGATCAGCGATGCCGAATTTGCCGTTACCGTAAACGGCGGTGGTGCGCATCAGATAGCCGGTGTCGCGGATTTTCTGTGGGTCGGGTTGCCCGCCCGCTTTCAGCGCGTCGATGACGTGATCGAACAGGCGCACCGACTTATTTGCACGGCTGAGGACGAGATCACGGGCGGTATAGCGGGCCGCCTCTTGTTTTGGAGCGTTGGCGACGATGCGGTCAATCTCGGATTGATCCGGAATACCGTCATAAAGCACATAGGCCGTGTCCCAGGCGGTTGCGATCACCCGGTCGGTGCGCATTTCGGGGGGCAGATCGGTGGAAACGGCGACCAGCGCATAGTCATACCCACCAAAGCGCAACGTATAGACGGCATGGCCAAAGCCCGCGGCATCCATCTGCCAAACCGGGCGCTTCACTTCCACCTTATCGGCGGCCAATGCCCGCATCAGCGTGCGCAAGAACGACAGCCTTGTTGGAAAAGCAGCCCCCATGCGGCGTAACCGCATCACGCTTGATGGCGGGCGAAGTGGCATTTGTGGTGGTAGCGCTATGTCTTTCATGGCGGGCAATCTAGACGCTTGTGCCGGTGCGACATAGTACAAAAACGACGCATGGGTGCGAAGTGATTGGTAAATCCCAGATGGCTTGGATAAACCGATTTGGAACCAGGGATGCTGGATCAAGTAACAGGGTGTGGGAGGCGCTGTTTTAAAAATGCTAAAACGCCTCTGTGCTGCGATAGTTATTTGCGCCACACCTGTTGCGGCGCAAGAGGTGCGCCTGAATTCTGGTGCTGTGCGCGGCACGCTTGATGATGCCTCGCTGCTGCGCAGCTTGGAAGATGATGCCGCTCCACAGGACTACATCGCAGCGGCCCGCGCCGATTATCGGCGCTTGCTGACAGCGCTTTATGCGCAAGGCTATTACGGCGGCCAGATTTCGATCACGGTTGATGGGGTTGAGGCCGCGAATATCGCGCCTCTGGCCGCCCCTACTTCCATCGAAAGGGTGGTGATTGATGTCACGCCAGGGCCGCGGTTTCGGTTTGGCAATGTGCAGATTGCGCCGTTGCCACCACAGGCCATCGTTGCGGAAGATCTAGGTCCGCGCAATACGGCGCGTTCGGCCCGCATACAATCGGCGGTGCGGGCCAGTATCAACAGCTGGCGCGATCTGGGTTATGCCAAGGCGCGTGTGGCGGGGCAGTCGGTTGTCGCGCGGCATGCAGATGCCAGACTGGATGTGGATGTCACGCTGGAGACCGGCCCCCGCCTGCGGTTTGGTACGCTGAGTGTATCAGGCAGCGACAATGTAAGTGATGACCGTATCCGCCAGATTGCTGGCTTGCCCACAGGTGCGGTCTATGCCCCGTCCGAGATTGCTGCCGCTGAACGCCGTTTACGGCGGACCGGCACCTTTGCCAGCGTCGCGCTGAGCGAGGCAAATGAAATCGGCCCAGATAATACCTTGCCTATCAATGCACAATTATCAGAAAGCAAACCCCGACGTTTTGGTTTCGGGATAGAGCTGTCCACGATCGAAGGGCTGACGCTGTCGAGTTTTTGGCTGCATCGCAACTTTCTGGGCGGGGCAGAGCGGTTTCGTGTCGATGGTGAGATTTCAGGGATTACCGGGGAAACCGGCGGTGTAGACTATACCTTGGGCGCCACATTCACACGGCCTGCCACGTTTGGCCCGGATACAGAATATTTCCTAAGTGGTGAAATTTCGCGCGAGGATGAGCCGGAGTTCCTGTTGGACACCATCGGGTTCGAGACCGGGTTTTCGCGCATCATCAACGATGACCTGACCCTGCGTGCCGGTGTCGGCGTTCTGCGCGCGCGCGAAGAAACCGAGCTTGAAACTCGCGAATTCACGCTGCTGACCCTGCCGCTTGATGCGACATTGGAACGGCGCGATGAACCCACAGATGCGACCAGCGGGTATTACGTTGATCTGAGTGCGACGCCTTTCATCAGTACGGATGGTGAAATCAGCGGCACGCGGCTTTTCGGGGATGCGCGCACCTATCTGACCGTGGGCGAAAGCGAGGCGCTGACCTTTGCCGGCCGTTTGCAGGTAGGCAGCATTCTGGGCGCCGGCCTGTTAGAGGCACCCGCTGATTTTCTGTTTTATTCAGGCGGCGGTGGCACGGTGCGCGGACAACCCTACCAGTCGCTGGGGATCGAGAGCACTGATGGTGGCGAGACCGTAACAACAGGCGGTACGTCCTTTATTGGCGCGCAGTTGGAGGCCCGCTATACCGTGCGCGATAATATCGCGCTGGTTGGTTTCTATGATTTCGGTCAGGTCGGCGCGACCTCTACCCCTGGCGAGGATGCAGGGTCACATGCCGGTGCCGGTATCGGCCTGCGCTATAGCACAGGCATCGGCCCCATTCGCCTTGATCTGGGCACGCAAGCCAGCGGGGATGATGCGGGCGAAGATTTGCAGGTCTACATCGGGATCGGACAGGCGTTTTGAAGCGGTTTCTGATCATAGGCGCGCTCTGTCTGGCCCCAGTTGTGGCAGTGGCACAGACCCAGGAGGATGAAGATAAGGGTTATCTGACCGAGTTAATCGAGGAAAACCTGTCCGGCGTCAGCCGCGAGGTGACGATCCAGGGGTTTGAAGGTGCGCTGAGTTCTGAAGCCACGATAGATGTGCTGACGGTGGCGGATGCCGATGGCGTTTGGCTGACACTTGAAGATATCGTGCTCAGCTGGAACCGCGGTGCCCTGCTGCGCGGTGCCATTGACGTGCAAGAGCTGAGTGCGGCGCGCATTGTTGTGTCCCGCCCACCTGTTGCCGAAGACACTGGTCCGTCACCTGAGGCACAGCCATTTTCCCTGCCTGAATTGCCGGTCAGCGTGTCACTGGATGAATTGCGGATCGACCGGGTTGAACTGGGCGAGGTGTTTCTGGGCGAACCGATTGACGTGTCGCTGAACGGGTCGGCGCAATTGGGTGGCGGCGAGGGTGCTGCGAATGTCACCGCGACGCGGCTGGGCGACAAGACCGGCGTGTTCGAAATTAATGGCAGCTTTGTTAACGCCACCCGCGTGCTGGATTTGTTGCTGAACCTTGAAGAAGGTGCCGATGGTATCGCCGCCCGCGTGCTTGATCTGCCGGGTCGGCCCGCAATCCGGCTTGAGGTCGCAGGCAATGCGCCGCTGGACGATTATGAGGCGACATTGGCGCTTGCGACCGATGGGACGGATCGGCTGTCAGGCAGATTTGGGCTGACGAACGCGGAAGGTGAACAACAGATCGCGCTTGATCTGGGTGGTGATATCTCGCCCTTGTTTGCGCCGGAATATCAGGGGTTTTTTGGCAATGATGCCAGCCTACAGGCCGAAGTCGTGCAAACCGCAGATGGGCGGATTGATATCCCGCAGCTTGCGCTGGACGCAGGCCGCGTATCCTTGAACGGTGCGCTGAAGATTGGGGCGCAGGGTTGGCCCACGCTGATTGATCTAACGGGCGGTATCACGCCTTTGGGCAATGAACCTGTGTTGCTGCCCCTGACGGGCCCAAAGACCTTTGTCGATGGCATGGACCTTGCCATCACCTATGATGAAACGCTGTCAGACGACTGGCGCGCCGATATCAAAGTGGAAGGTTTCGACCGCCCCGGACTGGGCATTGCTGAGCTGCGTTTGGCAGGCGGCGGTATCCTGCGATCCGGTGAAGGCGCGCAAGAGGGCATGGTCACCGCTGATCTGACCTATGGGGCGACAGGTTTGCAACTGGCCGATACTGGCGCATCCGAGGCCTTTGGCAATGAGATCGGGGGCGCATTCGCCGCCACGCGAGCAGAGGGCGGCGTGACCGAGGTGTCGCGCCTGACCCTGAGTGGCGCGGGGCTGGAAGCGCAGGCGCGGGCCACGATTGCGGGTCCCGATGCGGGCTTTCGCACCACTGCAAACCTGAATGCCCAAATCGCCGGGTTAGAACGCTTTGCGACCCTGATCGGACAACAGATTGGCGGCGGTGCAGAGGTCGCGGTGCAGGCAGATGTCACCCCCTTGGATGGGTTGTTCAACATTGTGCTGTCCGGCCAAACCGATGATCTGTCCGTTGGTATTGCCGAGGCGGATCGCGTGTTGGCCGGGCGCGGCACAGTCGCCGCCACAGCGGTGCGCGATACCGCTGGGACGCGGCTGGAAAACCTGCGTGTGCAAACGGACGCTGCCAGCCTGCGCGCGAATGCTGATCTGACCAGCGAGGGCGCTGAGGCGCAGCTGAACGCCAGCCTGCGCGATGTGGCGCTGGTCTTGCCTGATACCTCAGGTCCTGCCGCCATTGCAGGCGACGTGACCCAGCGCGCAGATGGTACCATTGCCTTTGCGCTGGAGGGCACCGGACCAGCCGTAACCTTTGAAACCAGCGGTACGATCAACCCATCAGACACCGGGCAAACCGTGAACGCGGCGATGTCTGCGGATGTGCGCGACCTAAGCCGCTATGCCGCTTTGGTGCGGCAACCCCTGTCTGGTGCTGTGAATATCGATGCCAGTGGTGTGTTGTTTGGCGATGGGCAACGCTTTGTCGTTAGTCTGGAAGGCGAGACGCAGGATCTGGTCACGGGGATCGCTCGGATTGATCCGCTGCTGGATGGTGAGGGGACATTTAAGGCTGATGTGTCCCGCGTGGCGCAGGCGCGTGTGAGGATCGCCGACCTTTCAGTGCAGACCCCTGCGATGTCACTGCTTGGCGATGCGGATGTATCGCTGGACGGATCAAACACGGCGGACCTGTTGTTCCGCATCAATGATGCGGCCTTGCTGGAACCCAGTCTGAGCGGGCCGATCACCCTTGGTTTGGGCGCTGTCTCGGCAGAGGATGACGCGACAGATGTCAACCTGCGCGTTGTCGGACCCGGCACGGAGGTGGAGCTGAACGCGCGTGTCGCCTCGCCCCAAAACGCGCGCGAAGTAACAGGTGATCTGACAGCACAGGTCGCCAACCTGGCGACATTCGCCACGCTGATTGGGCAACCTGTTGGGGGAAGTATTGATCTGACGGCATCGGGCAGCATTCTGCCTGATCTTACGGCCTTCGATACCCAAGTGAACCTGCGCAGCGAAGGGCTGCGCATTGGCAACCCAACGGTTGATCCGTTGTTGGCCGGCACAGGCCGGATTAACGCGACCATCGGTCTAGCAGATGAGGTTTTGGCGGTGCGCACGCTGGAGGTATCGACGCGTGAGGTTTCCATCGTGGGTGCGCTGAACGGCGCATCAGGCTTTGGCCAAGGCCGCTTTAACGCCAGTTTGCGCGATGTTGGCGTGCTGACCGATCAGATCAGCGGGCCTATTCGGGCGCGCGGTGCGGCGTCACTGGATGAAGATGGCAATTGGGGGATTGATGCGACCGGCACTGGCCCTGGTGGACTGGCCGCAGAAATCGTGGGTGACGTGGGCCAGGACGGCAATCTGGCCATTGATGTGGATGGCAGCGCGCCACTGGCGCTGGCCAATGCCGCCCTTGATCCACGCAGGCTGAGCGGGCTTGCGAATTTTGATCTGAACGTGAACGGGCCGCCTGCGCTGTCATCACTCAGCGGGCAGGTGACGTTTAGCGATGGGCGACTGGCCGCGCCAAATCTGGGGGAGGCGCTGACCGATATTGGCGGGCAGGTGCGGCTGACGAATGGCAACGCGCAGATTGATCTGCGTACCCGCGTTGAAAGCGGCGGCAGTATCAGCATCAATGGACCTGTGGCGCTGACGGGTACAAATCAGGCTGATATCATCGTCACCTTGGATGATGTGGTGCTGCAAGACCCAGAGCTTTATTCATCCAGCGTGGGTGGCACGATCAGCCTGAATGGCCCGCTGCAGGGTGGCGCGCGCATTCGGGGCCGGTTGGAGTTGGGGCAAACGGATATTCAGGTGCCCTCATCCTCGATCAGTTCTTTGGGCGATCTGCCGGATGTGACCCATGTCGGTGAAACGGCAGCGGTGCGGCAGACCTTGGCGCGTGCCGGGCTGTTGGGTGGCAATGGCAGCGAAAGTCGCGGCAGTGGCGGCGGTGGCGCGGCCTTCCCGCTGGATATCGTCATCAACGCCCCATCGCGCATATTTATCCGCGGGCGCGGTCTGGATGCCGAGCTGGGCGGGCGTCTGACTATTGGGGGTTCATCCAACAATGTCATCCCCGTTGGGCGGTTTGAGCTGATCCGAGGCCGGATTGATATCCTGCAGCAGCGGTTCCAGTTGAGCGAGGGGACAGCGACCCTGCAAGGTGACTTTGATCCGTTCATCCGTCTGGTGGCCACGACCGAAACGGATACGGGCACAGTGATCAGCATCATCGTGGAAGGGCCCGCAGGCGAACCAGAGGTGACGTTTACGTCGGTTCCTGAACTGCCGCAGGACGAGGTCCTGTCGCAACTGATCTTTGGACGCGATCTGCAAAGCATCAGCCCCTTGCAAGCGGTCCAGCTTGCCTCGGCCATCAGCACATTGGCGGGGCGGGGTGGTGGCACGCTGGGCAATCTGCGCGAAAGCATAGGTCTGGATGATTTTGACGTCACCACAGATGATGAAGGCAACGCGGCCGTGCGCGCCGGTGCCTATTTGTCTGAAAACGTCTATACGGATGTGACTGTGACCAGCGAAGGGGATACCGAGATCAATCTCAACCTCGACATCACCAATGAGATCACGGCCAAGGGCAGCGTGGATCAGGACGGGGAAACAGGGATCGGCCTGTTCTTTGAACGGGATTACTAGCGTGAAGGCTGTTCGCGCGATGATGGCGGCACAAAACAACGCGGATTGGTATGCGATGATGTGGGACCTGCGCGATCTGCGCTACACTCGCGATGCGCAGGGGTTTCGTGCGATGGGTCCACCGCCGCCCTACCATGGCTGGGCCACCCTGGTGCCCGGTGCCGCTGTCGAAGAGCTGATCACACCGCTATTGGATAAACCGGGTTTTGCGGTGAAGGACGGGTCCGGCATGCATGATCTGACCGGGTTGGGGCTCGTCCCGATGTTTACGGCACAATGGCTGTGGTATGATGGCGCTGCTGGTGCACCGACGGATCGCTGGGAACAGGTGACAACAACAGCCGATCTGGCGGCGTGGGAAGAGGCTTGGAATGCCAGCTCGCCTTCTGACCAGCGCCAGTTTCCGGATGGTATTCTGGACCGTGCAGATGTGCGTCTTTGGGGCCGCAAATGTGATCGCGGATTTGACGCTGGGTTGATTGCCAATCTGTCCCAAGGCTGTGTGGGCTTATCGAACTGCTTTGGGCAGGGCGCGCGCAACCCGGCAACTGCCCTTTGCGCGCAGTTTGGGCAGGGCCGTCCTGTCGTGGGCTATGAACGCGGTGAAGACTTGAAAGAGGCTTTGAACTTCGGCTGGCAAGCGGTAGGTCCGCTGACCGTCTGGGTCAAACCGGGCTAACTATTCAATCCTGATCGATACGCGCGGTGGGTTTGCCTTGCCTGATGTCAGTTGCCGGGTTCTGACGGTAGGTTTGGATCAGCACGGCATTGCGCAAGGTCTTGGGGATTAACTGACGTGACCTTGATTGCTTGCACCGTCTCTGCATTGAAGACACCATCAACGCAGGCGCATCCATATCCGTAGGATCGCCCGGACGGCGAAACCCATCGGTCCTGAAAATCCAGATCTGATGCTGGCAAGTCGAAGAAACCTTCGGCCTGATAGCCCCCTTGCGTGCTAAGCGTCCAAGTGCCATCCGCGTCGGTCAGCCAGTAGTTTGCCGGTGTTGGGTTTTCCAGCCAGCCGCAACGCGTCTCGGTTACGGGTAACGCGCCAGCAGGGCCCTTTGCCAAAAAGAGAGCGAGAGTAGTGAGAAAGCCGAGAGAGCGCATCTATTCCCCCACCGCTAACACATGTTCTGCCGCGTGAAACGGGCAGGCGACCAAGTGGTTGCCGCCGATATCCTCTAACATAGGGCGCGCTTGTGCGCAGGAATCTCGTGCCTTGGGGCAGCGGGTGCGGAAGACGCAGCCGGATGGGGGCGCCAAAGGTGAGGGCAGTTCCCCTTCAAGAATGGGGCGCGGCCGTGCCTTTTCCAGCACCGGGTCGGGAATGGGGACAGACGCGATCAGCGCTTGGCTATAGGGGTGTTCGGGCAGGGTTGTTAGTTTGTGACTGTCCGCCGTTTCCATCACCCGCCCCAGATACAGCACCAAAGTGCGGTCGCTGATATGTTTCACCACGCTGAGGTCATGGGCAATGAAGATCATCGACAGCCCCATGTCGCGTTGTAGTTCCATCAGCAGGTTGATGACCTGCGCTTGGACGGACACATCGAGGGCCGAGACGGGTTCATCGCAGATGATCAGCTTGGGCTTCAGGATCAGCGCGCGGGCAATCCCGATGCGCTGGCATTGGCCGCCGGAAAACTCATGCGGGTAGCGGTTGATCAAGTTGGGCAGCAGGCCGACGCGTTCCATCAATGCGCCTACGCGTTGTTTCACCTCTTTGCGGGGCGTATGGGGTTCATGTGTGATGAGCGGCTCTGCAATAATCTCGCCCACTGTCATGCGGGGGTTCAAGGCTGCCAGAGGATCTTGGAAGATCATCTGCACATCGCGCCTATGCACCCGGCGTTCGCTGTCTGTCATATTGGCAAGGTCATGCCCTTCGAACATGATATTGCCGCCAGATGAGGGGATCGTGCCGACAACGGTTCGGGCGATGGTGGATTTGCCGGACCCGGATTCACCGACGATGCCAAGGCATTCGCCCGGTTGGATGTCGAAAGATACTTCAGACACCGCATGCAGTTTGCGCGGTGGCGTCCATGGCCATGATCCGGGGCGGCGCACGTCGAAGGTCACCGACAGGTTTTGGACAGATAGCAGCGGGTCCATTAGGCCACCTCGCTCACAGGCAAATGGCAGGACCTGCGGCGTCCATCGGCCATCTCTAACGCCGGGCGCTGGCCCCGGCATTGTTCAAGCTGCACTGCACAGCGAGGCGAAAATGGGCAACCGGGGGGTAGGTTGGACATATCAGGCGGTTCGCCTGCGATGGTGATCAGCTCGCCTTCGTCGACATCCAAACGCGGGACGGCTTTCAGCAGGCCGCTGGTGTAGGGATGCGTGGGTTTGGCAAAGATATCTTCGGTCGTGCCTTCCTCCATCACCTGCCCGCCATACATGACCAATGTGCGGTCGCAGAAGCCCGCAACCACGCCAAGGTCATGGGTGATCAGGATGATGGCTGTCCCAAAATCCTGCCGGATATCGCCCAAGAGCTGCATGATCTGCGCCTGTACGGTCACATCCAGCGCCGTTGTCGGCTCATCGGCGATCAGCAGGCGGGGCTGACACAGCAGTGACATCGCGATCATGATCCGCTGGCGCATCCCGCCGGAGAACTCATGAGGGTACATCGTGACCCGTGCGCGGGCGTCAGGGATACGAACGGCGTCCAGCATCCGCACCGCTTCGGTCACAGCTTGGCTTTTGCTGATCCCGTTGTGCAGCATCAGCACCTCGGCCATTTGGTCACTCACCCGCAGGTAGGGGTTCAGCGATGTCATGGGATCCTGAAAGATCATCGCCATGTCTTTGCTGCGGATCTTGTTGAAATCTTTTTGCGACATTGCCAGCAAATCCTGCCCGTCAAAGCGCGCCACACCCGATGCCCGCCCGTTTTTGGCCAGAAGCCCCATCGCGGCAAAGGCCGTCTGGCTCTTGCCGGACCCGCTTTCGCCCACGATCGCCAAAGTCTCGCCCTTGTCGATGTTGAAAGACAGACCGTTGACCGCGTGTACGTCGCCATCGGCGGTGCTGAAGGTGACCATCAGGTCTTCGATTTCCAGCAAGCTCATATTCAGCGATCCTTGGGGTCGAGTGCGTCGCGCAAACCGTCACCCACAAAGAAGAAGGCGAAGATGGTGACGACGAAGAAGAAAAGCGGGAATGCGATTTGCCACATATAGCCAAACTGCATGGTACGTGACCCTTCGTTGATCAGGGCGCCCAGCGATGTGGCGGGTTCCTGCACGCCCAGTCCCAGAAAGCTGATGAAGCTTTCAAAGATGATCATATTGGGCACGAGCAACGTGGCGTAGACAATCACGATGCCCAACAGGTTGGGTACGATGTGGCGCAGGATGATCTTGGCCGGGCGCACGCCGGTGGCGACCGCGACCTCAACAAATTCCTTGTTCTTGATGGTCAGGGTCTGCCCTCGCGCGATACGTGCCATATCCAGCCATGAAATCAGGCCGATCCCCAGAAACAGCATGAAGATCGAGCGGCCAAAGATCACCAGCATCAGGATCAGCACAAACATGAAAGGGATCGACATCAGCACATCAACGATGCGCATCATGATCCCATCGACACGCCCACCATAATACCCTGCCGTTGCCCCATAAAGCGTGCCGACGATAACGGCGACCAAAGCCCCTACGATGCCGACCATCAGCGATATGCCCGTGCCCATCGCCGTACGGGCAAAGAGATCGCGCCCGTTGCTGTCGGTGCCGAAATAATGCCCGGTTTCCAAGGAGGGCACACCCAGATAGGCGTTGCTGCCGATCAGACTGAAGTTCACGAAATCAGGCTCATACTGCGCGAACATGCCCCCAAAAAGGGCGAATGCGGCCACCAATCCGAGCGCCACGAGAGAGATGACGGCAGCGCGGTTGCGGAAAAACCGGATGCGTGCATCGGCCCAGAGGGACCGGCCTTTGACCTCGGCCAGCGACATCTGGTCGGCGACACCTTCGACGGCTGCTTTGTTCGGTAACATGTGCAGGCCCCTTAGTACCGGATCTTGGGGTCGATCCATGCGTAAAGGATATCGACCACAAGGTTGAATAGGATTGTCAGGGTGCCCACCAGAATGGTGATCCCCATGATGACGGAATAGTCGCGGTTGAAGGCAGAGTTCACGAAGAACTGGCCAATACCACCGGTGGAAAAGAACACGTCGATGATGACTGATCCGGTGATCATGCCAACAAAGGCAGGTCCCAGATAGGACAGGACGGGCAGGAGTGTGGGCTTCATCGCATGGCGCCAGATCACGCGGCGCATAGGCAGGCCCTTGGCTTGCGCTGTGCGGATGAAATTTGTGTTCAGCACCTCTAACATCGACGACCGGGTGATCCGGGCGATGGAGGCCATATAGGAGGTCGAAAGGGCGATGACCGGCATGATCAGGAATTGCCATTGCCCCCCACTCCAACCGCCGCCGGGCAACCAGCCCAGCCAAAGGGTAAAGACCAAAAGCAGGATGGGTGCCATGACGAAGTTCGGCAGGACCTGCGCGCCGATAGAGACGCCAACGGCCAGATAATCGATCCATGAGTTCTGCTTGATCGCTGCAGCGACGCCGAGTGAGACACCGACAACAACCGCAACCACAAAGGACCAAAAACCGTAGGTCAGCGTCACCGGAAAGCCCTGGGCGATGATATCATTGACGGACCGGTCCTTATATTGAAAGGACGGCCCAAAATCGAATTGGGTCACCACGCTGACCACGTAGTTCACGATCTGCTTCCAGAACGGCTGATCCAGCCCGTATTTGGCTTCGATATTGGCCAGCACCTCGGGGGGCAGCGGGCGTTCGGAATTGAAGGGGCCACCTGGGGCTGCGTACATCAGAATGAACGACAGCACGACCAATATCAAAAGGGTCGGGATGGCCACAGCGAGGCGGCGGATGATGAAGCTGAGCATGTGTCAGGGTCCAGACAGATTTGGAAAACCGCGCCCGATGCAGGGCGCGGTTTATCACGCGATGTGATTACTCAGCGATCTTATAGAGATCTTTGGAGTACCAGTTCTGTTGGAAGTTGGAGAAGGGCCAGCCTTCAAGATCTTCGGCAAACATCTTCACCGAAGCATAGTGGTAGATTGGAATGATCGGCGTATCCTGCGCGATGAATTCCTCGACTCGGTCATAGTTGGCTTGTGCGTTAGTCGATGTCTTGGCCTCTGCCAGCAACGCGTCAACCTCTGGGTTCACGTATTTGCTGTCGTTGTAACCGGATGTGGAATCCATCAGATCAAGGAAGGTCGATGCTTCGTTGTAGTCAGCGCACCACCCGCCGCGCGCCATTTCGAAGTCACCGTTTGACCGGGCTTCAAGGAAGGTCTGCCATTCCTGGTTGGCTAATGTAGTTTCGACACCAAGCGTTTGCTTCCACATCTGGCTGATTGCAACGGCAACAGACCTGTGGCTGTCGGACGTGTTATAGACCAAGTCGATTGAGAGCGGGTTATCAGAACCAAATCCCGCACCCGCAAGCAGCTCTTGCGCCATTGCGTTGCGCTCGGCTTGGGTCATGGTTGCCATTGGAATATCGGGTGTTTCAAATCCGGCAGTGGCCCAGTGGGTAAAGGTGTAGGCCGCTTCCTGGCCACCGGCGAGGACGTTTTCAACGATGATGTCGCGGTCGATGGCAAGGCTCAGCGCTTTGCGCACATCTGCGTTTTGCAGCTCTTCCGGGGCGCCATCACGCAGGTTGAACATATAGTAGTAGGAGCAGGACAGCGGCACGGAAACTGCCTGATCCGGGTACTCAGCAGCCAGACGCGGGAACTGACCTGCAGGCACGTCTGTACGATCCAGCTCACCTGCCAGATACCGGGTCAGGGCCACGTTTTCATCATTGATGACCAGCGATGTAACTTTTTCGATGATGGTATTGTCGTTGTCCCAGTACATCGCGTTACGCTCGCGGACGAGCTTCTCCTGCGGGACATGTTCGGTTAGCATGTAGGCGCCGTTGGAGACCATGTTGCCGGGCTTCGTCCAGTCAGAGCCGAACTCTTCCACAGTCGCCGGATGCACAGGGAACGTGGTGAAGTGCGTCAACATCTGCGCGAAATAGGGCAGTGGCTGGGTCAAGCGGACTTCCAATGTGGTGTCGTCGATGGCAGTCACGCCCAATGCAGATGGCTCGGCATCTCCTGCGATCACTTCGGATGCGTTCTCCAGCGCCATCAACTCAATGAACCATGAATAGGGCGAAGCAAGTTCGGGTGATGCGGCACGTTTCCATGCGTATTCGAAATCGCCGGCGGTCACGGGGTCACCGTTGGACCATTTGGCATTGTCACGCAAAGTGAATGTGTAAACCAAATTATCGTCGCTGACGTCATGGCTAAGTGCCACGCCCGGGACTAAATTGCCCGCCGCATCCTGATTGTATAGGCCCTCAAAAAGGTCGCGCAGGATATCCCCACCTGCACTGTCTTCAGCAAGACCCGGATCAATCGAAGGGCTTTCATCAAGATCGCGGTAGGTAAAGCTTTGATCCGACGCGAGCGTTTCGCCTGTTACCGGATGTGTTGCGTGGCCGTCGGCAAAAAGCGCAGTTGAGGTGGCGATCAAAACGGCCGTGGCGGTGACGAGCAGTCTGGTTTTGAGTGTCATGTGGTATCTCCCTGTTGTTGTATCTTTTGGCGATACAATCATTGGCTAAAGGGCGCATTTTGCGCTGATGCCACTATCTTTTGACGCGAAAGCTGAATTGGCAAGGCTATTCACAAGTTGACCCTGCGACAGGCGGAACTATTTCACGGGGGCCAGTGAATTGCACAAGATATGGTGTTGTTTGCGGCTTTGATTGAAATTTTGTGAGCGCAGCCCTAGCCAGGCGTTGCGCGACGAATCGTACTGATGGATGAAGCGCCTTGTTCTGCGCCCACTTTGAAACAGTGTACCCGATGGATAGCCACGCCCTTGCCGACCGTGACCGACTGCCCGACGCGCTGCGTGTTCTTCTGGCCGAATACCCGCGCGATGGATGGGAAGCCGACCCCGGCTTTGATGGTTTGATCCGGTTCTGGCTGGACCGTCACCTGATGTTCCGCCGGCTGATGACCGAGCTACGGAGCGGAACAGAGGCCCTGTTGGACCGCAAGATGGATGATCAACGCTATGTCGCACTGACATCGCGTTATGGCGGGATGTTTGTTAACGGGCTGCATGAGCATCACACGATTGAGGATACCTACTATTTCCCCAAGCTGGTGCAGCAGGATGCGCGGATCGAGAAAGGTTTCGCGATCCTTGATCAGGATCACCATGATCTGGATGAATTTCTGTCAGGTTTTGTCAGCCGCGCGAATGAGGTGATTGGCACCGTGGATGATCGCGACAGGTTGCAAACATCTGCGGGACGTTTTCGCGATGAGTTGGCCCAGTTGGAAGGGCTGCTTAACCGTCATCTGATTGATGAGGAAGAGCTGATCGTCCCGGTGATCCTGCGCTATGGCGCGCCGGATGTGGGCTAGCTACTGCAGCCGGAACGACGCTGAGTCGCCCGCGCCCTGATCGACGGTAAACCGCAACCGGTCATTGCCGCGCGCTTCGACCAATTGGCAATTATAAGGGATCGGATCGCCACCCCAGCTCAGCTCGCGGCAGAAATAGCCGTTCTGCCATGTCCACTGCCCATCAATGTCCCACCCCACGGCGGATCCATCGATGTCGCCATTTGGAAACACTTGCAGCCGGACACCGTAGAAGAAATTGCGCAGCTCTTTGCCCTCAACCAGCGACAGGAACGTCGCCTGATCTTTCACAGGCACATAGGTGTCAGCGACAGCAGGTGCAGCAGCGATTGCAAAGATCAAAGACAGGATCGCGTGTTTCATCAGGACCTCCATTTCCAGCAGGATGCCTTTTCTACGCCCGATGTTTGGATTTGGTTCACTTGCCTTCGGCATGATCTGCCGATCTGATGAAAAGCGCGCGGAAATGTGCCGATGGCGACGCTAAGCCTCGAGCGCCTTGATCATTTCGACCCTTGGCTTGTGCCGCCCGCCGCCGAAATCTGTTGTCAGGAAGGCATCGACAATCTTGATCGCAGTGGCGCTATCGATCACCCGTGCGCCCATCGCCAGCATATTGGCGTCATTATGTTCGCGCGTCATCTGCGCCGAAAAGACGTCAGAGCAGACACCACAGCGAATGCCTTTGACCTTATTGGCCGCCATCATGATGCCCTGACCAGTCCCGCATAGGATGACCCCGAAGGTGCAATCACCGGACGCCACCATTTGTGCCGCGGCATGACCCTGTTTGGGATAGTCGGCGCTTTCGCCGGGTTGGGGGCCGATATCGACCACGTCCCAACCCGATGCGCTGATGTGCGCCGCAATCATCTGCCGCAGTTCAATCGCCGCGTGGTCGCTGGAAAGGACGATGCGTTTGTTGGTCATGGTTTGGGTCCTGCCGTGTCTGGGATCAAAGCCCCAGAACATCCATCATGTCGTATTCGCCGGGGCTTTTGTCTTGGCCCCAAAGGGCCGCTTTCAGCGCACCACGGGCAAAGATAGCACGATCAGTTGCCAGATGGCGCAGCACGATCCGTTCGCCTGCGGCTGCAAATACCACATCATGTTCGCCCACGATGTCCCCACCGCGAATGGCGCTAAACCCGATGTCACCCTTTTTACGCGCCCCGGTGATCCCGTCGCGCCCGCTGTCGCTGACATCGCTGAGGGATACGCCACGCCCTTCGGCGGCAGCTTCGCCCAGCATCAGGGCCGTGCCGGATGGTGCGTCGACCTTTTGATTGTGATGCGCCTCGATCACTTCGATGTCGAAGTCATCATCCAAGGCGGCCGCAACCTTTTTGGTAAGCTGCACCAGTAGGTTTACCCCCAAAGACATATTGCCCGCACGTACGATCACCGCATGGCGGGATGCGGCGTTGATCGCCTTCAGATCATCCTCGGACAGCCCTGTCGTGCCAATCACATGCACCGCGCGCGCTTGGGCGGCGAGGCCTGCAAAACCAACCGTCGCGGCGGGTGAGGTGAAATCAATCACGGCCTGTGCTTTGGCAAAGACCTCAACCGCGTCATCTGTCACAGCCACGCCCGCAGGCTGGCCGCCCATCATGGTGCCAATGTCCTGGCCAATCCAATCGTGCCCCGCCCGTTCCAACACACCCACCAGACGGCATTTATCAGAGGCCAGCACTGATTTGATCAGCATTTGCCCCATCCGCCCCGATCCGCCGGTGATCAAGATACCTGGTGTCTGTGTCATGGTTTACCCCTTCGTCTTGGCACCCGTTTAGCGCCGGATCGCCGCTGACGCAAAGCCTTGCTTGGCATCGGCTGGCAGAGCGCTTAAATGACGCTCATGGCAAAGCAATCAAACCGAGACGGCAAGGCCCCCACCCAGCGCATGCTGCGCGTGGGCGAGGTGATCCGCCGGACCCTGTCCGAAGTCCTGCAACGTGGCGACGTGCATGATGATGAATTGGCGCGCATGTCGATTACCGTGGGCGAGGTGCGGATGACCTCTGATTTGCGGATCGCGACGGCCTTTGTGCTGCCCCTGGGTGGACAGGGCAAGGAAGAGGCATTGGAGGCATTGCGCCGCAACAAGCATGAAATCCGCCATCTGGTGGTGAAAGGCGGCACGATGAAATTCGCGCCTGAACTGCGGTTCGAAATTGACGGCACCTTTGACCAGATCGACGCCACCCGCGCGCTCTTGGCAGAGGATCACGTGCGTCAGGATCTGGACGACTGATGCGCCTGCTGGCCGGGTTGCTGCTGATCTGGGCCATGCCTGCGGCTGCAGTCACCTGCGAAGACATCGACTATCTGGGTAACAGCTACACCGCCTGCACCGTGGATGTAGCGACAGAGAACCTATCGCTGTTTCATACCGGTGAAGACGGTGATGTGATTGGTAATTTTGGCGGCATCGCAGATCAGCCGGGGGTCGCAAGTCTGGTCTTTGCGATGAATGCTGGCATGTACCATGATGATCGGTCGCCTGTGGGACATTATGTCGAAGACGGGGTCGAAAAGATGCGGGTAATCCCCAACGCAGGCCCCGGCAACTTTGGCCTTTTGCCAAATGGGGTGTTCTGCATCAATGACGGATCAGCGCAGGTCTATGAAACGCTGGATTTCGTGGCCCGCGCGCCTGTCTGCCGTGACGCAACCCAATCCGGGCCCATGCTGGTGATCGACGGGGCGCTGCACCCGCGGTTTCTGGTGGATAGCACCTCGCGGTTTATCCGCAACGGGGTGGGGACCAGTGCGGATGGGGGCACGGCTGTTTTTGTGATCTCAAATGATGGTGTAACCTTTCATGAGTTTGGCAGCTTCTTTCGCGATTACCTGAAACTGCCCAATGCGCTGTTCTTTGACGGCAAAGTGTCCCGGCTCTTTGCCCGTGACCAAGGGCGCAGCGATTTTGGGTTTCAGTCTTTGGGGCCGATGGTCGCTGTGACAGAGTAACTTTGATTTGCAGTGAAGCCACAAGGCGAGCGTTGCTCAACCACAAGGCACAACTCTGGCGCAGAAAGGCCAAAATTCAGCCCAAATTTTCTGGGAATTCAGAGGAAATTTTTAGAAAGATGTTCTGATGTGCGAAGACGACCCAACCGCTCAAAAGTCCCGATCAAATTTTCTGGTAAAATCGGTTTTTGTGTTGGGGGTTATTATGGTCGTAGGGTCTGGGATAGCGGTTGTCGCCCAGATGTCGAGCGAACAGGCGATCCAAGCATCAGCGACACCTGACGCTGGTCCAACGACGGCAAACGCTAGTTCTGGAACTAGCTTACTGAACCGCCTGAGCGGTGCAATCTCGAACGTCGTCGAAACACCAAAGCCGCGCTGGGAACTTGATCAGAATGCGCTGCCACAAGCACCGGAAGGTTGGAGCGTGGTGACCGGCGTGGGTGGTGGGCAATCGCATGCCTTAGCGAAAGAGGTTTACGCTGCGATGCATAGCCAAGACGGCCCGATAGATGTGGCAACACTCGCTGCATTTGGCGCGGCACAACAACCCAATGGGCTTATGTCCGAGGCACTGACAAATGCGCGCGGTTCCATGCAGGCCGTGGGCGTCTCTGAAGAAGAGGCAGAGGCGCAGACTGCTGTGAATCCCCTGATGGTGCAATTTGGTGACAGCATCGCGCGTAAGAACGATCAATACGATCAAGGTCGGGTCTATATTTCGGGTGATGACGTTGTGATGGTCATGATACGCCGCTTGCCGCGTTCCTACAGGTCCAAGGGCAGTTGGCTTCAGATCACTTCGCCCGGCACACCCGTCCCAATGACGTTAGACGGGCATCGCTTCATGGAAAGCGCCCGGACCGCTGACAGCGATGAAATACACGCGATGCGGCTGGATATCACGGGCGAACTTTTCATTGAAATTGGGGGTCGGGTCGACCGGGATGTGCTGGAAAGCTTTGTTGCGGACATCGACTTTGCTGCACTGTAAGGTGGATTAAAATCCACCTTACTTGTTCATCTGTTCAATAATCATTTGCACGCTCGGGCTTTGATCCAACGCTGCGGCTTCTTGAGCAGTAAACCATCCCGCATCACTGACGTCATCTGCCGCCAATGGTGTGCCGCTTTGATAGGTACAGACCACAACCGCCAGCAGGTAGTGAAACTGGACCGTGCCGTCAGCACCCCGCGTGATCGCGTCGACATTTGTCAGGTAGCGTTCCGCTTTCCCGATGACCCCGGTTTCTTCGGCCAGTTCACGCACCGCCGCCTCTAACGCGGTTTCGCCCAATTCCACATGCCCGCCGGGGAAGCCCCAGGTCTTGGCATTGGGTTCTTTCTTGCGTTTGACCAGCAAGAACCGGCCTTCGTGGTGTACCACCGCAATTGCGCCCAGCTTGGGTTGCATCACAGCGCCCCGATCTTGGCGGCCAATGCTTTGCCCAATGTCACGTGATCTTGGGCCGTGAAATGCACACCGTCGATGGGGCTGGATGCGACATGCGCGCTTGCATCAAAGAAGCCTACGTCCCAATGCGCGGCCAGTTTGGCGATCTCGTCCGGCAACGCCTGTGACTTTGCCCGCGCCCCAAGCTGCGTGTCTTTGTAGGTCCCTTCCTCCAGCACGACAGGGGGCGCGATCAGCAGAATGTCAAAACCATTGTGGCGGGTCTGGTAGGGTTCGGACCTTGCGATCAGCAAAAGCCCGGCCAGCCCCGCAATGACGTCATCCACTGACGCGCAGTGATGCGTCTGTACGTCATTGGAGCCCAGCATGATGGTCAGCAGGTCAATCGGCCCTTTGCTTTCCAAGGCGATCCGCAGGCCCAATTGCCCGTCCATATGCGCGCCCATCACGGGGTCTGCGCGGTTTGTGGTGCGCCCGGGTAACCCCTCCTCGATCACCGCCCAACCTATGCCAAGCGCCCGTTCCATCACCATCGGCCAACGCACATCCGGCCCGAACCGCCCTCCGTCGCCTTTTTGATGCGCAGGCCGGGTGCCATAGGTGTTGCTATCACCGAAGGTCAGAACCGTTTTTGTCATAACGGCACGCTATGTCCCGTACTTGGAATGGTAAAGCCACTTTGCCCCTTGGCCTTGCGCCGTGGAACGCACATATAGGGCGCAACCAAAGATGAAGGAGACAGACCATGCTGGAATTGGATGCGACCGCAGGCGCCCCCGCTGATCTGATCAAGGACGGCACAGATGCAAGTTTCGTCGCGGATGTGATCGAAGCCTCGAAAGAGGTGCCGGTCATCGTGGATTTTTGGGCACCATGGTGCGGCCCTTGCAAAACGCTGGGCCCCGCGATTGAGGCGGCTGTCACCAATGCCAAGGGCCGGGTCAAGCTGGTCAAGATCGACGTTGATGCAAACCAGGCCTATGCAGGTCAGTTGCAGGTGCAGTCGATCCCAACCGTCTATGCGTTCTTCAACGGCCAGCCTGTTGATGGATTCCAAGGGGCTTTGCCACCGTCCGAGATCAATGCCTTTGTCGATAAGATCGCGGCCTTGGCCGGTGATCCCGAGGCCGAAGGGCTGAGTGCGGCTATTGAGGCGGCCGATCAGATGCTAGCGGAAGGTGCGGCTGCCGATGCAGCTGAGACCTTTGCCGCGATTTTGCAGGAAGAGCCAAACAATGCAGCCGCCTATGCCGGTTTGGTCCGCGCCTATCTTGCCCTTGATGATGTCGATCAGGCCGAGGCGATCCTGAATGGCGCCCCGGCAGAGATTTCGACCGATCCATTGTTAGAGGCCGTGCATGCCCAGATCACATTGGCACGCGAAGCGGCAAATGCTGGCCCAGTTGGTGAATTGCAGGCCACGGTTGACGCAGAACCAGAAAACCATCAGGCGCGTTTTGACCTGGCGACAGCCCTTGTCGCCAATGGTCAGGCCGAGGAGGCCGTGAACCAGTTGCTCGAGCTGTTTCGCCGCGATCGCGAATGGAATGACGGGGCTGCCAAGACCCAGCTTTTCACGATTTTCGATGCCCATGAGGCCAAAGACCCGATTGTTCTGAATGGCCGTCGCAAACTCTCATCGATGATATTTGCCTGATAGGCCCTGCGGCCTACCTTTGCATACATGATATCAAAGACCGACCTGCCGGAGACCATTCCGGTCTTTCCATTGCCCGGTGCGCTGCTATTGCCGCGCGCGCGCCTGCCGCTGCATTTGTTTGAGCCGCGCTATCTGGCGATGCTGGATGATGTGCTGAAAACCTCGTCCCGGTTAATCGGTATGGTGCAGCCCAATGATGGGCCCGGCGGCGGGGGCGCCCTGCATACCATTGGTTGCGCAGGCAAGGTCACAGCCTTTTCTGAGACAGAGGATGGGCGCTATATGATCACCCTGTCAGGCGCATCCCGGTTTCGGATCACGGATGAGGTGGAAGGGTTTACCCCCTACCGCCGCTGCAATGTGGATTGGGGCGGGTTTGACCGCGATCTTGGCCCAACCGAGAAAGACACCAGTTTTGACCGCGACACATTCATGGAGGCGCTGGGCCGCTATCTGGTGCACCAAGGGCTATCGACCGATTGGGAAAGCCTGGGCGAGGCCGAGGATGAGTTGCTGATCAATTCGCTGTCGATGCTGTGCCCCTTTGAACCAGAGGATAAGCAAGCGCTGCTTGAGGCCCAATCCTTGACCGCAAGGCGTGAAACGCTCATGACTTTGATCGAATACGCCCTGCGCGGCGGATCCGGTGAAGAGGTGATGCAATGAGTGAGACAGCGTTCGACCCAAAGATGCTTGAGGCCTTGGTTTGCCCAATGACCCAAGCCACGCTGACTTATGACGCGGACAACCAAGAACTGGTTAGCAAATCCGGCAAGATGGCCTTCCCCATCCGCAACGGTATTCCAGTGATGCTGGTGGATGAGGCGCGCCCGCTGGCGTGACTGCACCCTTGGCCCACGTTTCTTTTGGGCGAAACAGCGGCCGGCAATGACCTTTCTGTCTCATTGGTGCAGTCTTCCTGAGCAATCGCACCAGAAATCAAAATTTGCGCGCATCAATCATTCCTTTTAGTGCAATCTATCCGCAATTCATTTGTGTCAAACAAACATTGAGGTTATCCCCTGCGGCCAGGATGATCTGCTAAAAAACGGAGCCTGCAGACCTATGCCATTCGTTGACGTCATCAATAACTATGCGCAAGGGCAGACTGGCACCTTAACTGATGCCGATGGCCGCAGTGTCGATTACACCGTTACCGATGGCGCCCCGACCCTTAATATTCCAAACCATGGCAACAACTCAGCGCGAATTCCCGGGCAGGGCCAAGACGCGGTTGAGGTGACCTTCGATGAACCGGTTGTTGGGATTTCAATCACGTTTCAGGGCAGCGACTCGGTGGAATTTTACAATGTCTTGGTTGATGGCGTTGTCGTCAATCTTGCTGATCTGGTCGCGAGCGGTGATGCGACTTTTGCGAATATTGGCCCGGTGGCGACACATACCCTTAATGCGGACGGAACGATATCAGGCGGGTTCAACACTGACGGTAGCATTGGTCAGATCACATTCAATTTCGCCGTCACGTCGGTTGGCGCGGTTGGCGCTGGCAGCCCCAACACCGGCAACTTTGATGGTGTCGAGATTGGGATCGATGATGCTGTGTTTGACGTTGTCTGCTTTACAAGTGGCACGATGATCACCACGGACATGGGCATGCAACCCGTTGAAACCCTGCGCATTGGCGACGTCGTAAAGACTTTGGACGGTGCAAGCAAACCTATCCGTTGGATCGGATCACGCGAATTTGGGGCGGCCGCCTTGGCGCGCCACAAAAATTTGCGTCCTGTGCGCATTACCGCAGGTGCTTTGGGTAATGGTCTTCCCAAACAGGATTTATTGGTTTCGCAACAGCACCGTGTCCTTGTGTCGTCGAAAATTGCAACGCGCATGTTTGGCGTGCGTGATGTGTTGATTGCCGCGATCAAGCTGACGGCAATGCCCGGTATCTTCGTTGATGAGGCCGTGACGGAAGTGGCCTATTTCCATATTCTGTTTGATGCGCATGAGGTCGTGTTCGCAGAAAGCACGCCAACAGAAAGTTTGCATACTGGTCCGCAGGGTATGAAATCCATCTCTGCAGCGGCGCGGACGGAAATCTTGACGATATTTCCAGACTTGGCACGGCCGGATGCGGTGCGCGACACTGCGTGTTTGGTGCCATCAGGTAAGATGCAAAAGCAGCTTGTGATGCGGCACGCCAAGAACAGAAAACCACTTTTGGAGTTGTTCGACGGTTAACCGTCGCGTTGACGTAGTCCCGTAATGCTATGCCTTCATCAAGCGCGGCAAATCCCCTGTTAGTCCTGCCGCCTCGCGGATGAAGCTGCGCCGCAAACCCGGTGCTGCATTCACCAGACCCATGCCAATGTCGCGGGCGGCCCGTAGCAGCGGGTTGTCGTTGGAAAAGAGCCGATTGAACGTATCTGTCGCCAGTGCCAGCGTCGCCGTATCAAACCGCCGCCACTGCTGATAACGTGCCAGCGTCTGCGCGCCGCCGATATCATCGCCCCGTGCACGCGCGCTTTCCAGTACCTCCGCCAAAGCTGCCACATCACGCAGGCCTGCATTCAGCCCTTGCCCTGCAATCGGATGGACCCCATGCGCCGCGTCGCCGATCAGCGCCATACGGTCGGCGATGAAGCTATTGGCTAATGTCAGCCCAAGCGGATAGCTGAACCGCGTACCCGTCAGGCTGATCTGCCCAAGGAAGCTGCCAAAGGCGGGGCGCAAAGCCGCAAGGAAATCATCGTTGTCCATCGCGATGAGGGCTTTGGCGCGATCGTCCTTCTCGCTCCACACAATTGAACTGCGGTCTTTGGTCAGGGGGAGGATGGCCAGCGGGCCACCGGGCATAAAGAATTGATGCGCGATCCCGCCATGCGGCTTTTCATGTTTAACCGCGCAGACGACCGCCGTTTGCCCATAGCCCCAGCCGGAGCGTTTGATCCCGGCCCGTTCGGCAGTGCCGCTTTTGCGCCCGTCCGACCCGATCAGCAGACTGCCGGTGATGTCGGTGCCAGAGGCGAGGGTGACTGTGGCGCTGGCCGCGTCAACGGTTTGCGCCACAACGGTTTCTTCAGACAGATGGGTGATCCGGTCATCCTGCGCCATCGCATCAAGAAAGGCGCGCCGCAGGTGCCGGTCTTCGACCATGAAACCCATGGGCCCTTCTTCGATTTCGGCATGATCGAAATGCAGCATCCAAGGGCTTGGCCCTTCGCCTGCGCGCCCATCGGTCACCTTGATTTCCAGCATCGGCTGGGCCATGTCACTGATCGCAGGCCAGATGCCGATCCCGCGCAGCAGGCGCATAGAGGCATGGGCCAGCGCATAGGACCGTCCGTCAAAGTTCACGCGTTTGCGTGTATCCAATGGCAGGCTGTCGATGATCGTGACGGTGAAACCCGATTGTGCTGCAGCCAATGCCAGGGCGGGGCCATTCAGCCCGCCGCCTACGATGATCAGATCAGTCTTCATGCCTCGCAATATGCGCCTCCGTGCGGGATTGTCCATGCGCCTGTTGGCCGCTACCGTCGGGGCAAAGGAAAGGGACGACATGCAAGACTGGCGATGGATGACGGCGGCAGATTTGGGGCGCGGGATTGCTGCAGGGCAGATTGATCCGACAGCGCTGACAGAGGTGTATCTGGAGGCCATCGATACCCATGAATTCCGCGACCGGATTTACGCGCGGGTCACGCCTGAACGCGCACGGGCTGAAGCGAGCGCCGCATCCGAACGTGCCGGGTCCGGTATGCGCCGGGGGCCTTTGGACGGTGTGCCTGTGTCCTGGAAAGACTTGTTCGACACGGCGGGTATCGCGACCGAAGCGGGGACGGCCCTGATGGAGGGCCGTGTGCCTGATGAGGATGCGGTGGTGTTGAAAGCTGCAACGACAGCGGGCCTCGTCTGCCTTGGCAAAACCCACATGTCCGAGATCGCCTTTTCCGGGCTGGGCCTGAACCCCGTCACCGCGACCCCGCCTTGCGTGAATGATCACGACGCTGTGCCGGGGGGGTCTTCGTCGGGGGCCGGGGCCTCGGTCGCTTTTGGATTGGCGGCGGCTGGGATCGGGTCTGATACTGGCGGGTCGGTGCGGATACCCTCTGCCTGGAATGATCTGGTGGGGTTGAAAACCACACATGGGCGGTTGTCGCTGGAAGGTGTCGTGCCGCTCTGTTTGACCTTCGATACCGTTGGCCCACTGTGCCGGTCGGTCGAGGATGCGACCCTGCTTTTGGCGGCATTGGAGGGGGGCACAGTGGCTGACCTGACCGGGGTCAGCCTAGCGGGTTTGCGGTTCATGGTGCTCGACACCATTGCCTTTGACGCGATCAGGGACGCACCGCGCGCGGCATTTGATGCCGCGGTCGAGAAATTGCAGGCTGCGGGTGCATCGGTTGAACGCCGTGCGTTTCCGGCGCTGACGGATGCTTTCGCGCAGGCCGGCAACCTTTATGCGGCCGACAGCTATGGTTGGTGGCGGCCCTTGGTCGAGGCGCATCCCGAAAAGATGTTCCCCCAGATATTAGAGCGGGTGCGGGGCGGCAAAACCGTCAGTGGCCCGGATTATTGCGAAGGCTGGAACCTGCTGCGCGACATCCGCAAAGCGTACCACGCCGAAACAGCGGCGTTTGACGCGGTGATCATGCCCACCGCCCCAATCCTGCCGCCCAATGCGGAGCGGTTGTTGGCGGATGACGCCTACTACAAAGCCGAGAACCTGCTGGCGTTGCGCAACACGCGGGTCGCAAATCTGATGGATGTGTGTTCGGTGACGCTGCCGACGGGGGTGCCGTCGTGCGGGATCATGTTCAACGGGCAGAACGGGACGGAAGAGGCGTTGCTGCGATTGGCGGCGGCGGCGGAGAGGGCTTTGGAGTGAGCTTTCGCAAGTTTCAGTCGATTGTCGACTTGCGTCGAACGACCATCTCACTCCTTAAGAAGTCTGCGCCAAGCCCAGATGTATTTGAAACTCGCATGATCGATCAACTAAGCGTTTCGCTCTCTGAAAGGGTGCCGGCTTGGAACCTCGAACTCAGCGAAGACGATCGTACGAATTTACAAATGAAGGCTGTTTCGCCGGACCTTGGTGAGCCACAATTCCTGGCGGCCACTTGCCTACTATTGCTGGACCGGTTCGCACGCCCCGAACTTGGAACTGACTTCCAGTGGGAATGGGAAGAGTTCGCGGATTTGTATCGCAATGCCAGTTGCACCTACCGCAGCACGATAATGAACGGGCTGGACCAAGCGCGAAAACACAATCTTATCTCCGAAGATGTCAGACCCAGCAGCTCTGATTGCATTGCAAAGCCAAAGCAAGACATTCTACCGGGGCTCATCGCTTTGGCAAGGTCACTGACACGGGAAGAACGCGCGTGGATCGCCGAAGCAGAGCGCGGCAATGATGTGGACAAACATCTTAAGTCGCTTGATGCGTTACTAGAAAGCAGCGATTGCCTCTATCCAAATGACGAAGTTTGGTATCCAGCTGAGGTCATTGAATTGGTCTCATACGGTGATCAAAATCCCGGTTTCGTCGGCTGTACGGCCATAGTCCTCATCAACGCGATTGCTGACAATGATATGCAAGGCAACGCGGACTACCGTTGGAAAATAAACAGGTTTGCATATGATGCTCTTGGCAAGCCTCAACGTCGTGTCATCCTCGACGGGTTTCGTTATCTTTATGAGGTAAACCAAGACTGGAACCCATTTTGGGAAGAGTTTGCCCCAGAGAGATTACCAACCAACAGCTTCTTGCCTCTTTAGGGCTTTTTCAGCCATAAGCGCCATCGCCCGGCGCAGTCCGGGCATCGGCCGACCTCCCCCAGGAGGGCGATTTGGCGAGGTTTGAAATGAAAGTGCCGCTGCAGGAGTGGCGCTGTTGTGCTGCCAAATAGTGGTTGAACGCCCTCCAGGTCGGCCGATGCCCGGACTGCGCCTCCCGTTGCTAACTGACCAAAAAGCCACAAAAACCCGCTGACTCCCCCCTTCTTCTGGACAGGTCCGCCTCTCCCGCGCTAGTTTGTTAAAAAGTCGGGCGCAAATGATCCGGCGTATTGAGGCAGTTATGATATTTCCTGAGCGGTTTTCGGACCTTCCGGCAGCGACGTGGCCACGCTTGCGTGCACTCTTGGACGTGCCGACAAAGGCGTCTGAGACGATCAATATGACAATTGGCGAACCCCGCCATGCGTTTCCCAGTTTTGTGGGCGATATCATTGCCGAAAACCTGTCCGGCTTTGGCAATTACCCTGCCAACAATGGTATTCCGGCCCTTTTAGAGGCGATTGGCGGGTTTTTGAACCGTCGCTATGGCGTGAACCTACCCGCCGAACAGATCCTGACGCTCAATGGCACCCGCGAGGGGCTCTATAATGCTGCGATGGCACTTTGCCCTGAGCAAAAGAATGGGCAGCCTATCGTTTTGTCCCCTAATCCCTTCTATCCGGTCTATAGCGTGGCGGCGCTTTCTGTTGGTGCGGAGCCTGTTTTTGTGCCTGCCACGAAAGAAACCGGGCATTTGCCGGATTTTCATGCTTTGCCCGCCGATGTGCTGAACCGCACCGCCATTGCCTATATCTGTTCGCCCGCCAATCCGCAGGGGGCTGTGGCGGATGAAGCCTATTGGCGCGCGCTGATCACCCTGGCTGAAAAGCATGAGTTCATCATCTTTGCGGATGAGTGCTATTCCGAGATTTACCGCGAGGTCCCCCCGCCGGGTGCTTTGCAAGTGGCTCAGGCCATGGGTGCTGATCCTGAACGGGTCATGATTTTTCATTCGCTGTCCAAACGCTCAAACCTGCCCGGTCTGCGTTCCGGCTTTTGTGCGGGTGGGCCCAAATCCATTGCGCGCCTTCGGCAGCTGCGCGCCTTTGCCGGCACGCCTTTGCCGGGGCCATTGCAACAGGTCGCTGTGGCGGCCTGGAATGATGAGGCGCATGTGGTTGAGAACCGCGCGCTGTATCACCGCAAATACGACATTGCGGATGATATTCTGGGCCATATCGACGGTTACCAATCCCCCGAAGCCGGGTTCTTTTTGTGGTTACCCATTGAGGATGGCGAAACGGCCACTGTGCGGTTGTGGCAGGACACAGGCGTGCGGGTTCTGCCCGGCGCATACCTGAGCCGCGACGCAAATGGGGATAACCCCGGCGCCAAATACATTCGGGTCGCCATGGTGGCCCCAACACAAGAAATGCAGCGCGGTCTAACCCTGATCCGCGACTGTTTGTACGACTGAGGAACGAGCTATGGCATCTTACCAATCCCGGCGGCGCGACCCGCTTTTGGACAGCACAACGCAGGCAGCGATTGAAAAACGCACCAAAGAGCTGTTGGGCCTTGGCCTGATCTTTGTCGGTCTGCTGATTGCCGCGATGGTGGGCAGCTATTCCCCCAATGATCCAAGCTGGATTTCCGCCACCGATGCCCCTGTGCAAAACTGGTTGGGTCACTTTGGTGCCTCGACCGCGGCCCCTTTGATGATGGTGATTGGTCTTGGGGTTTGGGTTGTGCCTTTGGTCTTGATCATGTGGGGCGTGCGTTTTGTCATGCACCATGGGCAGGAACGCGCGATTGGTCGTCTGATCTTTGCCCCTGTGGCGGTGATCTTGGCCTCGGTCCATGCTGCTACCTTAACCCCAGGTGTTGATTGGCCTGCGAACTTTGGTCTGGGCGGGTTGTTTGGCGATACTGTCCTTGGTGTCATCCTGACGATTGTGCCTTTGGGTGCGATCTTTGGGGTAAAGCTTTTGTCTTTCCTCACGGGCGTGGCCTTGCTGGCCCTGATGGCCTTTGTGCTGGGCTTTACCCGCCCAGAAATGAAGGTCGCTGGGCGCTTTATCCTACTGGGCACTGTGATGCTTTACGCGACCTTGCTGCGTGGCCTTGGCAAGGGTGCCGAACTGTCTGCGCAAGCCGCCCAAGGGATGAATGCAACCGTGCAAGCCCGCCGTGCGCAGTTTGCTGAAACACGTGCCGCCCGTGCAGAAGAACCGACTTTGGAAGACGCCTTTACCGTGCCGCCCCTGCAGGAAGACCCGCGGGTGCGCGCCGCCGCTGTTGTCCGTGCCAACCCTGTTGTGCCGACAAGCGAGCCACCGTTGACCGCACCCAAAATGCCGCCTGCACCGCCTTTGTCAGCGCCTGCCCGCATGCCTGCGCCTGAACCCCAAGGCGGGTTCCTGTCAGGCTTGCTCAAACGCAATGATGCGATGCCGGAGCCTGAGTTGGTGACCCCTGAACCTGTTGCCGATGCGATGCCTGCCGACACAGATCGCGTTAGCGCGCGGATTGCCGATGCGATCAAGAGCCGTTCTGTGCCGCCTTCGCCGACTGGTGTCCGGATTGAACCTTCGCTGACGGCTGGTCGCGGTCCCGCGCCACTGGTGTTTGACCCGATGGAGGATGATGAGCCTTTGGTTGAGGGTATCGAAGAAGCCCCTCGCATGGCTGAGCCACACACCCCTATCCCAGAAGTGAACGTGCCTGTGCCACCCGCCATAGCGCCCGCGCCAGAGCCGCGCAGTGTGGTCCAGCATCCGCCCAAGCGTGCCCCTGCGCCGTCGCGTCAGGCCAAGGCCGAGGCGCAGCCTGCGCTGAAGTTTGAGGATAAGTATGCGTCTTATGAGCATCCGCCTCTGGGTTTGCTGTCGAACCCAATTGATATTCAGCGCCATCATTTGAGTGATGAGGCGCTGGAAGAAAACGCCCGCATGCTGGAAAGCGTGCTGGATGACTACGGCGTAAAGGGTGAGATCGTATCGGTTCGCCCCGGTCCTGTCGTGACAATGTATGAGCTGGAGCCTGCGCCGGGTTTGAAGGCCTCTCGCGTCATCGGCCTGTCTGATGACATCGCCCGTTCGATGTCGGCCCTCTCTGCCCGTGTCTCTACCGTGCCTGGCCGCTCTGTTATTGGCATCGAATTGCCCAATGAGAACCGTGAGAAAGTTGTGCTGCGCGAAATCCTCTCGCACCGTGATTTTGGGGATGGGAACCAGAAACTGCCATTGGCGCTGGGCAAGGATATTGGTGGCGATCCGATTGTCGCCAACCTTGCCAAGATGCCTCACTTGTTGATAGCGGGTACAACGGGTTCCGGTAAATCCGTGGCAATCAACACGATGATCCTGTCGCTGCTGTATAAGCTGACGCCGGAAGAATGCCGGATGATCATGATTGACCCCAAGATGCTGGAACTCAGCGTCTATGACGGCATCCCGCATCTGCTGTCACCTGTTGTGACGGACCCCAAGAAGGCCGTCGTGGCCCTGAAATGGGTCGTGGGAGAGATGGAAGAACGCTATCGCAAGATGTCCAAGATGGGCGTGCGTAACATTGATGGCTTCAATGGCCGCGTGAAGGATGCGCTTGCGAAGGGCGAGATGTTCAGCCGCACAGTCCAGACCGGTTTTGATGACGAGACGGGTGATCCGATCTTTGAGACAGAGGAATTCCAGCCGGAAATCCTGCCCTACATCGTCGTCATCGTCGATGAGATGGCCGATCTGATGATGGTAGCAGGCAAAGAGATCGAAGCCTGTATTCAGCGTCTGGCGCAGATGGCGCGTGCTTCGGGTATTCACCTGATCATGGCGACACAGCGCCCGTCTGTGGATGTCATCACCGGGACGATCAAGGCCAACTTCCCCACGCGGATTTCCTTCCAAGTGACCTCGAAAATCGACAGCCGGACGATCTTGGGTGAGATGGGGGCGGAACAACTGCTGGGCATGGGTGACATGCTCTATATGGCGGGCGGTTCCAAGATCACCCGCGTGCATGGGCCGTTTGTCAGCGATGAAGAGGTCGAGGAAATCGTCAACCACCTCAAAGGCTTTGGTCCGCCGGAATATATGTCCGGTGTGGTTGATGGACCCTCGGATGATCAGGAAAGCAACATTGATCTGGTACTGGGGCTGGGTGATGGGTCCGATAGCGAAAACGCGCTCTATGACACAGCGGTCGCGATTGTGATCAAGGATCGCAAATGTTCGACTTCCTATATCCAGCGCAAACTGGCGATCGGGTATAACAAGGCAGCCAGACTGGTCGAGCAGATGGAAGATGAGGGTGTGGTGAGTGCCGCAAACCACGTCGGCAAGCGCGAGATTTTGGTGCCGGAGCAGCATTAAGCGAAGCGGTTGAGAGAGTCTTAGGGATTTGTGGTTAGCGTGACCCGGTAATTCATCGGGAACAATCTAACAATGAAGCTACGCGTTATGATGATTGCAATCATCTTTCCGTTGATTGCCCTGGCAAGCTATTTTGCTTGGACGACAATACAGACTGAGCGTGCCACGCTCAGCGCGTTGACCAAATCTTCGGAACGGTCTTTGCAGCAGGCACCGATCAATGCCTTGGTCCACGAACTGCAAAGAGAACGCGGTTTTTCCGCTGGGTTCGTTTCCTCGGCTGGTACGAATTTTGCCGATGAGTTAGCACGCCAAAGGTTACGGACAGATGCTAGGGTTGATCCTGCTATGACCGAAACACCGCTACTACAGGCGGAAAATTTTGGAGCGTTCAATCAGGCCAAGACGGAATTGCAGTCGCTGGCGCAGATTCGCGATCGCATTTCCAACCAGCAAATCACTGTGCCCGAGCTTGCGGGTTACTATACGGGAATTATCGATAACCTGTTGCTTGTGGCCTACCCAGTGAACGGTGAAGGCGGCGCGGCCGAAATGAATGAACTACAATCCTCTCGCACGCTGATCAGTGCTGCGAAAGAACGGGCCGGGTTGGAAAGGGCTATGGGATCAACCGGTTTGGGTGGTGGCTTCACGCCAACGGTTTATCGAAACTTTCAACAACACGCAGGGGCACAGCACGCGCTGTTGAAAGAGATGTCCAATCTGTCGTTAGGCGAGGAAACCATGTCGGGGCTTACATCCTCGGCAGAGTTTGCGGCTATTGCTGCGGCGCGCACGACCATTCTGAATGGCACTGTATCGGAAGATTTTGATGGTTTAACCGCTGGGCTTTGGTTCCAGATTTCATCAGATTGGATTGACTTGCTGAATGAAACTGAAATTCACAAGTCTAATCAAATCGTGAATTTGGCTGAAACACTTCAGCAAGAGAGTGTCGCCGTTCTGCGCACGACCATTATTTTTGGTGTTGTTTCGATTTTGGTGATAGGCATCTTCGCTGTCATCAGTTTCGAAGTAATCATTCGACGGGTAAAAGCGTTAACCGATGTCGTCTATGGGTTTGCACAGGGCGATTTCACCAGATGGGTCCCAAGTGTGCATCGCAAAGATGAAATCAGTCGCATGGCCAAAGCGATTTATCACTTTAAACAGGAAACCCTGGCGCTGCGTCGCGAAGCAGAAGAAATGAAAGCCTCTGATGAGGCGGCGTTGAATGCAAAGCATGGCGAAGTTGTGGCCCTGGTGACCGAAGGGTTGGCCGCTTTGGCGCAGGCCGATCTGACCTGTCATTTTGATGATCCTCTTGATGCAGATTACGATTCAATTCGGACCGACTTCAACTCTGCGTCGGAACGGCTGCGAGAGGTGCTTCGGTCGATTTCAACGACGGTATCAGAATTGGATCAGGCGGCGTCTGGCATGAATGCATCTGCCCGCGATCTGGCGTCGCGCACGACAGGGCAGGTGGATACTATTCAGGAAACAACCGAACGGGTTCAGACGCTTTCATCCGAGGTAGAGGTTTTTGGCCAGGATATTCAGCAGGCCGCAACTTTGGCTGGGAATGCCCGTGATCAAGCAAACGACTCTGCTGTCCTGATGCGCGATGCGGTTGCGGCTATGGACCGTATTCGCACCTCGTCCGAACAGATTGGCGCCATCATCTCGATGATCGAGGATATCTCGTTTCAGACGAATCTTTTGGCGCTGAACGCCGGTGTTGAGGCCGCGCGCGCAGGGTCCGCCGGATTAGGATTTGCGGTTGTTGCATCAGAGGTGCGGGCCCTGGCACAACGCGCTAGTGACGCAACGATGGAGATTAAGGCCTTGGTTGATGAAAGCGGGCAACACGTGCGCGAGGGTGGCGATTTGGTCGATCAGACTGGCGCTGCACTCGATACGATTGCCTCGGGTATCATGGAAGTCGATGATGTATTGGGCCGTGTCGCTACCGGTTCGCAGGCACAGGTCGCAGGACTGCGCAGCCTGTCGAGCTCAATGAAACTGATCAACGACTTGGCAGGAAAAAACATGGCGATGGCAGATGAGTCCAAACAGTCCTCGCAAGATATTTCTCGACGCTCCCAACACTTGGCTGGGCTGATCCAAGATTTCAAATTGCAACGGAGCGGCGGTGGCGCAATCCGCGAAAACGCAGCTTAGGTAATCGGTATCCGAACGTATCCGATGCAAGAAGTTTGACGAAGAAAGGTGATGGTGAGGATCCTGTCGCTAGGCTGATACCTGCTGGTGAACACAATGCGGACAATATTGCATGCACTGGTCTTGCCGGCATGGCGCTGATACGCCTTCGTCATGCCTGCCCTGTCAGACAATATGCGCGGCGCGCTTTTCATGGTTTGTGCCATGTGCGCCTATACGTTCAACGATGCCTTCATGAAGGCGTTGTCGGATGAGATACCGCTATTTCAGGCCATTTTTTTGCGCGGCGTGGGCGCGGTGATCTTTCTTGTGATCATGTGCCGGATGCTGGGCCAACTGCGGTTTCGCCATGCACCGCGTGACTGGGGGCTGTTGATCCTGCGTGCGGTCGGGGAACTGGGGGGCACCTTCTTCTTTCTCACGGCGCTGTTCAATATGCCCATCGCTAACGTCAGCGCGATTTTACAGGTGTTGCCGCTGAGTGTCAGCCTGGCTGCGGCCTTGATCTTGGGCGAAGCCTTGGGGTGGCGTCGCCTAACGGCCATTTTTGTGGGCTTTGTGGGCGTTCTTTTGATCATCCAGCCGGGTGGCGCGGATTTCAGTAGCTATAGCATATATGCGCTGGGTGCTGTGACCTGTGCGACGGTGCGCGACATCGCAACCCGGCGCATGTCGCCTGAGGTACCGTCTGTCTTTGTGGCGCTAATTGCGGCCATTGGCGTGATGCTGCTGGGGGCGGTCGGATCACTCTTCACGCCATGGCAGCCTTTCACCCCGACCTCGGCCGGGCAATTGGCGGGGGCGACGACTTTCATGATCTTTGCCTATATCGCCTCTGCCAGCGCGATGCGATTTGGTGAGATCGGGTTTGTTGCACCTTTCCGTTACACCAGCCTGTTGGTGGCGCTGATCTTGGGCGTTTTGATCTTTAATGAATGGCCCAATACTTTGGCGTTGTTCGGTGGAGGCATCGTCGTGGCGACGGGGCTGTTTACCCTCTACCGCGAAACGCAGTTGAAGATCCGACACAGAGCAGTGCCGGACCGTATCAAATAGCGCTAATCTGCGGTGCCAAAGAAGACGCCGTCTACATTCATGTCGAACTCGCCCCGCGCGGTGCCTGTCGCAGAACCAAAAACAGCATCCCCGCGATCAAAGTCATCATAGACGTCACCATCAAGTGTTAGCAGCATCTGGCTGTCCACTGCGAACCCGTCGTTGTCGACACCGGTGATTTCGCCAGATGCAAATGCATCCAAGCGTCCGCTGTTTTCCTCGCCAACAATATCAAGGCTGCCATCGAAACGCTGGTTGGGCGTGCCGTTTGGGTCAATCAGGTTGATGTTATCAACGCTGCCACCGATATCGTTGTCACTAAAATCAACACGCATCGTCAGATCGCCCAGAATGCTGCCCTGCGCGTCGCCGGTGACATCCGCGCCCAACTGACCACGGTAGGTCACACCGCCAGTGGGCAAGTTGGCGGTACTTGTCAGGGGCAGGCGGCTGATCTCTGCGGCTTCATCATAGGCGCGCTGGACGTCAAGGGCGCTGACGGTGGGGGCGTTGGGGCTGCTGGCACAGGCCGATAGGGCGGCGAATGCGACCAAAGTTGTGGTGATGCGGGTCATGTGGGTCTCCATCGTGATGGGTGGCGTGAGGATACGCCTTGGGATCAACAGATGGAGGAGCGCGACGTTGCTAAGCAATAAAGCCTGTTTGTTATAGGATATCGGTGGGTGTTATCGCGCGCTGACTTCATAAGCGTTCGCCACTAGACATAGGCTTTTGGATTGCCCATTTTCCCACACATTCTTTAGGTACGAAATTAGATGAAGTATTTTAATCACTATCTCGCGCAGTACTTCGAGTTTAGAGGTCGTGCATCGCGATCCGAGTACATCTATTTCAACCTTTTCGTCCTGCTTGTTCAGTTGGCTCTTTTGATCTTTTTTGGGTTGGTTGAGTTTGCCACGCTTACGCTGCGGGAGACGGACGAACATCTACCTTTCACGCTGTGGTTTATGGCTTGCACGTTCATTGTGCTTTTGATCGTTGTCTATATCCCTCAGCTAATGCTTACCATCAGGCGGATGCATGACTTCAACGTTTCTGGATGGTGGCTTATTCCTATCATTGGCGTGGGATATGTTATGGTGGAATGGTTGGAGTGGTATGAGGTCGTTCCGGCTCTCATGTTTCTGGCATTCATCTTGACGAAAGGTTCATTCAAAAAGAACCGCTTTGGCGACAAAGCAGAGTTGGAGGTGGATTGGTCCGAAACAGTATTCGGATCGTTTTGGCGCCTACCTGCTTATACAAGATATCCCTTAATCGCTGCTGTCTTCGGACTGGTGTACCTAGCATTCTTTGTCCCTGTACAAGGCACAAGACCGGTCGTGTCAGAACATGGTCAGACTAAATATACGTTGCTGGATCGGCGTACTGAAACGCCTTTGGTTCTTCAACTACCAACAGATTTGCAGGTGTTTCGACCCGAAGTGGATTATATTGGTATGCCTGGATTGGGCGGTATGCGTACAGGCTATGATGCAAATCGGTGGCTAAGTTTTGTATTGAATCTGCCGAATCTCGATCCGGTAACTTCGCTGAATGCTCAGATAGCTGACAACCAAGTAGAGATCCGGGTGCTTGGGACGTTGGTGTCCCAGAATGACAGTCGGATTCATTCGGATTTGAGAGAAGCATGCACAATCGGTTCAGAGCTTTCACCAGGTGTTTTTGAGATCGTTGAAAAAACAATCGAGCAGGCACGTCCACTGTTCGCCAATCGCGTGCGAGATGATCAGTCTTTGGATGATTTCTACCAAGAACGTATCAAAGACCGGTGCAATCGCAGGTTCGATGGTATGCGCGAAGTTTTGGCTTTGTATGACACGGAGCGCGTCTTTGTCGGTACTGGTTATTGCAATGACCGATTTGAACGTTCGTGTCACTTCATCTTATGGGTTCCATTAAACCGCGAAGTACGTATCTTTTTCGATGACACTCAGTTGGAGAGTCTTCAGGAGATTTACGGAGAGTTGTTGAACTATCTGGAACAGGCTAGCGAAGACATATAGACCAACGAACGCAGATACGAACAACGTCGGCGAACTCTAACGTATCACGCATCCGTGGCCCTGTTGACAGGCCCAAAGACTCCCCCTATACGCCGCTCATCCGGGCTGGGGAGACCCCCGTCGTCCCGATATCATACCACGTCGTGGCCAAGAACCGAGCGCTTTTATAGCTTTGTTCCTCTGGAACGCACCGCACCAAACCTCCGGTAAGGGTTTGACTGCGGAATTTTTGTGCTTTCGGAAATGAAAGTGCGTTTTGAAACCCGCGTTTGCCGGACGCATATGTGAATAGATGGGAACATCAAACGATGCCAACGATTCAGCAGCTGATCCGCAAGCCGCGCCAGCCGAAAGTCACACGATCCAAATCGCAGCACATGGAAGGCTGCCCCCAGAAACGCGGTGTGTGCACACGCGTTTACACAACTACACCGAAAAAGCCGAACTCGGCCATGCGTAAGGTTGCCAAAGTGCG
>JBCAZI010000012.1:0-51100 GCA_038533095.1 Pseudomonadota bacterium
GGGAAACGGTCAATCTTGATGCGGCCGTTGCTGTCCGCCTCAACCTTGTCGGCCCAGACATCCAGAATATGGGCGGGCACATTGGCTTGCGCGGGCAGGAATTGATGCAAGCGCAACGTCACCTCTTGTGCTGCGGCGACGGTCGAAAAACAGGCAGCGGCGATGGCCCCTATCAGGGTGCGGCGGGAAACGGTCATGCTGATCCTCCATCAAGCATAGGTTTGGGCGGCATCTTGGCGATTACGTACACGGCCGCAAGGCACATTCAATCAGATGATCGTGGTCTCAACCTGGGCGAAATCGCCAATTGTGCCACGCAATACGTCACCTTTGATAACCGGACCCACCCCAGCGGGGGTGCCTGTCATGATCAGATCACCGGGATACAGGGTATAGAGCGTTGACAGATCGGCAATAATCTCTGGTATGGACCAGACCATATCAGACAGTTTGGCCTGCTGACGCGTTTCCCCGTTCACATCCAGCCGGATCGGCAGATGGCCAGTATCAGCCTTGCCCGACTTTGGCGTCAGCGCGCCAATGATCGCGGCATTGTCGAAGTCTTTACCGGTGTCCCACGGGCGGCGCTTAGCCTTGGCGGCGGCCTGCAGATCACGGCGGGTCATGTCCAGACCGCAGCCATAGCCGAAGACCATATCCATCGCGTCAGCTTCGCTGATGTCCTGTCCCTTGCCACCGATGGCTACAACAAGCTCCATCTCATGGTGCAGATCAGCGGTTCGCGGCGGATAGGGCATGTTTTCGCCCGATTGCAGCACCGCATGGGCTGATTTCGTGAAATAAAACGGTGCTTCGCGATCTACCTCATGTCCCATCTCGGCGGCGTGATCGGCGTAGTTGCGGCCTACGCAAAAAATGCGTCCCACAGGAAAACCAGCCCCGCCCTCAACAGGGATCACAGGTGTTGGACGGGCGGGAAAAACAGTGTCTGTCATGGCGCTCTCTTTGGGTGGCGTTGAAGTGGATCGGGGCATAGCATATCTATGATCAACGCGATAAACTCGTGATACCTTTGGGGCAAGTCCCATTGACGGCTAGGAGCCCGCACCCGCGTGAGCATACATAAGACGCCACTTGATGATTTGGTTGCCTGCCCGCAGTGCGACACATTGCATATCGCCAGTGCCTTGCCCGATCATGCCCGCGCGCATTGCCAGCGGTGCGGCACTGTTCTGATGACATCGCAACCGGCCGCAATGGCCCGTATCCTTAGCCTGGCACTGACCGCCTTTGTCATGATGATCGCCGCGGTCAGCTTTCCGTTTCTGACACTGGATGCCGGCGGGTTGCGCAATGCGACCTCGGTCATTGATGCGGTGCTGGCGTTTAATGATGGCTATGCCTTTCCACTCGCGGTGGCGGTGGCTTTCTTTATTGTGGTCATTCCGCTGATCCGGCTCAGCGCTCTGATCTACGCGTTAGGCCCGTTGGTCCGTGAACAAAAACCGCGCCAAGGTGCGCGCAAGGCCTTCGCGCTGGCCGAACGGCTGCGCCCCTGGAGCATGGCGGAGATTTTCATCGTTGGCGTCACAGTCGCGCTGATCAAAGTGGCAGGCCTTGCGGCCGTCACCATTGGGCCGGCCTTCTGGGCCTTCGCGGGGGTGGTGGTGATCACTGTCCTGAAAGATCAATTGATTTGCAGGTATTCGATTTGGGAAACGCTGGACAAAGCCGCGGCCTGATCACAGCCCGTGACGCAGGGCTGGTCGCCTGTCAGCAATGCGGGCAAGTCCATGCGTTGGGGTCGCAAATCTGCACACGCTGCGAAGGGCGGCTGCAAAGCCGGGATACGGAAAGCCTGCAAAAGGTCTGGGCTTGGCTGATCGCGGGGATGATCGCCTATATCCCTGCCAATCTTTACCCGATGCTTCTGACCTCGACCCTGGTTGAGCGATCTGAAAGCACGATCATCGGAGGTGTGGTTGAACTGATTGAATACGGATCATTCGGCGTTGCGGCGATTGTCTTTATCGCCTCTGTGATGATCCCGGTCGGTAAATTCGTCGCGATCATGTATCTGGCGATCAGCGTACAACGCCAGTCAAAAGCCAATCAGCACGGACGACATAAAGCCTATGAGGTTGTTGAATTCATTGGACGATGGTCCATGATCGACGTCTTTGTCGTTGCAATCCTGTCAGCACTCGTGCAACTCGATACTATTGCAACGATTAACCCCGGCATTGCGGCTGTAAGCTTTGCTTTATCGGTGATTTTTACCATGCTGTCGGCGCAGGCTTTTGATAGTCGCCTGATTTGGGATGCAGCCAGGACCAAGGAATGAGTGACACAAACGACACTGGCCCCGCGCCCTTTGATGTAAGGCCCGTCAAACGACGGATCTGGCAGCGGCTGTCGCTGGTCTGGCTGGTGCCCTTGTTTGCGCTTGGGATTTCGCTTTGGGCGGCGTGGCAAAGCTATGCAGATCGCGGCACGCTGATCACGATCAGCTTTGAAAATGCCGCCGGTATCACCTCGGGCGAGACGACGATCAAATATCGCGACGTGACCATCGGCGAAGTCGAAGATGTCGAATTCTCGGATGGCCTGACAGATGTTCTGGTGCATGCGCGCGTTGATAAAACAGTGGCCCCTTTTCTGGATGATGACGCCCAATTCTGGGTCGTGCGCCCGGATGTATCTGTCCGTGGGATCACAGGGCTGGAAACCGTCTTGTCGGGTGTCTTTATCGAAGGCAACTGGGATACAGAGGCCGATGTCGCCCAAACCCAGTTTACCGGGCTGGAACAACCCAATCTGACCCGCGCCAGCCAACGCGGCACGCGGGTCGTCTTGCGCGCTGATGATGGCGGCAGCATCGCCGCGGGCGCGCCGATCCTGCATAAGGGGATCGAGGTTGGTTATCTGGAAAAACCCGAACTGTCCTTTAATGGCCGTCAGGTTGTCGTGAATGCCTTTATCGAAAGCCCATATGACAGGCGGATCACCAGCAGCACCCGGTTTTGGGATACCTCTGGTTTTAGCGTGTCCTTCGGTGCGGGCGGTGTATCGCTGGATGTCAGCTCACTTGCCTCTGTTATCGAAGGTGGGATCGCCTTTGACACTGTCGTCTCTGGCGGGAACCCGATCAACGATGGCCATCGGTTTGATATTTTCCCCAGCGAAGAGGCCGCACGCGATAGCCTGTTCACCGATCCCAATGCCGAAGTTTTGGAAGTGGCGGTGCTGTTCGAGCAATCGGTCAGCGGATTGGCTGTCGGGTCCGAGGTCCGCTTTCAAGGGATCAGAATTGGCGAGGTCAGCGACCTGAACGCGATTGTCGTGGGCGAAGGCGATAACGCGCAGGTCCGTTTGCAAGCGGTGCTGGCGGTTGAACCGTCGCGCCTGGGCATGGGCCCTGATGCAACGGCGGATGACGCGCTGGAACTACTGTCCGATTTTGTGACCCGCGGGTTGCGCGCCCGGATGGTCACAGCCAATATTCTGGCAGGCACGCTCTATGTCGAACTTGTCGAGGTTGCGGATGCCTTGCCTGCCATCATGAACCTGACATCAGGCGACTTTCCTGTTATTCCCACCACCGCATCCGACATATCCGATGTTGCAGCTACCGCCGAAGGCTTGTTGGCCCGCATCAATGCGCTGCCCGTAGAAGAGCTGATGGATGGCGCTATCGACATGATGGACAGTTTTGAGCGTTTGGCAAATGATGAATATACGCGGGCTGCCCCCGCCGCTTTAGTCACTCTGTTGGACGAATCCCGTGAGTTGATTAATTCGGACGATATTCAGGCGATCCCACGTGATCTGCGCGACGTGATCGGTGATCTGGATGGGTTGATATCAGAGGCAAGTGAAACCGGGCTAATCGCCGACTTTGACGCAGCGATAGAAACTGCAGCGCAGGTCGCTACCAATATCGAAGTGGCCACGCAAAACCTGCCGCAGATCACCGCAAATATTGAAGAGCTGACAGCCCGCGCCAACGCGTTGGAACTGGAAGCGCTGGTCGCCTCTGCCACCGAAAGCCTGAATGCCATTGATGCCTTCCTTGGCACCGAAGATGCGGTTGCTTTCCCCGGGGAAGCAAACGCGGCACTGGCCACGATGCGCGCTTTGCTGGACGATGTGCGCGAGGGTGGTGCTGTGGCCAATGTGAATGCCGCCCTTGCCTCTGCCAATGAGGCGGCCCGCGCGATAGAGGAGGCCGTGGGTACCTTGCCCGGCCTGGCGGCCCGCGCCAACCAATTGGTGGTACAGACCGAAGCGGTCGTGAACAGCTATAGCGAACGGTCACGTTTCAGTGCCGAAACGCTGGCCACCTTACGCGATATTCAAGAGGCATCCGATGCGATTTCATCGCTCGCCCGTGCCATTGAGCGCAATCCCAATTCCTTGTTGATCGGACGGTAAGTTATGTTTTCACGTCTTATGGCCCTGACAGTTGCCGCACTTGCAGCCTGCACCCCACTGGCAGATCGGGTTGCGCTGACGCCTGTACCATCGTCCTTGGAATTGCGCCCGCTGGTTGGCAGCGCAATGATCCGTACGGTGTCACTGCCTACCTATGCGGCCGCCGAAGAAATCGCATTGGAAACGAACGCAGGCAGCATCGTCATCAATGAAGATGTGCTTTGGGCGGATGAACCGGAGCGTGCCGTTACACTGATCCTGACCCGCACCATTGGCGATATTCTAGGTGCGGATGTTGGCCCTGACCCCTGGCCTTTTGTTGGCCTGCCCGATGTGTCCGTCGATGTCCGGGTCGAACGCATGCTGGGCGGCACAGATGGCACGTTTGAGCTGAACGGGCAGTTCTTTGTCGCAAGCGAGGCTGCGCAGTTCCGCGACAGCACCCATAGTTTCGAAATTTCAGAGCCTATGCTGGATACATCGGTAAACGGCATCGCCGGCGCGCAATCTGCCGCTTTGCTGAAACTGGCCGAGCAAATCGCCGCAACGCTGGGCCGTTAAAACCTAGGCCGCGGCACCCTTGGTGCGCCGTGTTTGGATATTGGCGCGGATGAAGGCCGCGATGAAGATCGCGGTCAGCACCAGAATGATGGTTGGTGCGGGCGCGCTATCGATGAAAAAGCTCAGGTAAACCCCGGCGAACCCTGACGCCATCGTGACGCCCACGGCGATTGGCAACATCAATGCAAAGCGTTTGGTCAGCAGGAACGCAATCGCGCCCGGCGCGATCAGCAGACCAATGGCAAGGATGATACCCACCGCCGCCAGGGTCGCGACAATGGTGAGTGAGATCAGCGCCAGCAGCCCGTAGTGCAGCCATCCCACCTGCAGCCCAACCGCTTGCGCCTGTACCGGATCAAAGGCGTGCAGCATGAAATCACGCCGCTTTCCCAAAACGACCAGCGCCACCAATGCGGCAATAACACCCGCTGTCAGCAAGTCTTGCGAACTGACGCCCAGCATATTGCCAAACAAGATATGATCGAGATGCACATCCGTGCTGACCTTGGTGTAAAGCACCAGGCCCAAGCCAAACATGCCCGAAAACACGATCCCCATGATCGTGTCCTGCTTGACCCGGCTATTGGCAGATAGAAACCCGGTGCCGAGCGCGCAGAACATGCCCGCCACAAAGGCCCCGATGATCAGGGGGATGTTCAGCAAAAATGCAATCACGATCCCCGGCAGCACAGCATGGCTGATCGCGTCACCCATCAGCGACCAGCCCTTCAGCACCAGATAGCAAGACAACAGGCTAGTCGGCACCGCGATTATGGTCATCATCAAGAAGGCGTTGTTCATAAAGGCGAATTGGAAGGGGAAAAGCAGGGTTTCCATCAGTTTGCCTCTAACACTGACACAGCACGGCGGCGGGCGGCCAGATACCCATGCTTGGGCGCAAAAAAGAATGCGGCCAGAAAGATCAACGTTTGGAGTGAGACGATAATGCCGCCGGTTGCGCCATCGGCAAAATAGCTCAGGTATGCCCCCACAAAACTGGTTGTGGCCCCGATTGTGACGCTCAAAACCAGCAGCTTGGGAAAGCGGTCTGTCAAGAGATAGGCCGTTGCACCGGGCGTCACGACCATCGCAATGACAAGAAACGCACCAACTGTTTGTAAGGCGGCCACGCAAGAGGCCGAGAGCAAGGTGAAGAACACAACCCGCAAGACGTCAGGCCGCAGCCCGATAGACCGCGCATGGTTTTCGTCAAAGAACGTCACCATCAGGTCTTTCCATTTAGCCAGCAGTACCGCCAAGGTCACAAAGCCGATGATCGCCAATTGCAAAGTATCAGAGGGCGATATCGCCAGAATATTGCCCAGCGTAATCGTCTGCACGCTCACCGAGGTGGGCGAGAGTGACACCATGAACAGGCCCAGACCAAAGAAGGACGTGAAGATCAGCCCGATGATCGTATCCTCTTTCAACCCTGAGCGTTGGTTCAGAAACAACATCGCCCCCGCTGCCAATCCGCCCGCAGCAAAGGCCCCCAAGGCAAAGGGTAGACCCAACATATAGGCCCCCGCCACGCCGGGCACGATGGAATGGCTCAGCGCGTCACCGATCAGTGACCAGCCCTTCAGCATCAGATAGGCGGACAGAAAGGCGCAGATGCCCCCCACCAAGGCGCTGACCCACATGGCGTTGAACATATAGGCATAGCCGAAAGGTTCCAGCAGCCAGCCCATTAGGTTGGCTCTTTCGTGTCGTCTTTGGTGGTTTGGTGATCGTCGCCATAGACGATGAAGGGGCGCTCATCATCGGTAATAACCTGAATTTGGCGGCTGTCGTCATCATCATGCAGATCAGCCCCCCCCAGCACGAAGTGGCGCAGCACACCACCAAAGGCCAGTTCAAGGTTCTCGCGGGTGAAAACCTCGGGCGTCAGGCCGTAGGCCAAGACGGTTTCTTTGACTAGGATGGTCCGGTCACAGAATTCAGGGACAGAGCCAAGGTTATGGGTCGAAACCAATATCACCCGCCCTTCGTCACGCAGATCGCGCAGCAGGGCGACAATGGCATCTTCGGTCTTCACATCCACGCCGGTAAACGGTTCATCCAGCAGGATCACCTGCCCCTCTTGCGCCAAAGCGCGGGCCAGAAAGACACGCTTGCGCTGCCCGCCTGAAAGCTCACCGATTTGCCGGGTCCGGAAGTCGGACATATTCACACGTGCGAGGGCATCAGTCACTGCAGCATGATCAGCCGCTTTGGGGCGACGGAAGAATCCCATATGCCCATAGCGGCCCATCATCACCACATCTTCGACCAGTACCGGAAACGTCCAATCAACCTCTTCTGATTGCGGAACATAGGCCACGATATTGCGGCCCAAAGCCTCGCTCACCGGCATGCCCAGTACTGAAATCTTGCCCTTGGCGGCTGGAACAAACCCCATGATCGCCTTGAACAAGGTGGATTTCCCGGCACCATTGACGCCCACAAGGGCCGTGATGGTCCCTGTTGGTATCTCAAAGCTCGCATTGTGCAGTGCCGTGTGACCGTTGCGGTAGGTCACCGTCACATCCTGCGAGATGATGCCGAGGGTTTCTCTCATTCTGTCAGGCCAGCGGCAAGTGTTTCTGTCGTCACACGCAGCAGGTCAAGGTAGGTCGGCACAGGACCATCTGCCTCGGTCAGGCTATCCACATAAAGGACACCTGCGTATTCCGCGTCTGTTTCACGCGCGACCTGTTCGGCGGGCGCTTGGCTGACGGTGCTTTCGCAGAAAACAGCCGGAATATCGTTTTCACGCACGGTATCAATCACGCGGCGCACCTGCTGCGGGGTGCCTTGGCTATCGGCGTTCATCGGCCATAGATACAGCTCTTGCATCTCAAAGTCGCGGGCCAGATAGCTGAAAGCGCCTTCGCAGCTAACCAACCAGCGCTGGTCGGCCGGCACGGCCAGGATTTGTTCCCGCAAAGGGGCGATGGCGGCGGTAATTTCCGCCTTATAAGCCTCTGCATTGGCTGCGTAGGTTGCAGCATTGTCGGGGTCATGCTGGGCAAACGCATCGCGGATATTGTCGACGTAGATCAGCGCGCTCTCAAGGCTCATCCACGCGTGGGGGTTGGGCTTGCCATCATAAGCGCCCGCAGTGATGTTCATCGGGCTGATCCCATCGGTTAGCGTGGCACTGGGCACATCTGATAGGTTGCTGAAAAACTGCTCAAACCACAGTTCCAGGTTTAACCCGTTCCATAGGATCAGATCAGCGTCTTGGGCACGGATGATGTCGCGCGGGGTGGGTTGATAGCCGTGGATCTCTGCCCCGGCCTTGGTGATACTTTCCACGATGGCGGCATCGCCCGCCACGTTCTGCGCCATATCGGCGATGACGGTGAAGGTGGTCACCGCTTTGAACTTATCCTCTTCGGCCATCGCAGCGGTCGATAGGGCAGCGGCGCACAGGGCGGAGGAGAGAAGTTTTTTCATCATCTTTCAAGTGTCCTTTCGATAGCATTGTGTCAATCAAAAAGCTGCTTATGCGACTTATTCGCAGTTGTAAACCTAAATGCGAATAAGTCGCAATAACAAGTATATCACTGAAACATTTCAGACATTCAGGTCCCTGAAAACACCATCAAGCCTTCGCGGGCGCTTGTCTTTCGGGGGCTTTCATTCCAGCCTGCAAACAGAGGCGCATTTGAAAGGATCAAAGCAATGCCCAAAGGCTATATCATCGGCCATATCACCGTGAATAACCCTGAGGCCTATCAGGAATATATTATCCGCGACACACCGCTCATTGAAAGCTATGGCGGGCGGCCACTGGTCCGCGGTGGTGCGTCGATGGAACCGGAAGGAGCGCAGTTTGACCGCCATGTGGTTTTCGAATTCGATGATTATGAGCAGGCCAAAGCGCTCTATAATGACCTCGCCTATCAGGAGGTCGCCCAAATCCGCCGTGAGAATGCGACCAGCATGATCGTTCTGGTCGAAGGCGTCTAAGGCAGAACCGCCAGCCACAACCAAACCGACAGGATCGACAGCCCCGTCGCCATTAACACAGATGACGCTGCCACCCGGCGCGCCCTGCCGTACATATTGGCAAAGACATAGGCGTTGATCCCCGGCGCCATCGCAGATGTCAAGATGGCTGAGCGCAGGGCGGTATCTGACAGATCAACCGCGCGCGCCAGGCCCCAGACCAATGCCGGTTGGAGGATGAGCGAGACTGCGACGACGAACATGATCGTGCGCATATCGCCCTCTGGCCGGTAACGGTAGAGCACCCCGCCCAATCCAAAAAGGGCCGCAGGCAAGGCCGCGCGTACCATCAAATCTACCGCGTCGGTGAAAACCGCAGGCAGCGGGATGCCACCGAGGTTGACCACAAACCCCAGGCTGATCCCCACGATCAACGCATTGTGGAACATCCCATTCAGCACCTTGCCCGGCAGCGTCGCTATGCTGCCGCCGCGGTTGCGCACCACCTCCATCGCGGTGATCCCGATCAAATAGCAAAAGGGCGAATGGATCGCGATGATCGCATAATTCGCCTCAAGCGCGCTGACGCCATAGGCGCGCTCGGTGATCGGCAGCCCCAGCAACAGCGAATTGGCGAAAAGGCAGCAGAACCCGATCGCAACGCTGTCTTCCAAATCGCGGCCAAAGATATAACGCGCACCCAGCAGACCCACGACAAAACAGGCAAAAGACGCGGTGTAGTAGCTGCCCAGCAGAGCCAGATCAAAGTTCTGTTCCAGATCAAGGGTCGAGATGGCGCGAAACAGCAGGCAAGGAATGGCGAACCCTTGGGTGAACTTCATCAGCCCATCAACGCCTGCGTCGCTGAAATACCCTTTCCACACAGCGACATAGCCAAAGCCGATGACCAGAAAGACTGGCAGAATAACATCGATCAATGCGGCCATGTTAGGGCGCTTTCACGGTGATGGTCATGCCGTCATAGGCGGGGTCGATATGGGCGGGGGTTTCAGCCGCGACGGTCGCATAGTCCAGATCATTATGCATATTGGTCAGGATCGCACGTTTGGGTGCGACCTTCGCAATCCACTCCAGCGTCTTGGCCAAATGCGCATGGGTCGGGTGCGGATCGCGGCGTAGCGCGTCAACGATCCAAATATCCAACCCATCAAGCATCGGCCAAACATCATCGGGAATGTCCGACACATCCGGCAGATAGGCGACATCGCCAATGCGGAACCCCAGCGCGTCGATAGTGCCGTGTTCTACCTCAAACGGGCGCAGCACAATGTCGCCCCCTGCCCCGCTGATCGTCACATCACCCTTGATCGTGTTCAGATCAAGGATCGGCGGATAGGATGATCCTTTGGGCTGCACGAAGGCATAGCCAAAACGCCCCAGCAGATCATTGCTGGTATCGCCATCGGCCCAGACTTGCAGCCGTTCGCGTTTGTTGAAAACAACCATGCGCAAATCGTCAATACCGTGGACGTGGTCAGCGTGGCTGTGGGTATAGACGACGGCATCCAATGTGCCGACCTCTGCATCCAAAAGCTGTGCGCGCATGTCGGGTGTGGTATCGATCAACACGCGGGTGGCCTTGTCGCCGCTGGTGCGCGTCACCAGCAAAGAGCATCTTTGGCGGCGGTTCTTGGGGTTGGTTGGATCGCAAGCGCCCCATAATCCACCAAGGCGCGGGACACCACCGGATGACCCGCAGCCCAGAATGCGAAAATGCAACTGGTCGCTCATTGCGCCGCCTTCCAGAACAGGCGGTCGAAATTGGCGGAGGTTTGTGCGGCAAAGTCTTCATAGGAAAGACCAAAGACCTCGGCCCCGACCTTGGCCGTATGGGCGGTATAGGCCGGTTCATTGCGTTTGCCCCGGAACGGGGGTGGCGCCAGATAAGGGCTGTCGGTTTCAACCAGCACCCGGTCCACCGGGGTCGACGCAAAGATATCGCGCAGTTCCTGGCTTTTGGGAAAGGCGGCGATGCCCGACATGGACAGGTAGAAGCCCATCTCCAACGCGGCTTTGGCAAGCTCGGCACTGCTGGAAAAGCAATGCATGACGCAGGTATAGACGCCCTTATCGAATTCCTCGCGCAGGATACGCGCCATATCATCATCTGCGGCACGGGCGTGAATGATCAAAGGCAGCTTTGTTTCACGCGCCGCCGTGATATGGATACGCAGGGATTTCTTTTGGATATCAGCGCTTTCTGCGGTGTAGTGATAGTCGAGACCTGTTTCACCGATACCCACGAATTTGGGGTGATCGGCAAGGGCAATCAGCTCATCCAGCGTTGCCAGCGGTTCGTCTGCCGCGCTCATCGGATGTGTGCCTGCGGCATAGAGCACCGGATCATATTGTTCCGCGATGGCGCGCACCTGCGGTTCCAGCCGCAAGCGGGTGCAAATCGTCACCATACGTGTCACGCCTGCGTCAATCGCGCGCGCGATCAGGGCGTCCCGCTCACCATCAAAATCAGGGAAATCGAGGTGGCAGTGGCTGTCAACAATGCTTGCTTGGGTCATTCCGCGGCTTTCAGGCGACGGCGACCTGCTGCGCCGTCTCTTCAATCTTGAAAATCATATCAAGGATCAACGCCGCAGGGTCAAGGTTCACTGCACGCCCGTGCCGCGAACGGTCTGTCAGATCCTGTTGGAGCTGCGCCCAATTGCGCGCTGCCCGATCATTGGGCGCAATACGTGCCAGAAGGCGGGCCTCCCCCGGCGCACCTTGGGCGGAGGGTTCACCCAGCAATCCTGCACGCGCCGCACGCGACAAGAACAGATCAATCAGGTCCAGCGTCATGCCAAATCGCACCTCACCTGCTTTGCCCACGCAAGCATCGGCCAGTCTAAGCGCTGAGGGCCGGTCAATGCGCGGCAGCTTTTCGAGCGTTTTGATCAGTTCGGCGTAATGCGCCAGCCCATCGTGGTTCAACAATCGGATCGCATCGCCAGCAGAGCCGCCAGCCAAAGCCGCGAGGCTTTCGGATTGCTCAGATGGGTGGCCTGCCTGTGCTAGCGCATTTTGCAGATCTTCTGCACCCAAGCGGGCACAGCGCAATTCGCGGCAGCGCGACCGGATCGTGGGCAGCAGGCGCGACGGTTGATGGGCGATCAACAAGATCGTGCAATTTGCGGGCGGTTCTTCCAGTTCCTTCAAGATCGCATTGGCCGCGTTGCGGTTCAGCTCATCCGCTGCATCAACAATGACCACACGCCGCCCGCCATCTGCCGCCGACATCTGGAAAAAGCTTTTCAGGCTGCGGACCGCATCGACCGTGATCTCGCTTTTCAACTTCTTGGTTTTCTCGTCCCAGGGACGGCGGATCAGCGACAGGCGCGGATGTGAACCCGCCTGGATCAAGCGCGCATCGGGGTGTTCGGGGTCAACATCCAGTGTTGGATCACCGAATAACCCTATCTCTTGGTCCGCCAACAAAAAGGCCGCAATCTTCCATGCCAGCGTGGCCTTACCTACCCCGCGTGGTCCAGTGATCAGCCAGCCTGAATGCAGGCGCCCTGCCCCAAAGGCATCAAGAAAATCGGCCTGCGCCTTATCCTGCCCAAACAACCGTGCAGTCTCACGCGGGTGCGGCGCACCGGCGATCTGGTCAGGCTGAGGGATGTCCTCATCGCTCATGCGTAGGCTGCGATTTCGCTGGCGATCTGATCGGGCGTGCGGTTGCCATCAATCAGGACACAGCGCTTGGGGTTGTCATGCGCCAAGGCCAGAAACCCATGGCGCAGGGTTTCCTGAAAGCCAAGGCCAAAGTCTTCGAACCTATCCTCACCAGATTTGCGCGCCAGCCCGCGTTCGAGTGCGGTTGCCGGATCCATATCAATGATGAAGGTCAAGTCAGGTTCGCGCCCGATCATCAGACGATGCAGACTGTCGACCATGCCGCGCAGATCGCCACGGGTCGCCCCCTGATACACACGGGTGCTATCGGCAAAACGGTCAGAGACCACGGTCTTGCCCGCAGCCAAAGCCGGTTCAATCGTCTTTTCCAGATGGTCGCGGCGCGAGGCGGTAAAAAGCAGGATCTCCGTCTCTGGCGACCAGCGGTCAGGATCACCGGTCAGCACCAACTGGCGAATTTCCTCGGCCCCTGGGCTACCGCCCGGTTCGCGTGTCAACACAACGTCTTGCCCTTGTGCGCGCAATTGATCAGCAAAGCGGCGCGACTGCGTGGATTTACCGGACCCGTCAATGCCCTCAAAGGTAATAAAGCGGGGCTTGGTCATGCCTCTTCCGGCACCTCATCCCCGCTACCGGGGCCGAATTTTTGCCAAAGCACCAGTGCCGCTGTCCGCATGCGGGTGGCAAAGCCACCACGAGCGACATCGGCCTCAGCCACCAAAGGAATGCGCTTTTCAGGCAGGTCATCAAGGTTGATAACCAATTCGCCCAGCTGTTGGCCTGCCGCAATTGGAGCCTCAATAGGGCCGTCATACACCACTTCGGCATCAACTGCGCCCTGGTTCAGCACAGGTACCAAAAGCGAGAAATCTTCGGCCACTGTCATGCCGACAGTTGGCACATCGCCCATCCAGACATCGGCCGCGGCGATACGCGTCCCTGCTTCTGCAACGTCTTTTTCAGCAAATTGGCGGAAGGCCCAATTGATGATTTTTGAAGATTCCTCAGCGCGAGCCTCACGCGAGTCCAGCCCTGTGATGACAAAAATCACCCGGCGGTCGCCCTGTTTGGCAGAGCCGACAAGGCCATAGCCTGCCTCTTGCGTATGCCCCGTTTTCAGACCATCCGCGCCAATCCCCATGGACAGGACGGGGTTACGATTGCGCGAATTCGATGGCACGCGGCCATCAAAGGGAAAATCAGTTTCGGCAAAAAGCGGATAGAAGGTCGGGAAATCGGTGATCAGGCGGTCGGCCAAAATCCCCAGATCCTCGACCGACATGCGATGGCCCGCAGCAGGCCAGCCGCTGGCGTTCACGAAGGTAGAATTCATCATGCCCATTTGGCGCGCACGATCTGTCATCATGCGGGCGAAGCCAGCTTCGGTGCCATCAGGCGATAGCGCCTCGGCCAGAACCACGCTGGCATCATTGCCTGACACAACGATCACACCGCGCAGCAGGTCTTCGACACTGACCCGGTCGGTCGTGTCCAGAAACATCGACGATCCACCAAAGCTGGCCGCATGTGACGACACGGCCAGCTCTTCGGTGATGTCCAACCGACCATCGGCCACGGCCTCAAACGCCATGTAGATCGTCATAAGTTTTGACATCGAGGCAGGCGGCAAAGGCGTATCTGCATTCTTAGACAACAGCACGGTGCCTGTTGTCTGATCGTAGATGTAGGCAGCAGTGGCGCCTGTCTCAAACGCTGCCGCCCATGCGGGGGCCAGCGCCAGTGACGCCATCATCAAAAAACTGCGCAGTCGTGAAAATCGCAAGACCATGGCCTTCTTTCCTATGTTGTCGCTATTCCGCGCCTTCGATCACAAAAGCATCGACAAAGCCCAACTCCTTAAGCCGGGTGATTTCGCCCGTATCGGTCAGCGGGCCTGCGGTGACCTGCCACACGGTGCGGCCACCCAGCTCTTGTGGTGTCACGCGCGCATCAATGCCAGCGGCGGTGATGGTGGCGGCTGCTTCATTGGCGTTGGCTTCGACACTGTAGATGCCGATTTGCGCGTTCGAACCATCAGGCAAGGGCGATGTTGCGGTCAGAACGGCGGATACATCGATGGTATCTGCGGCCTCAGTTGCGACCTCTGCCGCGGCTGCGGTGGTTTCTTCAACAGCTGCGGTTGCGGCCTCGACTGCGGCTGGCAGAACAACTGCGGCGGCAGCGGCAGCACCTGATCCGTCAGCATCGTCGGTCGCGGCAGGCTCAAGCGCGGCTTCTTCGACAGCGACTGGCGCATCAAGGCTGGCGACAACAGGGTTTACAGGTTCTTCCGGCTCAACCTCTTCGCGGCGCAGCACCACAACCTCTAGCGGGCTGGGTGATCCGGGTAACAGGCCCAGCGCCTCTGCCGCGTCAGAGGACACTTGAAGCAGTGGACCAGGGTTTTCGCGCTCGCGGCGGAACAATGCACCCACGATTTCACGCCCGCTTTCGGTGTTTCGGATCACGACACGTTCGGGATCAGTCACCTCGGGGTGGGCGACCCAGACGCCACCCAAAGATGGGCGACCATCCCAAAGGCCGTTATCCGTGATCGCAAAGATATCTGGGCGCTCGACATCGACATTGGGCTGCGGACGCTGGTTCAGTGCATTTGCCGGCAGTGGCGTTTGCGCCGATGCCTCTTGCGCACTGGGGAAGGCAAATTCACCGTTCTCATCACATGCGGCCAGCCCCATCGCACCCAACACTACCAAAGAGAGTGGCCACCTCTTGGCGTTCAAAATCATAAAGCCCGTCATATTTTGCCCCTTTTTTGCACGCACCCTCGCGCAAGCATGTGCCGATATTCAAGCCGTGTCTTTTACCGCTCTTTGCCCGCTTGCCGGACTTGATTGCGCGGCCAAATCGACAGCCGATGCATTGTTTTGCGAAATGATAACGTTCGATCCCGCATTTTGGAAGGCTTGCAACGATTTTGTCGGCGGATTTCCCCAAACTGTGAACCTGCTTTTCGAATCAGAAACGAACCGCTAACAGAGCCAAGTCGGAGGAGTGGCAGAGTGGTTGAATGCACCGGTCTTGAAAACCGACGTAGGTGAAAGTCTACCGTGGGTTCGAATCCCACCTCCTCCGCCATAGTTGTCCACATGGCCATCCGGCACCTGACACCTATTTGATTCACCAAAACCTTTTTCGCTCGGGATCAACTGTCTGTCGTTACCGCGACTAAATTGACCATTCGTCCCAGGTCTGGATCATAGCCAGTCATATCACAGCTCGGTTCAAAGCGTGTAATTCATCCAAAAAATGAGACACTCAGCAGGTCTTGGATCTAGTCACCGGTGGCGTTCGTCCGGTGGTCAATCACAGCCAGCATACGATGCGCACTCGGGTTATCTTCTGACAACAACAAGGAGAGTTTGATCATAGATCTTGCCTTCGCCAATTGTCCAAACAACAGGTAACTTGCGGCCAAGCGATTTAGAACCAAGACGTTACGGCCTGGGCTATGTTCAACATCTGTGTCTTTAGCTGCCATTGGTCACACTTCTTTGGTCCGCCTGCATCAAGAAAAGATGCTCATACATCGTTGCAATTTGACCCAGTAACACAAAGCCCTCCACAACCTCTGGATCGCTTGAATTCGCGAATTCCTGACCGTGCTGGATGAGCAGCGATGCGACGTCAAACGCCATTCCACCCATGTTCGTCAAATCGGGCGTGTCCAGGATGTCTTGTAGGATCGCTTCTGCTTCACCGTTCTTTGCGGCGCGCTTTGAGCGTAACCGCATGCGTGGCGGGCGTCGCGTGATGGCTTGCATTGCGGCCAAGATGACTGGGCTTGTCGCCCGTGCAGGCTCAACTAGCTTTGGCAGCGCGTCTGGGAAATAACGCGCCTGCTCTGCTGCCCCGACCTGCGAGCCTGTTGTCACCGACGATTGATTAATCTGGTTCATTTCTTACCCTTTCAATGGGCTGCAACGGACATTTAGAACGTCACTTCTACTCGCTCTGTACCGCGCTCGACCAAAATACGGTCTTCGAAGATCTCGGTAATCGACCACCCTTCGCCTATCGCTGAACCGACAAACCAGCGTTCGCCTCCAATCAGAATGAGTTCGGGGCTCTCTTTCAGACTGACAGCAGCAAAGGGAGGCAATTCAGGAAGATCGGCATTTGCAATGACGTTGGATTGGATCGGCACACCGCCTGTGACCTGATCGATCTGCTGGCGCACGGTGTTCCAAGCCTTCATTTGCGACGGTGGAAGGTTTCCTGAAATAGATATTGCACCATCAATGCTCTCCTTTGCGGTGAGCAGTTGATCGAGCCCCGCTGATGAGAGTTGCGATACAGCCAATTCATATGCTGCGCTGATCTGAGGGTCTTCGCGCTCTTCCGCCTGCACGATTTGCACGGGCATTGCATCCTGCGCCGCAAGGTAACGTTCTGCGGAAAACGCAACCATTGCAAAGCTTGCCGCAGCCATCATCCCCGTCGTGTGCCAATTTATTGCGGAAGGATGACCCTTTGACAAAAGCAAGGTCACCTCTGCAATCTTCAGCCTACAGGGCAGCTGTTTGAGGACTTTCTGGTGAATGGGCCGATCATTTACTAAAACGTCCTCACGTGACGTCTCAATAGCGACATATTGCGCAAAAACAGACGGCAGATTCTGAACAGTGACCTTCTCACCGCCGATCGTCGGATCAAGCAGCATGATCGTGTCAGAGGTCTCGTCGCCAATCTGAAGTGTTTGCGTATCAAAAATCTGGCTTGACCCCTCATGAAGACCATTTTCGACAGATATTTTAATAGGAATGATGTTCGCAAATTTGCTTCTGGCGCCCATCGAGATGGCACCCATCCAACTGGCGAACATCGTTTTGTAAGTTTGGACTACATTTGTCACTGGAGCAGGTCCTTTTGCGCAAAATGGGTGATGCAGTTCCGCTATTGCCCTTTGAGCAATGCCTCAATGTCGCGACCCGACCGTTTGGCGACCTCCCAGGCAACCTTGTAAACGGTCACGTCCAGGTATAGTTCACTCAGTTTTTCAGAGACATCTTCCATATTAAGCCCGCTAGGATTTGACGCGTCAGGCGCTGGCAGATAACTTTCACTTAGATCCCCACCCAAATAACCTTCAGCATTGCCCAAGGGCGTCTCACTTGCACCGGGCGGTGCCAAAGCCTTGGTAAGCGCATGGCTTGCAGTATCGCTCATGACTTGAGACAGCTGCTCTTCTTGCGCACGGTCACCGGCGGTCGATCCCATGTCAATTCGCTGAAGATCGGGCGTGACCACGGCAAGTGAATCGACCGCCATTGTTCAAGGACCTTCCATCAATGGATCGTCTTCAGTATCGAAGAACAGCAGATCCATTAGTGCGTTTTCAATAACCATTGCCTTTATTTCATCGTACGAAGGCTCTTCTACTTCAACTGGGTCTTGCATTGTTTGCTCTCCAAAAAACTGCCAGCTTGGTGCTGCGCGTTCCACAACAATAGAATGACCTGCACCACTTTCGCGCCAAGTAAAGATACCGGGATTTTTACGTAGAATTGGTGAGCCACGTACGCGGTACGGAAAACAAACTCGGTTTTTATGAGGCAGACTCGGGACTACTACCGATACGACTTGCGACAGCCCTCCGTTAGGTTTTTCGAAGACGCCATATACCGGCAGTCCTAAAAAAATGCAGTGGAGTGCAGTACGAAATGCGCAAGAAAACAAACATTCAGCTCGCACTGGGCGGTATCAAAGCTGCTGCTGCCTGCACCCTGTGGTCACTTGGTGCAACCCAACTTGTATCGGCTGATCCAATGCCCACAGCGCCTATGGATCAGGGCAAAATTGACTTCGCCGCGCCCGATCTTTGCTGTCTGAATTACCGCATCATTAGCATGCCGCTTTCGGACTTCCTCGTGCTGCTGTCGGAAGATTCCGGCGCACGCCTATCGCAGCCCGATGGCCTGCGAGGGATTATATCCAACACCCGCCTCATTGGTGATGTGAATACGATCCTGAACACTTTGTCCGCAGCGCATGGGTTGGACTGGTTTGCCTTTAACGGTGTCTATCACATCTCTTCCAAGGCTGATGCTGTGACCCGTTTGGTCCCGCTGAATGACCTTAGCGTTACACAAGCCCGCGCGGCGCTGGAACGCAGCGGGCTTAGCCTGGACGGCAAATACATCGATACTGCCGCGAACGAAACGGCGCTTGCAGTCTATGGCGGCAGTTCCTTCGTAGGTATCGTCGAAGCCATCCTTGCTGTGACACCTGGAACTGCCGAGGTACAGGCGACAGAATCTGCGATCCGCATCCGGCGCGGGTCAACGTCTTCGATTGAGTACTTTGGCGTTGTAGATCCTGACTTGGTCGAACAACTGCCAGCCGCGCCAGAGCGCGATGCGCAAGCACCAGCAGATCCCGAAACCGATAGCGAGCTTGGCAATGGCTAATGTTTGCTGCGCACTCATGAAGTTTGGTCTTTGCATCGATCAGACAGTTATCCTGCAGACAAAATTTGCAGGTCAACCGCCCCGCGCTTTGCACGTCACGCTGTGAGGCATTCCCAGTGGGCATAAACGCCTGATCCAAGGCATAGAAAAAGGAACCGAACATGTTTACTAAATTTGCAGATTTTCGCGGGAAAGCCGCATTTAACTCGGGCGAAACCGAAGGTGGTGGGCCCACTGATACTGCGGGTATCACTGCTGAGCTTAAGGAACTATATTTCCAGCAGGCGCTAGACAAGCTTGAAGCTTCCAAGGAAATCGAGCCGCAGAAGACTGCAAGCCAGGTTGCTGCCAAATAAGTCTTCATGAAACCGGGGGGCGGCCACACGCTCTCCGGTTACTTCCCCAGATTGTCAAAGGTGACTTATGCGCAAGGACATTGCTCTTGTCGGTTTGATGGTTGCGTCGCTGACGCTCATGATCATTCCACTTAATCCCGCGACAATAGATGTACTATTGGCAATCAATATTTCGCTTTCCGTGATGTTATTGATGCTTTCCATATACATCAAAAACCCGTCTGACTTTTCGACCTTCCCCTCCGTCATATTGATCGGCACGGCATTTCGTCTGTCACTTTCAATCGCCACAACACGGCTGATCCTATCAGAAGCAGAAGCCGGTGAAATCATTACGACCTTTGGCGAATTCGTGATCAGCGGATCCGTTTTGATTGGTCTGGTTATCTTTCTCATTATCACAGTTGTGCAGTTCATCGTCGTCACCAAAGGTGCCGAGCGTGTTGCAGAGGTCGGGGCAAGGTTTGCACTGGATTCATTGCCCGGCAAACAGATGACGATTGAGGCTGAGCTTCGCGCAAACAACATCACTCCTGAAGAGGCGACAGAAGCACGATTGCGCCTGGATCGTGATAGCCGGTTCTTTGGCGCCATGGATGGCGCGATGAAGTTCATCAAGGGTGATTCCATTGCCGGTATCATCATCATTTTTATCAACCTGCTAGGCGGTATTGCCGTCGGCATGACAGTCCACGGATTTACCTTTGGTGAGGCGATATCCGTTTATTCATTGCTGACAATTGGTGACGGTTTGGTCGCCCAAATTCCAGCACTGCTGATGTCGCTTTGCGCGGGCATTGTCGTGACCCGCACGAATGGCGACAAAGGCGTTGACCTGGGCAGTGACATCTCGGCCGAATTGATCGCCGATCCACGGGTCCCTGCCGTTGGCGCACCAATTGTTTTGGGGATTGGTCTGATCCCCGGGTTTCCGTTCGTGATTTTCGCGACTTTGGCGGTATCAATGGTTTTCATATCATATGCGGTACGCCGCAGCATTCGCGACAAGGCCGACAAAGCCGCCCTCGACGCTGAGTTGAAGGCAAAAGAAGAAAAAGAGGCCGAAGCGGCCGGCGCGGACCTTCCCGAAAGTGACCAATTTAGGCTGGTGGTGGGTGAAGGCCTTGCCGTCAGGTGCGACGTCGATGCAATTGCCCTGTTGATGGTCGAACACATCAACCAATTTTATATCAGCCGCGGTGTTCAGTTCCCAAAAATTGCCGTTTCTGTATGTTCTGACGTCCGCAGCTCTGGCTTTGTTGTTGAGATCAACGAAGTGCCTGTATTCAGGGCAACTGTCCCAGATGACATGGAGATTTTTGAAGGTCCCGGGATGGCAGCACATCATGTCGCAAACCCCGATCATCAAAGCGTTGCCTGGACAGGTTTCGTTGGCACTTGGATCCCTCAGGAACGCGCGGAAGCGGTTGCACAACCGGAGTTCTGGCATGTGCCACTGGAAGAAGCGATCGCACGCCAAGCATTTCGTATCTATGAGGAAAATATTGGAAGTATGTTTTCCAACGAGGTGTTCACCCGCTTTATTGATGCAGTGACCGAACAAGAGCCAAAGCTGATGGACGACATTAACAAGGCGATATCTTTGCCGTTGCTGCAAACGACACTCCAATATCTCATCGAAGATGGTGTGCCACTACGGCCAACGAAACTGTTTGCTCAATCACTCAGCGGTTGGCTTGCGAACCCGGAAAACGCGACGCCCGCGATTCTGGCAGATTGCATGCGCGTGTCGCTGAAACGTCAGATGTGTCACCTGTTGTCCGGAAATGAAGGTGTTCTTGGCTTGGCATTAGTGGGTCCGAAACTCGAGAAAACGGCGCGCACAAGCTTGCAAGAAGAAGGTGTCGATGCGCTATCGCCGAGGCAGGACGGGCTGATTTTATCACCAGAGGTCAACGATTCATTGGTATCGCAGGTCCGCGAATTGATGAAGCCCGGTCAGGTCTCAGATCGCCAGGTCGTACTTGTTGTTTCACCGGATCTGCGCCGCCGCTTCCGAAATCATCTGGCGGGACAAGGATGCCACCTTCCCGTATTTGCACCGCATGAGCTGTCACATGACGTAAACTCGGTGCCACTTGAGCTGATTGAGCTCAACCTAGGCTCTGAGGTGCAGAAGAACGCCTCCACGCCGGCATCACCGCCAACGACCACAAAAACAAAGCCAAAGACCGCAGCGGAAAAGGCAAAGCCAAAGTCAAAAACGGCGACAGCGAAAGCGGCGACATGATGCTTTGTGATCAATCTACTTAGACTATTGCGTAGGCAAGCGGAGCGCGATGCCCTTTGTACCCTGTCAAAATCATCCATGAAAAACGCTAACTCAGGTCGACAACAGCATGCACAAACGTATCAAAATCTCACTTATCGCTCTTTGTCTGTTGGCTGTGTCCGGATGCAAGGAGGTCCTCTTCTCGAATCTCGATGAAATCCAAGCTAACGAGATGGTGGCAGTTCTGGCTGTTGCCGGCATCGGCTCATCACGCGAGCGCGACAAGGACCAGAGCTATTCCGTTCTTGTGGAAGGAGCCCATGTTGCAACAGCAACTACCATCTTAAGAAACGAGGGCTTCCCGCGTAAGAACTATGAAAGCCTAGGTGACGTTTTTAGCGCACAAGGTATCGTGGGCACACCGTTTGAACAGCAGGCGCGATACGTTCACGCGATGAACCAAGAGCTGTCGCACACTATTTCAACAATTCATGGCATTCAGTCAGCACGTGTCCTTGTGACCGCACCGGTGCGGGACCGCTATGCACGCGAAGATCCGAAAGCAACTGCATCGGTCACGATCAATTATGAGCCGTCTTTCGACGCCGAACACAATGTGTCCCGGATCAAGATGATTGTGGCGCATAGTATGAGCAATCTAGCATATGACGACGTCGCTTTAGCACTGTTTCCAACTGCAACACCAACGGTACAGGTCACCGAACCCAAAGAGGTCATCGACCTACAGGCTATGGGCTTTTTCTCCAATACGGCACCCAATGGCGGCATCAACCTCAACGCAAGGTCGCTCTTGATCGCGTTAGGACTGCTGTCATCGCTACTATGCGCGGTGATCATCGTAAGATGGTATATGCGTGCCAATGACGCGGCGGAGCAGTGATATGTTTTCGCTTCAATGGCCAACTGACTTGCCCGCGCGTGCGGTTCATCCAGATTGGAACAGGTTGTGGATGACGGACCTCACGGATCAAGCACTCAAGAATGAAATCTGTGCCAACCCACGATTTCAAAAACGACTGGGCGCTGACCTGCTGAAATACGTAGGACACTCCAGTGCTTTTGGTATCATGTCCTTTGCGCAAAAGGGGAAACTGGCCAGCGTTCTAAGTCACCCCCAAGATCGCATGTTACGCCAGCTTGGCTATCTTTGGTTGGCACCGGTGCTGGCAAGCCGTCTGTTTGACCCGCTACACCGCGAAGCCATGGCGATTAACGACAGGGAAGAGCTTCATGCGGTTATGCGCTACAAAACGCATGCCGCTGCTGCCGCCGTTGCGCCGTCTGACGCGGCGCCAGACTATGTCGCACAGGGGCTTCTTTGTCTTCTGGCATGGTTTTCGCAATTTCCTACGCCGGTCGGTTGTGCCTTGATGTTCACGTATCCGCAGGCACCCTTTGAGGATTGCGACGTGGTACATGCACGGGCAGATTTTGCCGATAGTGCGTTTTCTGACGACACATTGCGTTGGGCAGAGGATCAGTAAATGGCCTCTCACGCGATCCCCGCCGGGCGTATTCCGAAAGCAGAACTTGAGGCAAGCTACACGCATGTTTCTGCGGCGCAGTCGCGTGCGCACGACATCATTGCGGAAGCAGAGCGTCAAGCCGCTGAGGCATTGAGCCGCGCGGAAAGCGAGGAGCAGCGCCGCAAAGAGATTTTTGAAACCAATAACAAAACAGCGCTTCGTGAGTTGATCAGCGCAAAAGAGGTCGATGCCCAAATCGATGCTATCGTGAGCTTAAGCCTGCAATCCAAGCGGCTAAAGGACGAATTCGAGGCGCTTAAACCCTGGCTTGTTGATTTTGTCATTGCCGCCGTCAAAAAAGTTCTGGGATCACTGCCAAAGGACGAATTGATCAGCGGGCTTGTGGCAGAAGCTGTCGCAATGTCACCACTGAACAATGATTTGCGCCTGAAAGTACACCCAGATGATAAGGCGGCCATCAAGGATGCCATGGCAGCCCATCCAAAAGCTTTTGTCGGTATCGCGGACGTCCTGGGTGACGCTTCGTTGCAGCCAGATACGGTCCTGCTCGAAGGTGTGGGTGGTTTTATGGACATTAGCCAGCATGCGCAGCTGTCTGAACTTCGTCACCATTTAGAAAACCAGTTTGCAGATGCCTCAGATGATGTTTGACGCCAGTATCCCCCAAGCCAGGATTGCAGCTTTATCTGACAATCTGAAAGCAGCGTGCACGCGGCCGTTGATGGGGCGCGTTACGGCGGTAAACAGCGCTGTTGTTCACGCCACCTACTTGGGCCTTGGAACGGGTGACATCTGCGCGATCCGCCGCACCGACGGAACGCATGTCAGGGCGGAAGTCATCGGCGTTTCCGGCGCACAAGTGCTTCTTTGCCCGTTTGGACCTGTCAACGGCATATCTGATGGCGCTGTTGTCACTGCGACGACTGGCAAACTTACCATGCCCGTTGGGGTGGCCCTTTTGGGGCGTGTGATTGACCCCTTCGGAAACCCTGTGGACGAAAAAGGCGGATTCGCCGCAACGCAACGACAAGCGCCAATTGTGGCGGAGCCGCCCAGCCCTATGCTGCGGCCCCTTATCAATTCACCGATGACGACAGGTTTGCGCGTCATTGATGGCCCTCTTACCACAGGGAAAGGCCAGCGCATTGGCGTGTTTGGCCCGCCCGGAACCGGTAAGTCCATACTACTTGCCGCACTTGCCCGCAATAGCGATGTCGATGTCGTCGTCATTGGCATGGTTGGCGAACGTGGACGCGAAGTCCGAGAGTTTCTTGAACGCGATTTGCCTGACACCAGCAGAGACAATATGGTCGCTGTCGTATCCACTTCAGATAGACCCGCCATCGAACGCGCGCTTTGCGCCCACAGCGCGACAGCCGTGGCTGAGACTTTTCGCGATCAAGGGAAATCCGTTCTTCTGTTGATAGACAGCATTACGCGGACAGCGCGTGCGTTGCGCGAAATTGGATTGGCTGCAGGCGAAGCACCGACGCGCCGCGGTTTTCCGGCCTCCGTCTACCCTGCTCTTCCTGCGATCATCGAGCGCGCAGGGCGAAACCCGCAGGGCGACATCACGGCTTTCTATACCGTTTTGATGGAGGGCGATGACGACTCCGACCCCATCGCAGAAGAGGTGAAAAGTCTGACCGATGGTCATTTTGTCCTTAGCCGTAAGCTTGCTGAAAAAGGGCACTACCCGGCAATTGACCCGTTAAAGAGCATAAGTCGATCAATGCCTGCTGTTGCGCAGGACGATCACCTTGTGCTGGCGCAACGTGCACGTGATTGCCTTGCGCGCTACGAAGAAGTCGAGCTTCTCATTCAGGTGGGTGAGTATCAATCGGGTTCCGACACGCTGACCGATCATGCCATCCAGGCCAAACCACGGATTGATGCATTCTTACGCCAAACGCGTGACGACTTTTGTAACATGGCCACCACGCTGCAAGCCCTGCGAGAGGCTGTCGCATGACCCACAATTTGACCCAACTGCACAAACTGAAAGCAATAAAAGCGATGCGCACGCGCCGCGCAAGAATTGAAGCTGTAGCAACAATGGCGACCGCGAAGCAATTTGCGCAAGCCGAGGAACAAATGCGCAATCGTGCCCGCGCAGCGCAACAAGAATCAATGACCTACCTTCGCGAAAAAATTGCGACATTGGACCCAACCAAAGCCTTCGACCAAGGGCTCGCTTATCTTGGGCAGAATGCGATCTGGCTAGAGCGACGTGCGCAAAACCTGATTACAAGAGAAGCAAGCCTTCGTGAGAAGGAACGCAAAGCACGCGGCCTGGCTGAAGATGCGGTAAAACGCTTGGCACAATTGAAAACTCGTGAAGAAATTTTTTCAAATTTTTTCAATGGCTTGCGTTCAAAACATACCAAAAATTGCGACCTGCAAGAAGAAGAGGACACGCTGGACCTTTTCAAACAGAAGGTGACCGATGGGCAAGTTTGAGAAAATAACTGACGACGTCAGTGCTGCAAAACCATTCGCATGGACGCAATTGCAGAAAGTATCAGAGGTGCATGTTGCTCTTCACGCGCATGCGACCACGATGGCGCAGACCGGCATGGTCAATCTGGGTGACCGCAAATTTCAGCTCGCGCGGTCCACGCGCATCAATCTAGATCAGCCTTTTTGTCGTGCTGTTCTAGAAGTCGGCACACATGAACTAATCGTTTCCTTCGTGCGAGAGTTGCTTGAAGACCTTCTCTCTGATCGCAGTTTTGAGATGATGAACTCTCTTACCCCGGCGACCAGGGCCATAGTGGCAGAGTTTCTGCTATTGGACCTTTTCACCCTGTTTGAAAGGGCCCTCGGTTCCCCCTGCACCGGCAAACTGCTTGAATTAGAAGAAATCGAGCTCAGCCAACTGGATCGTTCGGCACCTAAAATCATCTATACTATGGACGATCGGGCAAACGATGACGCACCGCATGAGCTGTTTATAAGTGGTGATCCGGATCTGCTGTTGCGAATTGCAGCGCTCTCCGAAGTCAGGGGCAACTGGCCCACTCCGCCCGAAACAATGCATGATATAAGGGTTCCGATAACCCATTTTGGCTGTGACATTCTGCTTTCGCGCGGTGAATTTGCTGCCCTGTGCGTTGGTGATGGCTTGGTGATCGAACAAACCTGGGGCCAACGTTTTGACGGCTACATCTCGGTCGCGGGTTTTCGGGGCGGACCCGTCAAACAGCGGCGCCAGAACCTTGTACTGACTGAAACCCCAACGTCGCAATTCCTAAAAGAACAGATTCCAAGTGGAGGGCAAAACATGCCTTTACCAAACCGTGAAGATACCACTGTTGCTGGGCTTAGCGCCTATGACGATATGCCTGTTCAATTGAGCCTACAGCTGGCCCAACACTCCCTTCCTTTGTCAAAAGTAGGTGATCTAAAGAAAGGTGATATCGTTCCATTTGAAACTTTGGTTTCGAACGAAGTACGCGTCTTTGCAAACGGTGAAACCTTTGCAAAGGCAGAACTTGTCGAACTGAACGGAAAATTCGCTGTCCGTATCCTTGACTTGCTGGTGTAAGTGCAGTGGAAACCGCAACTGGTCCTCTCGCGCTTGGCTTTCTTGCTGGTTTCAGCATTCTGGCTGTCTTAACGCTGACGTCTTTCATAAAGATTTCAGTCGTATTCATGATTGTGCGTCAGGCGCTTGGACTTCAACAAGTTCCGTCCAATATGATCATAATGGCGCTGTCAGGTTTTCTAGCGGTCTTTATCTCGCTACCCGTTTTTCGTGAGGCGCTCTTTGCGATCAATCAAATAGATGCTGATGCCAATACAGCAGACGGGATCATGGAAATGTGGTCTGCGGGCATCGCTCCGTTTCAGCGGTTCTTGCTCGCAAACATTGATCCTGTTCACATCGATTTCTTCATTTCCATGTCAAATGATCTTTGGGCGGGTTCTGGCATGGTCGGATCAAGGGACATTCTGATCATTCAAGTTCCTGCCTTCATCATTTCGGAACTCACCGAAGCGTTTCGCATTGGGTTTCTGATCTATCTGCCGTTTGTGGCGATTGATATTGCGGTGACAACCATTCTCATGGCGCTTGGTATGCAGCAAGTGCAGCCAACAATCATCGCAACACCATTTAAGCTGCTGACATTTGTTTTTGTAAGCGGCTGGGCCCGGCTTTCCGAAGGGCTGATCATGACTTATGCGGGAAACATTTAAGATGGAGGCAGGTACATCATTCGGCTCAATCTTGGTGACATTCATGATGGATGTTGCGGTCTTGGCGGGTGTGCCACTCGCGATTGCGACTGGATCCGGTTTCCTGATCTCGTTTCTGCAGGCGATCACCCAAGTCCAGGACCAGTCACTGTCCCAAACCGTCAAGATTGTTGCCGTCGTCGTTATCTTACTTGCATTCGGTCAACGCCTGACGGCGCCGCTCTTGAACTCAACTGTCTTGGTCTTTGATCAGTTTCATTTGATGGTCCAGTGATGGATGTAGAGCCCATCATCGCATTCTTCATAGATAGCGGGGCCGGAAAGATCTTTCGGGTCATGGTCGTGACTTTCGCAAGACCGCTAGGCCTATTGTTTGGCTTTTACCTTTTTGCTTGGGTGTTTCGTGCCGCAATCACGCTGCGCATCTCAATTGCTGCCGCGATATCTTTACCGGTCCTGGTTGTGAATATCGACGCCTTAGAGGTCATCGCGGCTGGCAGGGTCTCTTTGTCACTCGTCCCGCTTGTCGGGAAAGAATTCCTGATCGGCTATGCGTTTGGCTTTTTGGGGTCACTGCCATTCTTGGTGGTTATCTTTGCGGGGGCAATGATTGACGGTATGCGCGGTGAAGGGAACAGCGGGCATACCGAACCGATTGGGGGTGACATGATGAGTACCTCTTCCAGCATGTTCCTTGTTATCGCTGCATTCGCCTTTATGAGCTTTGATGGATTATGGCGCCTTGTTGCGGATTTCTATGTAAGCTACGACATCTGGCCAATAGGTGCATTTTTCCCAGTGATTGCAGATGATGCTGTGGGCACCGTCCTCACAATTTTTGGGGACATCCTTCTTTCGGCCGCCACGGTCGCGTTGCCGATGCTACTTCTATTTGCGTCAGTAGAATTGATACTTGGCATCGCATCGCGGTTGAGCGAACGCTTCACGCCCTATCAGCTCGCTTTTCCACTGCGTAACCTTTTGTACATCCTGTCTTTGCCAGTTGTTGCATGGGGTATCTGGGAAATGTCGGGTGACATCACCGCAGATAGCATGGGGCTAAGCTCACTGCTGCAGCAGATTTTATTGATGCGTTAAGATGGGCCAATCTGATACAGAAAGTAAGAAACACACCGCTTCAAAACGAAAGCTGCGGAAACTGCGGGCCGATGGTCTTGTGGGTGGATCTGGTCGGATGTCAGCGTTTTTTTCCATCGCTCTTGGCCTGACCATCATGTTCTTCAGTGTTGTCGAAATCTACACCACAATGACAGATGCAATCACGGCCTCTGTCGGTGTCATTGGGCTGCCTTTCGGCGAGGCCCAGGAAAGCATCATGAAGTCTTTGATGCCCATTTTGTTTGGCAGTATTCTTCCACTTGTTGGTGCGATTGTTATCATTGCGGTGATGTCGACCATCATTTTCAATGGGGGCATTCTATTCTCGCTGAAACCCGTAATGCCAGAGATAAACCGCGTCTCCCCCATTACCGGGTTCAAGCGCATATATGGAATTCGGCTAGCAGCCGAATTCCCCGTCATCACCATACGATTCTTATCCTGGATCACTTTTGCCGCACTTGTAGGTATTTGGCCTCTCGTTCAGTTTCTTAGCGTTTGGTCTTGTGAGGCATCATGTGTGTTGGGCTATGCGGGTTCAAAGTTTAGTTTACTGATCCTCGGTGCTGTTTTCCTATTTCTCGCATTCGCATCTGTCGAAATAATGCTGCAGCGTTGGTTCTTTCTGTCTGAACAAAAGATGACAGATTCTGAGAAGAAACAGGAACGCAAGGATCAAAACGGTGCTCCCGAGATCAAAAAGGAACAAAAAAAACAGCGCAAGAAACTACTAGAGCCGCGGCGCGAAGTGGGACCCGAGCGCGCGTCCATGTGTGTGTATGACAGCGAAAATTCGGTTGGCATTGAATTTGATCTGAGCGCGTTTCAGGGTGTTTGCCTTGTGGCAAAAGCCAAGGGCGAGGATGAAGCGTTCGAGTTACGCATGCAGATTTATAGGCACAAGCGGCCAGAGGTAGAATTCCCACCACTTGTTAACGCACTGATGTCTGCTGAACTGGGCGAAATGATTGACCCCGAGCTTATTCCTTTGGTCGCCCAGGCCGTCAAGATGCACAATGAACGCGCTTAGCATCCGTTCTGGGTGCAATAAGACGCTTTAGGCGCTTGAGTTTTGCGATGTTGTACAAAAGCCTACAGCTTGCTGGCCGCGCGATATGCAGAGATGCAATCAGGTGCTTAAGTGCTTATCCCTTCGATGGATTTCACCTTCTCGGTCGGCAAAGAATTACCTAGGGCATTAAGTAGCTACCTAGATCAATACGTACCGGCAACGATGGAAATGTCCAATTTAGTCGGGTCTCCTTGGGGTAATTCAGCGCCTATTGGCGCGCCCACAATCCAGCAGGAGAATACCCGTGACCGAAGTACAGTTTGACGACGCCGCCCCACAAGATGCAGATCCAGTCGATGTGCCAAATGGCCCTGGTGGTCCAAAGCCCAAACGCAAGTATCCATCCCGAACAGGCCAAGCATCGAAGACTGAAAAAGGGAAAGGTAACGGCCGGGATGCCGACGGTAGCAAAGACTTTGTGGAAATGGCTGCTTCTGAGGATGCGCAGGACCAGTTTTCTCAGGCTCTATTGGGCAAAGACTATTCAGAGCTGACAATCGAAGAGAGGCACATCATTGATAGGCTTATCGAAGATATTTTGGCCGGGAATATTGACGTCGTCGTCGTTGATGAAGGTGACGGCGTGGAACTCCCTGATGGTGTCCAGGGCGGGTTCGAAGCGGGCGAAGTTGGTGAGCCCGGAACCATCTACATTGCGAATGACTTAACGCCCGCGGAGCGCAAGGTGGTACTTAAGGAAGAATTCGGCGAGGCCATTGCCAACCATGCTGAGGAACTGGGTCTTGACCTTCCGGGTGGTGACGCAGGCGAACGCCTTCTTATTGTTTCGCAAGGCGGGTTTGTCGATTTGGAATTGACAGCTGAGCTTTTTGTGGATCGCGACAGTGACGAGGCAGTCATTGAGGTGAATGGAGAGGAAGTACTGGTAGAAACGCGCCAATCGACCGATCCAGAAAACAACGAGGCGCTCGACTATATAGAATTTTTTCTTGGCGATAGCGAAACTGGAAATGAGCCACGAGCCAATGATGTCTACGTCGATGAGAATGGGGATATCATCATAAGTGGTATTGATGATGACGGAACCTCTTTCGAAATCACAATCGCTTTGGGCGCGAATGCCAACGGAGACCCGACCTTAACACTTTCTGGTACGCGAACCAATCTTGACGGCACCACAGAACCGCTGTTCGAAACACATACGATTACGGGGCTCGATGCGGTCAACAATGCGGTCTTCGATATCAATACACTATTCGATGAAGCATCCATTGCGGGGTCGAGGGCAGCATATCCATTTATCGTGGAAGCTGACCTGGAGACGGGCACTTTCAGCGTAGTGCAGTCTGGTGATCCGGACGTTGATGATGCACTTGACTATATTTTGGGATTGCCGATCGAAGATGGCTACGAAGTATCCCAAAATGAGGATGGCAGCATCGTCCTTACCGGTAAATATGACGACAATGTATACGTCAGCGTTGAGATCAGCTTTAGTGTTGGTGCCGATGGCGAGCCCATCATGACAATTGAGGGCACAAAACGTGTCCTTGGACCAATGGATGGGACCATACCGCTGATGGATCCGGTCACGGTGACAGGTCAAGACAATATCACAGCAGTTGTCGGCTATATGAATAATCGATTTACCGATGCTGGCCTGACAGCACCTGGCCGAAATAAGTATTTCGAAGTCGCGCCAGATTTTGTCGCAGGTGGTTTCTATACTCTGAAAAACATCGAATTTACCCAAACCCGAGTCGTTCTTGACGATGTTCCCGAGAATGCTGAAGCAGGCCATGTTGTGGGAGAAGTTGAAATATGGGTCGACGGTCGCTGGGTTCCGGTATCGGAACTGCCACCCGTATTTCAAGAGGCCGTCACGGTCGAGCTTTCGAATTCAAACGGCTCTTTAGATGTCCTGCCAAACGGCCAGATTGTCGTTGTTGATCCTTCTGGTCTGGTTGATGGCCTCAAGGTGGACATCTTGGTGATTGGCAAGGCTGCCGACCCATCAACGCCAGAAGAATTTGAGCTTTCCGTCGTCAGTCCTCATGACTCTTTTGTGCCAACGCAATCACCCTCTGGAGAATTCGTTGAAGGCCGCGCAACCGTCGGTATTCCGGAAGGTGTTGAGTATGACGAACCAATCATCTTGGAAGGCGAAGATGCAGAGCTTTGGGGTACAAGTAAAGCTGCCGTCGTCAGCTATGTTGATGCTGACGGAAACACAGTCACCGTCATCCTTGATGCCGATCCAGAGTCTGCGAACTATATGGGTGTCTTAACTACAATCAAGGACGTCGAGGGCGACGGTCTCTATCTCTATGATGCGCAGGGTCAAGAGATTGGTTACGAGGCTGACACGGAAGAAGGGGGACGCCAACTTACCGAGGAAGACTATCACAATACCGATGAGCGAAAAGATGAGTTGGTGGCATGGGCAGAAGGGCAAGGTACTGTTCAAAGTTCTGGTTCCAACACTGGCATGGCATGGACATATTGGACTGACGCAGAGGGCGTACATCATGTCACCTACTCATATGTCGACCCGGGGACTGGGGAGTACGTGACCGCTACAGCCGAGCGCGGCAGTGAAGAAGCGCGCGACTTTGCAGAAGCGCGCAAAATGTATGACGACGCAGACCAGGATCAGGGGCTACTTGGACAACAAGGCGTCGTTCAAGTGGTGGGTGGAGCCGCGCTTGCTATCATCGTGGCCGCTGCGTTTCCTCCGGCTGCACCTGTGGCGATGGCAGGATTGGCAGCCTTTATTGCGGCAGCCACAGCCGAGCATGGGCTCTATTATACGCAGGAACGGGTTGATGCGCTTGCCCTACTTTCAAAACATCAAGGTGGTCACGGTGACGTTGAACTTCCTTGGGATATAGACCCAACCCCAACAGACTATGACTATACCGAAGGGGACCCAGTTCCGCCGGAGCCGGAAACACTCACACCCGAAGAAGAGCTAGCCCACATCGAAATAGATGAAGCGGAAGACGCCAACAAGGAAGCGGAAGACGCGGTTGTGGCAGCTGCCGAAGCAGAGGAACGTGCCGACCACGCCGAACTTGACGCGATAAACGCTGAAAATCTCGCAGCACAAAATCCAGAAGACGCAGAACTGCAGCAAACCGCTGAAACCAAAAGAGAAGAGGCTGATGCAGCACGCGCAGAGGCAGATGCCGCAAATGAAGCAGCAGCTTTAGCGGGTGAAAAAGCCGCAATAGAAACGGCAGAGGCGGTAGAGGCCGCCAATGCAACCGGTGATCCTGAACTGATTGCCGTCGCCAAGTCACAAACAGAGATGCTGACCAGTTTAAGCACGCTATTTCTGGTCGTGGCTGAAGAGGATGAGGCGCGTGATACCTTCATCGCAGCACGCAAGGAAGCATTGGAAAACCACCCGGACCGTGATTTTCCAGCAGATGTTCAACAGAACCTGAACGACCTGCACGCCAAATGGCGATCAACGAAAAATTTAACGTCTTCGTCGACAGTGGCTTACCTTGATGCGCGCCGGGATAACGCAGCGCTCTATCTTGATTTGAAGACGGTTGAAGCTGATCGCCTTGTCGCGGCAGCAAAATATGCAAAATACGAAGAATATGAAGCGCGACAGGAGTTTCAGCAACGACTCGCCGGTGGTGCAGACTATCGCGAAAGCCTCGCGTTTCTGAATGCAAAGGCAGAAGCATCAAATGACGCCACGTCCAAAGCGCATGCTGCCGAAGCAGAGCGTGACCATGCGAGTGAGAGAAAAGAACATGCCGATACGAAATTCGACGAAGCACTAGGGAACGCAAGCGATCTTGTCATCGCGGCCTGGGAATTTGATCCGCAAGACACAACTGACGGGGCCACAGCTTTGGTTCCAACAACAGACACGATTATTGACAAAGATGTCCACACGGGTCCGGCAATAGAAGAAGCATATGGCACTTCTGCTGTCATGGTGGTCGAGTCAATGAACGGGGACGTCAAGACGACAACAATCATTGATGTTGATCCCGCCTCTGCCACCTACGGTGAAGTTCTTGGCAAGGTCGTTGAAACGCCGGGCGAAGGTGCTGTTCTCTATGATGGTGACGGCAACGAGGTCATGACATTGACGCAAGAGGAGCTGGACGCCGCCAAAGGCATCACTGACGATGGCCCGGTTGGCGAAGATCACGGCCGAAACCTGGCAAATGACAGTCCTGATCGTGATACGTTAAAGAAAAAAATACCTCAGGGCGGCACTTATGTCGCCGGATCTTACAGACAAGGAGAAAACCTAAGTTATTTGGAATACACGGGGTCGGATGGCCAAAGATACGCTGTCGTTAGACATAGGACCCCGTATGGTCCAGTCGTTAATCTTACGCGCACAGAAAGATATGATATCATATTGTTAACTGATGAGACCCGAGCGCTGCTAGAGGGCCAACGTGCAGCCGTAAATACTAATTTAATTGGTACTGTTTTTTCAAGTATGGGGGCGGCAGCATTCTACTTTGCCGGCACCATAACGGGCGTAGAAACGCTTTTGGAAATCTATGGCCTTGAAGGTGATGAAGAGCTACGCGAAACCGCTCAAGTGATGAATTATACACTTGGAGTTATTGGTGGTACGGCATACGTAACCAACTTCTTTGTTCAACGAAACGCTGTATGGCAGCCCGCGTTAGCTGGTCATCAGAACATTGAAGAGATATTGGACAGCGGCCATGGCACCTGGGTCCCGGCAACGGCAGATCCCGAAGGTGGTTATACCCCTGCTCGTATTAGTATCGACGGTAACGCAGCTCACGATGTGCCGGTGGCCGATATGCGGCTTGTTCAGCGGGAGGGTGAGCAGCACTTCACCCTAATAACACCTGCCGGTCGACCGATTCCGCTGGTGAATGCGAATAGGGAGGCCCTTACCGTTATCGTAGGCAGTACTGGCCGTGTTGGTTTTGACGTGAATGCTGATGGGGTGGTTGATTTTCCCATACCTGATAACGCTACGGTAGGTACGAATGATGATGGCGTGGCCGGTTTTATAATACCGTCTGTCCCCGCAGGTAGCGCAAACACATTTATCCCAATCACTGATCTTAATGCCTTAGGGGCCGAGCTAGTTATGGTCGGTGAGAACTTGATGATGCAAATTGGCGACCGTCAGTTCGCATTGCCCGGAGTTACGCCGCAGCCCTCGGTCACTAGCGCCGGTAACCTTGTTTTGTTGGTAATCGGCGGGCAACACTTTGCGCCGCCTGACGGCTGGATTATCGTGAATGGCACTGATGGGCCACAAATTGCCATGCCTGGTGCCACGGCGGCTGACCCAGCAGTTCCAATCGCGAACTTGCCATCAACCTTGACGCCAACTATTACCTTTACCGCTACGGGCGTTCCGACGCTAACAATTACTGAGGGTGATCGAACATTCACTAGAGAGTTGGACGGCGCCACAATCGTCATAGACAACAACGGCCGTGTTGGCATTGATATGGATGGTGACGACGTCGTTGATGTGCCCGTCGGGAATGAAACTCCTCTAACCTTTACTCCCGATGGTGTGGGAATTCGGTATGGGACGGGAGAGAATGATTTTCTAACAGTCAATACACTGGAGGGTGCAGACCGCGCTATTGTCTACGAAGATGGTGCTTACCACATCGTTGTAAATGGACACCGCCATAGGATTGAAGGGGACGTTCCAGCGAATGTTATCGTTACACCAGCTACAGGATACACACCACCAGATGGCCAAGTCGCATTACAAATGCAATTTGGTATCGATGGCACGACTTATCGATACAATGTGCCTGAAACAGATGTAAATCTGTTTGACGCTGACACTACTACGCCAATACCCGGTGCACCAGAGGGCGGTGCGCGAATCAATAACATTACTCTGCCAGATGGCAACGAGTTATCACCACCTTCTGGTATCTACTGGTTCTTACTTGCCGGGATTATCATCGTGCATAATCCTTCTGCTTCCGCGCCATAGTACACGCCATACCGACTATGAACTACCCAACACGACCCGCATGAAAATGCGGGTCGTTTGACGATCAACGCTTGCTTTAGCGGTTTCTTATATTTCCGGCACCGCCATAAAGATAATGATCGCATAATCTCAATTTCGTTTGAAACTGCATTTGCAATATTCATTCTTGCTGGCTGATATCCTCTTTCAAATATGTCACTGGAATCTTGTTCGATTCCGTTCCACTGCTTTATGACAACACCCCGCTCTGGGTATGGGATCAAGCGAAAGAATTATGCCGTCTTGGATACACTCATGATTCTCGTTCCCCAACGGCGATTATCCGGCCTGCCATGAGCACTTTTCAGCCAATCACAGTTGACACAGGCTTGCCGTCATTCTGGCGGCGTCCGTCATAAGGAACAGCCGCCATGCAAAGGCACCGCATCTTCGCAGTGAGCATCCGACGACAAGCAGACGTAGTTACCCGTCAGCACCAAGTGCATCACCACTACGATCAAACTTATTCTGATTTAAAAACAATATTTTAACGCAAATAGGAAACCGAAAGATACACTTTGGCAGAGCGTTTGATCTTTGTCAGGCCAACACTATTGGAGACGGCAAAACCTTGGTACAGAACCCACATAGGTAAACGCTGATCTCGGCCTGACCCCACCGGATGATATAGATCTTACACTCACAGCACCCTGGCTATTTCGCAGGCTAAACCCTTGGCAAAAAACCACCCAAATGAAAAGCCCAAGGATGTTTTCATTTTATAGAGCGACAGCTCCGTTAGAATAAGTCGTATCACAAAATAGAAAAAGGAACGCGAATAGTATGGGAAAGATTGCACCGTCTTTGAGAAAAGAACTTCGTATTCACAGAGCACCAATATAATTTATTTCCGAGGGGGCGACTTATGGAAAACGCACATAGTACCACTGTAATTATTGCCGATAGTCATGAAATAGTACGTGAGAGTATTGCAGATCGTCTAACTAGTATTGAAAATCTATCCGTCATCGGTCAGGCAAGTGACGGATATTCCACAATGAAAACGTGCAGGCAGCTTGCGCCTGACATTTTGTTGATGGATTTATCAATTACGCGGCCGGCTGGTATCGACGTATTAATTAAGCTAAGAAAAGCAATCCCACCGATGAAGATCATATTATGCTCTTCTGACGCTAAAGTTTATGAGGCCTTTAATGCTATTTCGCTTGGCGCAATTGGCTTTATTCCAAAACAAGCGAAATGTGAACACTTTGTGAATGCTATTCAGTCAGCAGCGATGGGTTATAGCTGTATTCCATCAAATTACCTAGATGGCTTTTCCAGCCACAAACGCAATGCCACGAAAACGGGCAATATCTATGGGCTGTCACCGCGAGAGATTGAAGTCTTATGCGCCTCGGCACAAGGTGCGGGCACAAAAGAAGTTGCGGAACAATTGGACATCAGTGTGAGAACGGTCGAAACACACCGCAGTTCGATTTACCGCAAGACGGCGTCAAACAAGATCGCCGATCTGGTACCCATTTACCAACAGCTTTGAATGATGGCTTGGCCCCACTGCGTTTTGGCTTCGCTCGTTTGATATGCAAACTGCATCGATCATTGGTTTTGTCCAGGCGTGGTCAACAGCCGAAGTCTGTGTGAACGCAGCTGCGCGATGATAATCTGACTTGTTCATTTGCCTCTGTCGCGCTTGCTGAACTAACCCATAAAACCTGTACTGCATAATCACCGCCCATGGCCGATGTCCTGCGATGACTTGTTGGGCGGTTCGTGTGTGTTTCGTGATAACTACCATTCATCCACTGCACCCAAATTCAGCATTCGCGTATTTTTTGCGCATTTTTCACGCATATCGCATGGCAAAAACTGACACGCGTAAAATCTTCTGGCCTATTTTCGCGCCGCACCACCAACTGCACATGCTCAAACGAGCGTCAAAGCCGCGCGAAGGGTTGATCTTGGACGATATGCCCCCTCGCACGACTACAACATCACTGTTGCGGGTCCTGCCTAACTTGGTTGGTCCAGCGTTGAAAAGGGGCGGTTGCGCCCCCTTGACGACCCGCAGCGACAACGGGGACCTAAGACCTATGAAACTGAAAACCTCTGCTCTTGCATTGACCGCCCTTTTGGGCACCACAGCTATGGCTGCTGCCGAATGCGCCGATCCGATCAAAGTGGGCGTGCTGCACTCTTTGTCCGGCACGATGGCGATTTCCGAAACAACACTGAAAGACACCATGGAGCTGCTGATTGAAAATCAGAATGCTGCTGGTGGTCTGTTGGGCTGCGAGATCGAAGCAGTTGTCGTTGACCCAGCCTCTGACTGGCCGCTCTTTGCTGAAAAAGCACGCGAATTGCTGACCGTCAGCGAAGTTGACGTGATTTTCGGCAGCTGGACATCCGTGAGCCGCAAATCGGCCCTGCCTGTTCTGGAAGAGCTGAACGGCTTGATGTTCTACCCTGTGCAATATGAGGGCGAAGAAAGCTCCAAGAACGTATTCTACACAGGTGCAGCACCAAACCAGCAGGCGATCCCTGCGACAGATTACTTCCTTGAAGAACTGGGTGTTGAGAAATTCGCGCTGCTAGGCACTGACTACGTTTACCCGCGCACAACAAACAACATTCTGGAAGCCTACCTTCAGGACAATGGCATCCCGGCCGAAGATATCTTTGTGAACTACACGCCTTTCGGTCACTCTGACTGGGCGACAATTGTTGCTGATGTCGTGGCACTTGGTGCTGATGGTAAGCAGGTTGGCGTCATCTCGACCATCAACGGTGACGCGAACATCGGCTTCTATAAAGAACTGGCGGCTGCCGGTATCTCTGCGGATGATATTCCGGTTGTTGCATTCTCCGTGGGTGAAGAAGAGCTGTCTGGTCTGGACACATCTGACCTTGTCGGTCACCTGGCTGCTTGGAACTACTTCCAATCTGCTGAATCCGAGTTGAACGACGAGTGGGTTGCAGCCTGGAAGGCCAAGATGGGCGAAGAGCGTGTGACCAATGACCCAATGGAGGCCCACTATATCGGCTTCAACATGTGGGTGAACGCAGTCACCGAGGCTGGCACAACAGATGTCGATGCGGTGCGTGAAGCGATGTACGGTCAGGAATTCCCGAACCTGACAGGCGGGACTGCCGTGATGCTGCCAAACCACCACCTGGCCAAGCCAGTGCTGATTGGTGAAATCACAGCCGACGGTCAGTTCGACATCATCAGCCAGACCGAAGAGGTGCCTGGCGATGCATGGACAGACTATCTACCTGAATCAGCAATCCTAAAGTCGGATTGGCAGGAATTGGGTTGCGGTATGTACAACACCGAGACCGAGACCTGCGTTCAGCTGACATCGAACTACTAAACCTCAAATCGAGCGGGGCGCACCCTGCGCCCCGCTCAACCCGCTGTCTGACAGATCGGCCTGAATACCCATGTTTCGACTGCTATCACTAGCGCTCGCGCTTTTGTTGACGCTGCCTGCCACGGTGTCAGCCCAATCCCTTCAAGACATTTTGCAAACCCATCAGGACGAGGTTCTGAAACCCGGACGCCGCAGTGTTGGCGTTGTGCTGGACGATCTGGTCGCCAGCGGTTTGCCCCAAGCCCTGCCCTTTCTGGAAAGCTGGCGCGACCGCGAGATCGTGCAACGTGACAGTGACGGGTTGTTTTTCCGCATGGTGGAAGATGGCGACACTGTCACCCTGGAAGACCTTGATACAGGCGAAACCCTGACCGCCAGCGAAGATGATATCACTGAATCCCGCCCCAACGGCGGTGTCCGCCGCGCCATTGGAGATGCGCTGGTACAGTTTCAACTGTCCGACCCCGACATTGCCAAACGCCAAGCAGCGGTGGAAGCGATTGAGCGCAGTATGGATGCCAGCCAATTGGCACCCTTGGCAGCCTCGATCGAGGGCGAACCGGATGCGGCGCTGAAAGAAACCAAAACCCGCCTTGCAGGCATGCTGGGCGCACTTTTTGCCGACACGACAGAAGCGCGGGTTGCCGCGATTGAGGCATTGTCTGGTGATCTGTCCGTGGATGTACGCGCCGTGCTGAATACTGTTTTAAGCAGTTCCGAGGCTGTTGGCGCAGACATACCGGCCGACGCAAATATCGCGCAAATGCTGGTTGTGGGCGAGGATCTGACAGAGGCGGAGGCCTACACCCGCCTTGTTACTGCAGAGCTGGCCGCCCCGCTAATCACCAAGGACCAAATCCGCGAGGCATTGGTGGCCAACATCGAGGGTGAAACGGTGGCGGGCATCGCCGTTGATACGCTGAACACCGACGCAGCCCGCGCGCTGGCCTACGACCTGCTGGCCGCGGATAGTATCGTGCCGCCGCGTGTTGATGAAACAACGCAGACGCAGGCCATCGCGGCCCACAGCTTTTTCCTACAATATGCCGAAGCAGACCCGGTCATCACCGATGCCGCACGCGCAGCCCTGACGCAAATTGAGACCAAAGTCGCTTTCAGCCAAAGTGTTGATCTTGGCCTTGATGCGCTGTCACTTGCCTCAATCTACTTTCTTGCTGCCATCGGCCTTGCCATCACCTTTGGCGTCATGGGCGTGATCAACATGGCCCATGGCGAATTCATCATGATGGGGGCCTACACCGGTTTTGTCGTACAGCAGTTCGTGCCTGATTATACGCTGTCGATCATCATCGCGCTCCCTTTGGCCTTTGCGCTGACCTTTGGGGCGGGTGTGTTGATGGAACGCACGGTGATCCGCCATCTCTACCATCGCCCACTAGAAACCCTGCTGGCGACCTTTGGTATCTCGATCGCACTGCAGCAGCTAGCCAAGAACATCTTTGGCACACAGGCCCGCCCGCTCACCTCGCCTGAGTGGCTGGATGGCGCGCTGGTCTTCAACGATGTGATCGCCATCAGTTATATCCGCATCGCGATTTTCGTCATGGCGCTAATCTTTCTTGCGCTGATCCTTTTCGTGCTCAAGCGCACCCGTCTGGGGTTAGAGGTGCGCGCTGTGACCCAGAACCCCGGCATGGCCGCATCGATGGGGATCAACCCGGATCGGATCAATATGCTGACCTTCGGGCTGGGGTCCGGCATTGCGGGCATCGCAGGTGTGGCCATCGGGCTTTATGCCAAGGTAACATCCGAGATGGGGGCCGATTACATCGTGCAAAGCTTTATGACGGTCGTGGTTGGCGGTGTCGGCAATGTCTGGGGAACGCTTGCCGGTGCCTCGCTCATTGGCTTCCTGCAGAAAGGGATCGAGTGGCTGAACCCGTCCAACACGCTGGCGGCCCAGACCTATATGATCCTGTTTATCATCCTGTTCATTCAATTCCGGCCCAAGGGCATTGTCGCCCTCAAAGGCCGCGCGGCGGCGGATTAAGATATGCAACGTTCATTTCTTGCCCAAAACCCATCGGTTCTTTGGTTCATCGCAACGCTTGCCGTCTTCACCGTCATGGTCACGCTGTTATCCGAAGTGACTGGCGTTGGCTTGATCTCGACCTCTTTTGTGAAAACATTGGGCAAAACACTGTGCCTTTGCCTTGTCGCCATCGCGATGGATGTCGTCTGGGGGTATTGCGGGATCCTGTCCTTGGGGCACTTCGCTTTCTTCGGAATTGGCGGCTATGCCATCGGCATGTGGCTGATGTATGCGCGCACCGAAGGGATCGTCGTCGAAAGCCTTGCCGGGCAACCCATCCCGCCGACACCGCAAGAGATATCGGATGCCATCGGCAACCAGATATTCGGGGTTGTTGGCAGTTCGGAATTTCCGATGATCTGGGCCTTTGCGGACAGTCTGTTCCTGCAATTGCTAATGGTCGTCCTCGTGCCCGGCTTGCTGGCACTCGTCTTTGGCTGGTTGGCTTTCCGGTCCCGCGTCACGGGCGTCTACCTGTCGATCCTGACGCAGGCGATGACCTTGGCACTCGCGCTCTACCTGTTTCAAAACGATAGCGGCCTGCGCGGCAACAATGGGCTGTCAGGCTTGCAGAATATTCCGGGGTATGAGGACGTCAGCCAAGCCACCGTCTCGATCATCTTCTTCATCGCCTCCGCGGTGGCGCTGGGTGCGGGATATATCTTTTTTGCCTGGATCGTGTCGGGCAAGATGGGCAGCGTCGTCAAAGGCATCCGCGACAATGAAGCCCGGGTGCGTTTCCTAGGCTACCACGTGGAAAGCTATAAGCTGTTTATCTTCACAACCACCGCCGTTGTCGCAGGCATTGCAGGTGCGCTCTATTACCCGCAGGCGGGCATCATCAACCCTGGCGAGATTGCACCCATCGCGTCCATCTATCTGGCGGTCTGGGTCGCCATCGGCGGGCGTGGTCGACTTTATGGTGCGGTGATCGGGGCCGCCTTTGTATCCCTGCTGTCCAGCTGGTTCACAGGTGGCGGGGCACCCGACATCAACCTTGGTTTCTACGTGATCCAATGGACAGATTGGTGGCTGGTGCTGCTGGGCTTTTCCTTTGTCGCAGTCACGCTGTTCTTTCCAAAAGGTATCGGCGGGCTGTTTGATTATCTGGTCAGGAAACCACAATGAGCATGCTGTTAGAGGTCTCTGGCGTCAGCGTCACCTTTGATGGGTTCCGCGCGATCAACAACCTGTCGATCAACTTTGCCCCGACCGAGCTAAGAGCCATCATTGGCCCCAATGGCGCGGGCAAAACGACCTTTATGGATATCGTGACAGGCAAGACAAAACCCGATGAGGGCAAGGTGATCTGGGGTGATCGAAACATCTCGCTCTTGGGTATGTCCGAAAGCCAGATCGCGCGCGAAGGGATTGGGCGCAAGTTCCAGAAACCCACGGTGTTTGAGGCGCAGACCGTGCGCCAGAACCTTGCAATGGCGCTAAAAACACCGCGCGGGCCCTTTGCCGTCCTTATGCATAAGAAAACCAAACCGAATGCCGCGCGGATTGAGGCGGTGGCCGAACAGATCGGCCTCAGTGACAGCCTGATGCGTGTTGCAGGCGAACTCAGCCATGGGCAAAAGCAATGGCTGGAAATCGGCATGCTGCTGGCGCAGGAACCCCGGCTGATGCTGGTAGATGAACCTGCCGCCGGTATGACCCCGGAGGAACGCGAAAAAACCACGGATATCTTGAAAGAGGCGGCCAAGACCCGCGCGGTCGTCGTCGTGGAACATGACATGGAATTTGTGCGTCGTCTGGATTGCAAGGTGACGGTGCTGCATGAGGGGTCTGTCCTAGCCGAAGGCAGTTTGGATCACGTCACATCGAACCAAACCGTCATTGACGTTTACCTAGGGCGCGCCCATGCTTGATGTCCGCAATATCGACCTGAAATACGGGCAAAGCCAGATCCTATTTGACATCTCGCTGACCGCGCAGGTGGGGCAGATCACGGCTGTGATGGGCAACAATGGTGTGGGCAAAACCAGCCTGCTAAAAGCCATTTCCGGGCGGCACCCGGTTGCAAGCGGCGATGTGGCAGTGGACGGCAAACCCGTCTCGCTTTCCTCAGCCTTTCATTCGGCGCGCGCGGGCATCGCCTATGTCCCACAAGGGCGCGAGGTCTTTCCGATGATGACGGTGCGCGAGAATTTGGAAACAGGCTTTGCCTGCCTGCCAAAAGGGGAACATAGTGTCCCCAATTTCGTCTTTGACCTGTTTCCGGTGCTGCGCGAGATGCAGACGCGACGCGGCGGCGACTTATCTGGCGGACAGCAACAGCAATTGGCCATCGCCCGCGCCTTGATCACTAAACCGCATGTCCTGCTACTGGACGAACCGACCGAGGGCATTCAGCCCAATGTGATCCAGCAAATCGGTGATGCGCTGGAAACCCTGCGCGATCAGGGGCAGATGGCGATTGTGCTGGTCGAACAAAACGCCGATTTTGCCTACCGCATTGCCGATAGTTTCACCGTCATGGAACAAGGCAAGATCAAGCAAAGCGCCGCAAAAGACAGCTATTCCAAAGACAATCTGATGGCTGATCTGGCCCTCTAAGCGCTAAGCGATTGACCTGTGCTGCACCATTTGCTCAGCTAGCCCTTGGCGACAATGGGTGACCGATAGATGAGTACGACACAATCGTTTGATAAGCGGCTGCAGGGGCTGATTGGCCAGATTTACCCTGATCAGGATGCTAAGGCACTAGCGCAATCCATTGCACAGGCTTTCTGGCCCGATGGAACCAAGCGGCGCAAGCGCGGACGCACGCCCAGCAATGATCTGTGGACCGAACATGATGCCTTGCTGATCACCTATGGCAATTCCATCATCGATGGTGCGCATAAACCACTGGATTTGCTACATGATTTCCTGCTGCGGCGAATGAAAGGTGTGGTGAATGGCGTCCATATTCTGCCGTTCTTTCCCTTTACTTCGGATGATGGTTTCGCCGTATCGGATTTTTGCAGCGTAAACCCACAGCTGGGCGATTGGCCCGATATCAACCGGATCAGTGAAGATTTTCACCTGATGTCCGATCTGGTGCTGAACCATGTGTCGAGCCAAGGGACGTGGTTCAACGGTTACCGGCAAGGGCAATCGCCCTATGACAAGTATTTCTTCGAGGCCAGTCCGGACGATGACCTGAGTGATGTTGTCCGCCCCCGTACAACGCCCTTGTTGCAAGAGGTGGAAACCACCAATGGGCCACGCCACGTTTGGTGTACCTTCAGCCATGATCAGATTGATCTGGATTTCCGCAACCCCGTGGTACTGCTGGAGTTCCTGCGCATCATCCGCCTGCATGTCGATAACGGGGTACAGATCATCCGCCTGGATGCCGTGGCCTTTCTTTGGAAAGAGGCGGGTACGACCTCGATCCACCTGCCCCAGACCCATGCTATCGTGAAACTGATGCGGCTACTGTGCGACTACGCGACTGAAACCATCATCCTGTTGACTGAGACGAATGTGCCCAAGGCCGAAAACCTCAGCTATTTTGGCCATCATGATGAGGCCCACGCGATCTACAACTTCCCCCTGCCCCCGTTGATCCTGCATGCGGTGATGTCAGGTTCGGCCCACTACCTGCGCCATTGGCAAAGTGGTATGCCGCCTGCGCAAATGGGCTGCGCCTATTTGAACTTCACCGCCAGCCATGACGGCATCGGGATGCGGCCCGCAGAAGGGATTTTGCCTGCCGAAGAACAGGCACGGATGATCGAGACGATCAAGGAAATCGGCGGCCTTGTGTCGATGCGCGCCCTTCCCGACGGGGGTGAGGCGCCATACGAGATCAACACGACATACTATGAGGCAACATCGCAAACCTTTGCGGGCAAGGACGACCACCACTTCGCGCGTTTCCTTTGCACCCAAACCATCGTGATGTCGCTGGAAGGCATTCCCGCCTTCTACATCCATTCCATGCTGGCCACGCCAAATGATCATGCGCAGGTGGCCCACCGCGGCATGAACCGCGCCATCAACAGGCATCGCTGGGACTATCCGACATTGAACGCGCTGTTGGATGACCCCGATACGCTGCAAGCGCAGGTTCTGGCGGCCCTGTCTGACAGACTGGCGATCCGCGCAAAACAACCCGCCTTCCACCCCAATGCGACGCAATTCACCATGCCCTTGGGCGACCGTGTCTTTGGCGTGTGGCGGCAAAGCCTGGACCGCCGCCAATCCATCTTTGCGCTGCATAATGTCAGCGACCAAACGGTGGTGCTGTCGCAGCTGTCCATGAACCTGATTGAGGATGAAACCTGGTTTGATCTGCTAACGGGTGATCCCCTTGAAATGGATCAAGAGGCTGTGACGCTGGCCCCTTATCAATGCCGATGGATTACGAACCGCGGCGAATGATCAATCCAGGCGGCATGCACTGCAGGCTTCAATTAGACCAATCCGGCAATGTGATTCTTCAACCAGATGCGTCGGGGTTGCGACGAAACCACGCGGGTATGACACCGTCAATTTTATGCATCACACTCTTGCTTGAAGAAACAATACACGAAATCTTTCGTACCGATGAGACCAAGTTCAGACCTATTAAACTCTGCGCAACAATGGCGGAATGCGCAACTTGCGGCCTTTCGCGCTGGCGATGCGGCAGATGTGACGGATGTCTTTGCAAGGCTGGCTGTTGTCATGGTCTGTGGCATAGCACTTTGGTTCGCGACGGGTCAGATAATTATGCTGGTGTGGTTCATTGGCTATTGGCTGTTCAACATCGCCTATATCTTTGGCTATCTGAGGCGCAAGTCCGGGGATGCCAGTCGCGGCGATATCATCATCTGCGTTTTCAGCAGCTCATTTATTGCGGGTTGGTACTCGGCAATGGTGGTTTACATCGCGACCTTAGCAGGTGGTCAGTTTCTGCTGCTTTCGACGTGCGGCGTTCTGGGGCTCGCGCTGCATTGTCTGTCGCGCAATGTAGAATTTAGTTATTCCGCCTACGTCGATTTCGTGGCCGTGATCGGTTCAGGCCTAGGCGTGACCTTTATTGCCGCAATGAATGCATCAACCACCGGTGGCATGGTTGCCAACATTATTGGTGGTTTTTGCGCCTGTGTTTATTTCTGGCTTAGCTTTCGACAGATCATTTCGGTGAACCGCGATTTGGCCGCGAAGTCGCGCGAAGAAACCCAAAACCAGAAGATGCGCGCCCTTGGGCAATTGGCCAGCGGTGTGGCGCATGACTTCAACAATCTTTTGACGGTCATCAGCGGAAATCTAGAACTCGCCACGCTGGACCCAAAAAGCGATGAAAACGCTGTCTTTCTGTCAGAGGCGAAAGCGGCATCTGACAAAAGTGCAGTATTAGTGCGTCAACTTTTGGCCTATGGACGCAAGTCTGAGTTACGCACTTCTAAGGTTGTATTGAGTACCCTATTTGAAGATATCAAAGCCCTTTTGCACAGGGTGCTGCCGGCTCATATTCAGCTAAAAGCGCAAGAGGTTTCTACGCTGGTTTATCTAGAGGTAGATCGCGCCCTTTTGGAAAGCGCGCTCATGAACATGATTATCAATGCACAAAAGGCAATTGGCGATAAGCCGGGGACGATCCACTTGTTTACAGAGCCTACGGCCTCTGGCGGTATCGAGATCGTTGTCACCGACACCGGACCGGGCATGGTGGACGAGGTGCTTGCACGCGCGGCAGAGCCGTTTTTTACCACCAGGCCGGTAGGCGAAGGGTCGGGCCTTGGCCTGTCTATGGTCAAGGGTTTTGCGACACAATCCGGCGGTAGATTGACACTTTCAAATCAGAAAGAAGGTGGATTGCGGGCCGCGATTGAACTGCCATTCGTAGCCGCAGAAGAACAGCATGAAGGTCATTGATACTCGGCCTCATCCGCCTTGGCTGCGGCATGCATATCGGTCAGGAATGTCGGATCAGCGGCATGCACACGGTTCCATGTTGGAATGAAGGGCGTTTCATGCGGGTTATCCAGAAACACCTGGCCTGCGCGCATGATGTTTTCTGCAAATAACTCAATCGCGTTTTCTTCGCTGTGCCGGTCGATGGAAAGGCCGTTCATTTTGGCATCGCTGTAGTAGCCGTCCAGCAGATCAAGCGCGCAGCGATAGTAGGTCGCCTTCAGCGTGCGAAAGATATTGGGGGTAAAGACGGTGCCATCTGCGGCCAATTTGCGAAAGATCGCTTTGCAGATGTCGGTGGACATGCGGTTCAGGCCAGACCCGGCTTCATCCGGGGCCATATCCTGATGTTTATGGTCATAGGCGTCTGAGATTTCGACCTGACATACAGCCTTGGGTGCCAGATTGCGCCATGCCTCGGACAGCACCCCGATCTCGAGCCCCCAATCGGATGGAATGCGCAGATCGGGTAAAATGGCAGTCCGCATCGCAAATTCACCTGACAGTGGGTAACGAAAGCTGCGCAGATAGTCGATGTAATCACGCGGGCCAATGACGCGGTTCAGCGCGATCAACAGTGGGCTGACCAACAACCGCGTGACCCGGCCGTTGAGTTTGCCACCCCCGATGCGGGCATAATACCCTTTGGCCACCTGATAGGGGAAAGTCGGGTTGGCGACTGGATAGACCAAGCGCGCCAGCATTTCCTTATCATATGTCAGGATATCACAATCATGGATCGCCATGACCGAACTGTCGGCACAGCTCATCAAATACCCCAGCGAGGACCAGACATTCTTGCCCTTACCCTGCTCATTTGGCGCAAGCCCCAGCTCACGCAGACGCTCACCCAGTGCCAGCATGCGCGGGCTGTCGTTCCAGATCACGATATGATCCTGATTGAGGTCCTGAAAGAACGCCTTCGCGTGGCGAAACTGTTCTTCATTTGCCGCGTCCAGCCCCACGATGATCCGGTGCAGGTAGTTCACTTGCGACAGCTCAGTCAGGATGTGGGGCATCGCATCGCCCTCAAGCTCGGAATAAAGACACGGCAGGATCAGGGATATCTTGCGCGTCGCGGCAAAGGCGTTCAGCTCCGCCTCCATTTCCGGCACGGCGCGGGTGCGCAGGTTGTGCAGCGTTGTGATGTTTCCGTTTTGATGGAAATCAGCCATGCGATAATGTCCTACTTTGTTCAAGGCGGTCGAGTACGGTGTGGATCGCCCGATTCCAGCCCAAGGGGCCTGCGTCCTGGGTGCGTATGATGCGGCCAGCATCTTCGGTTTTCAGGCGCGGTAGCGGCGCGCGCGCTGGGTTGGCGACAATGATGCCAAGGTCGGCGGCCTCGAGCATCGCGATATCATTGGGCGCATCGCCCAAAGCGATCACATGCCGCGGATCATAGGCGGCGATGATGCGGCGCATTTGATCAACCTTGTCATGCCCCAAAGACAGCGTCAGAAAGCGCCCCCCTTGCTTTGCTGTCACGCCATCCGTGGATAGCGCTTCGAGGAATGCATCCCTTTGATCTTCGGTACCCGACCATTGGCCCGGTTCCGAGAATTGGCGTTGTTGCGCCAAAGCGGCCGCATCAACGGCCAACCCTGTCATCGCGGCGACCTCTGCTACACTAACGTCGCCAAAGCCGCAAAAATGCTGGCGCAGGCCCGAAGGCAGACGGTCCAAAGCCGCGCGTATCTTGGTGTAATCCGCCGCACCGGGCGTTTGCTTTTCATGCGGTGGCAAGTCCCCTGCCCCGTTTTCAACAATGGCGGGCCATTGCGCAGCACCAAGTTCAGCGCGCAGTGGTGCAATCTCAGCGGCGGTTTTACTGCTGGCCAAGACCAAGCCTGCCGCGACTTCCTGCAATGCGTTCAGCGCTGGTAAGGCTGGTGCCCAATCATAGGTATCATGGTCGATCAGCGTTCCGTCGAGATCGGTGAAAACCATCAAGTGACAAGGCTTTGGCATAGCAAAACTATGGCCGATGCACCGCCTGACCACAAGCCATGCAGGCCATCTTCACGTCTCGCGGAAGGCCTTGTTGAAATAGTCTGCCAGCGGCTTGATCAGGAAATCCAACGGGCTGCGGTCAGCGGTGCGCACGAAAGCCTCAACCGGCATGCCCGGGATCAGGGTGACATCATCTGGCAGCCGGGCCATCTGCCCTTCATTCAACTGCACCTCAGCCCGGTAGTAGGACAGCCCAGAGGTTTCGTTCTGGAAAGCATCCGCAGACACCAACGTGACCTTACCCATCAGTTCAGGGGTCCGCTTTTGATCGAAGGCTGAAAAGCGCAAGGTTACGTCCTGACCGACAAATACCTGATCAACATCGACAGCCTGCACTTGGGTGGCGATCACCAGTGGGCGGTCTTGTGGGATCAGGAACAGAACAGGGTCTGCTGGCCGTATGACTGATTGCGGGGCAAAGACCTGTAAGCCGTAAACGACACCAGACACCGGCGCGCGAATATCCAAACGATCTAGCTGGCGGCGCAGCGTGCGGCGGCGTTCTGACAGTTCCAATTCGTTGAATTGCAGGTCGCGCAACTGCGTGATCGCATCTTCGCGACGGGTCGCAGAAAGGCCAAGTATCTGTAGCTCAATCTCTGTCATGCGCTCGGCCGCTTGGGCCGCTTGGGCCGTCAGGTCACCAACAGCGCCAAGCAAATTCGCCTCTTCGCGCTGCAGTGCGAGCACGCGGCTGGCCTGCGCCAGACCGCGCTCTAGCAGGCTTTGTTGATCTGCGAGTTCCCTTGAAATCAACGCCTGCTGGGTCGCAAGCGCCTCTTGCTGGGCGGTGATCCCGGCCAGTTGGCTGGCGATCTGCGCGCGTTGCTGTGTCATCTGTTCAACCGAACTGCGGTTGGTTTCCAACCGCGCCTGAAAAAGGCGTTCCTGCCCTTCCATCAGGGTTTGTACATCGGCTGTGCCCACCTCCAGCAGAACATTGTTAAAAACCAAGCTGGGCGCGTTATCACGTTCAGCCTCTAGCCGCGCGCGGCGGGCAAGGATTTCAAACAACTGCCCTTCGACCACGGCGAGTTCTGATTGCAGGGTCGTGGCGTCCAGACGCAGCAGCAGATCACCTGCGGCAACGCTATCGCCTTCATCAACGATGATTTCTTCGACGATCCCGCCATCAAGGTGTTGAACCACCTGTCTGTTGCGATCAACCTCGATCTGGCCGGTGGTGATCAGCGCGCCGGAGATCTGCGCCAGCACCGCCCATGTGCCAAAACCGCCGACGAGGACCAAAAGGGCCAGCACCCCAATCGTCAGGTGCCTGCGTGCCGACCAGCGCTGGGTGTTTGCATCAGTCATGATACGCCCCCGGCCTTGCCCGCACTGCGTTGAATATCGCCGTGGTTCTTGACCATCTCGGCCAACACCTCGTCCTTGGGACCAAATGCGCGCCTTGTGCCGTTTTCGATCATCAACAACAGGTCGCATTCCTGAATGGCCGATGGGCGATGCGCCATGATGAAGACGATCTTGCCCGCGGCTTTCAAGGCCTTGATTGCCTTATTCAGCGCGATGGACCCGTCGTTGTCGAGGTTTGAATTCGGCTCATCCAGTACCACAATCACCGGATCACCATAAAGCGCGCGGGCCAGTCCGACCCGTTGGATTTGTCCGCCCGACAAGCGCCCGGTGGTGGCGGACACTTGGGTGTCGTAGCCATCGGGCAGGCGCAGGATCATATCATGCGCGTCAGCGGTTTTGGCCGCGGCAATGACCTTGGCATCATCTGGCGCCATCGACATACGCGCGATGTTTTCCTTGATCGTCCCGTCAAACAGCTGCACCCGCTGCGGCAGGTAGCCCACATGCTGACCCAGCACATCAGGGTCATATTGATCAAGAGCTGCCCCATCCAGCCTGATTTTGCCGCCTGCTGGCTGCCATACCCCTGTCAGCACACGTGCCAGCGTGGATTTGCCTGCCCCTGACGTGCCGATCACACCCACCGCCTGCCCTGGCCCTGCGGTAAAATTAATCATGCGCAACGCAGCCTGCGCCTCACCCGGTGGCACGACGGTGACCTGTTCTGCGCTGATCCTTGCTGCGGGCTTGGGTAGCTCTGTACGCGGTGCCTCAGCCGGGATTTGTCCCAAAAGCACGGAAAGATTGCGCCAGCCTTCCCGCCCGCGCTGGAACAGGGCCCATTGGCCTACCAGCAGCTCAATCGGGGCCAGCGCCCGGCCCAACAGGATCGAACCTGCAATCATCGCCCCCGGCGATAGCTCATTGATCAAAACCAGATAAGCGCCAAGGCCCAGCATGGCCGACTGCAAAAACAAGCGAAACGCTTTGGTCAGCGCCGTGAATGTTCCTGACGCATCGGCAGCCTCAATCGTGG
>JBCAZI010000013.1:0-50821 GCA_038533095.1 Pseudomonadota bacterium
CGATGACCTATGTGCGCAAAAAGCCCAAAGGCTACGGCCGCAACGCCCGGATCGAAGGCGAGATGACCGAAGGCCAGCGCGTGCTGCTGGTGGAGGATCTGACCACCGATGGCGGTTCGAAGCTGTCTTTCGTGGATGCGATCCGCGAAACAGGGGCCAGTTGTTCGGCCACTGCGGTGATCTTCTACTACGGTATCTTTGATGGTGTGGAAGAGACGTTGGCTGACCACGGCGTGCAACTGATCAGCCTGTGCACCTGGTGGGATGTGCTGGCCGAAGCCAAGGCGCGGGGGGCCTATGATACCGCCACACTGACGGCGGTCGAAGCCTATCTAAACGATCCCGCTGGATGGCAGCCCGCTTAAAAAACTTATCCACTGGCGCCGGATGATATCCTGCCAAGAATCATTCCGCCTTCGCGTATGTTGTGTTTTCTTTGCGTCATACCACCAATTAAGGTATGCTTCGGCCCTACAGCACGTTGTCCACAGATTTATCCCGCCGGATATCCCCGATCATTTCCAGATGGCCATCTCAGCGCGGCGACTGATAGGTGGACATGGGGAACAGGTGAGTAGCAATGAACGAAATCACGACATTTAATGCCACCGGCGTTGAAGAAGCCGACGCAGATCTGATGCCGCATTCCATCGAGGCTGAACAACAGCTTCTGGGTGCGATTCTGACGAATAACGATGTGTTTGATCGTGTCGCCTCAATTATCGGCCCGAAACATTTCTATGATCCGGTACACGCCCGCATTTTTGAAACCGCCGCCAGCCGGATTGGCCGCAATATGCTGGCCAGCCCGGTGACGCTGAAAACCTTCATGGAAGATGATGAAGGCCTGAAAGAACTAGGTGGCCCGCCCTATCTGGCGCGTTTGGCCGGTGCTGCAATCTCTGCTTTTGCTGCCCGCGATTATGCCCAGATGATCTATGATCTGGCGACCCGGCGCGAGCTGATCAAACTGGGCCGTGATATCACCGACAAAGCCGCGAAAGTTGACGTCGAACACGAACCCAAAGAGCAGATTGTGGAGGCCGAACAGGCGCTCTACACGCTCGCCGAACAAGGTGTGTCTGAGAAAGGGTTCCAGTCTTTTCTGGCGGCAGTGACCGAGGCGGTGAATGTCGCCAATTCCGCTTATCAGCGCGATGGTGGTTTGGCAGGTATCTCAACCGGTTTGACCGATATGGATAAGAAATTGGGCGGTTTGCACAAATCTGACCTGCTAATTCTTGCCGGGCGCCCGTCGATGGGGAAAACCTCGCTTGCGACGAACATCGCCTTCAACATCGCCAAAGCTTACCGCAAGGGGCAGCTACAAGATGGCAGCGAAGGGGCGGTCGATGGCGGCGTTGTCGGTTTCTTCTCACTCGAAATGAGCGCCGAGCAATTGGCGGGCCGTATTCTGGCCGAAGCGTCTGAGATTTCATCCCACAAGATCCGCCAGGGCGACATGACCGAAAGCGAATTTCGGCGTTTTGTGGATGCGGCCAAGCAGTTGGAGTCCTGCCCGCTTTACATTGACGACACCGCCGCGATCCCAATCTCGCAATTGGCCGCCCGCGCGCGCCGTCTTAAGCGCACCCATGGTTTGGACGTGCTGATTGTAGACTATTTGCAGCTGGTGCGCGGTACATCGGAAAATCGCGTGCAGGAAATTGGTGAGATTTCGATGGGGCTGAAAGCCATCGCCAAGGAGTTGAACATCCCCGTCATCGCCCTTTCACAGCTGTCGCGTCAGGTGGAAAATCGCGAAGACAAACGCCCGCAACTGTCAGACCTGCGTGAATCCGGGTCGATCGAGCAGGACGCCGATGTGGTTATGTTCGTCTACCGTGGCGAATACTATGTTGAGCGGGAAAAGCCCGAAGACAGCAACATGGAAGCCATCGCCGCCTGGCAGGAAAAAATGTCCAGCCTGCATGGCAAGGCAGAGGTGATCGTGGGCAAGCAGCGTCACGGTCCTATCGGCACGGTCGAGCTATCCTTCGTGGCCGAATTCACCCGCTTTGGGAACTTGGTAAAGCCCTGGCAGCAAGGCGACGACCAGCAGTTCTAGGCCTTAGCCCACGTATTTCTTGATGATCTCAAGGATGTCTTCATCCGCCAAAATCGGGGGGATCAGGGTTAGCATCTCGCCCTCGCCATCCAGCAAATACATCATGCTGCCATGGGCATAGATGGGCCCATATTCGATGTCTTCGAACAGGAACTCTTTCTCGACCGAAAATGCGTCATAGGCGACCTGTAATTCTGCCTCTGTCCCCGTTAAGCCAATGAAATCATCATGGTACTGGGTCAGCGCGGGTCCGATGCTGTCCACGGTATCAATGGCAGGATCGACAGTGATCATCACGGGCCGGATCGCCACACCGGTTTCATCCGCGACCATATCGGCCACCTCTGCCATCTGCGGCAGCACCGATGAGCAAATTTGCAAACAGCTGGCATAGCCAAAGAACAGCAGTTGCATTTTGCCGTCGGGGTCCACCTGCGTATGCGCCTGCCCGAATTGGTTAGTCAACGCATAGGGGCCGCCCACCAGATCAGGCAGGCCGGGTATTGTCTCAGGCAGCCCTTGTGCCGCCCCCATCACAGGGGCCGCACAAAGCCCGATCACCGCAGCAAGGCGTATCATTCAAAAAGTTCCGCTTTCAATTCTTCGTCGCGTTCAAGCCCAAGGCCAAAATACCCCTCGCGTGCAATTTCGGCCAAGACCCGCGGATCGCGGCGGAACCATGGGCCGGGGCCATCGGCATCTGGGTTTGAGGCGGCCCAAGCCTCCGTCCATTGGTTGGCGGGTGTCCATTCCGGCGCACCGGCAAGGCGGATGGTTTGCACCAGATAGATATTCTGCGCACCAAGGTCGGGATCATCCAAGATCAGCCCGTCCACTTCGACCATTTGACCGCAAAAGGGCAGCAGGTCAGCGACCGCACCGTTAAAGGCTGTCTGCGCGTTCTTGTTAGGAAAGACCAACGCATCATCGGCGGTCCGCAACAGGCCCAACTGGCGGCGGCCGTCGCCGCAATTGTCGGCGCAATCACCGGTCAATTCACAAAGAATATCGACGACCTTGGCTTCAAAAGTCGCCGGGATTTCGGCGTAAAGGTTCCAGCTGCGCGCCTCGGATCCTTCTTCAAAAGCCCAAGGGTCATTTTCCTGCGCCATCACGGCGGTCGTGCAAAGGCCGAGGGCCAGTGTCATGGCTGCTTTCAACATCATTATCTGTCCCCTTCTGGAATGGCGAAACCGGGCACAGTGCCCACATCAGGGGCGTTGTTATTGGTAATATCAAAATCGGCAACAACCTCTTCCACCACCAGATAGTTCAGCCCATCCCGCTGATAGAGCATCCCATCAGCAGTCACCTCATGGCTGGCCAGCCGCAGTTGCGTGTCGCCCCCTGCACTGCCGTCATCACTTTCGATCTTGAGAACCATGTAGACGGTGCCGTCATCGGCCAGCAGACCCACGGGAATACCCCCGGCCGAACACCATAATGCACAAGTGTGATGTGCCGTGCCGACGACCGCATCTGGCCCACCCATGACGCCGGAAAAATAACACCAAGTGTCAATCACCTCGCCCGTGACCTGAACCCGTTCGCCCGTCGCAGCAACTGCCGATGTTCCGATCGTCAAAAGCGCTGGTGCAATCAAAGATAAAAATCGCCGCATGTCTGTAGTCCCCCTCCATCGATGTTCCGTTAGGTCAACGAGGCATCAGTCGCGCCTTATCTGTCAACCTAAATGCGCCGGACAGGCGCAATCGTGAACAAGGCGGTGCGCGATGCCGTCTGTGCAAGAATTCGCAACAGGGCGCTTGACTTGGAGTAACTCCAATAGGCTAACTCGTGTGCCATCGGAGGAATGCATCATGCGAATCAACGAAGCTGCGGCCCGTTCTGGCCTGACCCAAGACACCATTCGGTTCTATGAAAAATCAGGCATGCTCGCGCCTATTCGGCGTGACGCGCGAGGCTGGCGGGCGTTCAGTGGCGATGATGTTCAATGGCTGACAACCCTTGAGCGGCTGCGTGCTACAGGTATGCCGCTGGATGAGGTCAAACGTTTTGCCATGTCGGCCCATGCACCGGATTGCAATGAACCAGACCAGCGCGCCCTGCGCTTGGGCCTGCTGGAGCGGCACGCCGTCACCCTGGCCCACCGCGAGGCAGAGTTGAAAGCCTGCAAGCATTTCCTCGACCACAAAATCAATATGTACCGCACATCATTGGAGGTCTCAGATGGCTGATTTCAAACATATTCCAACCAAACCCACCCTTGGCCTTGGCTGCTGGGCCATTGGCGGGCCGTTCTTTATGGATGGCCGCGCCGTAGGCTGGGGCGAGGTTGACGATAATACTTCAAAGGCTGCAATTGCCGTTGCACTTGACTACGGCGTCACCCATTTCGACACCGCGCAGGCCTATGGCTGCGGGCATTCCGAGAGCGTGCTGGGTGAGGCGCTGAAGGCCCGCCCAGATGTGGCGATTGCCACCAAGATTGGGTTGGGGATTGATACAGAAACCAAAGAACTGACCGGTCCAATCACTGATCCCGCGAATATCCGACGCACCATTGACGCGTCGCGGAAGCGGTTGGGCCGGGATGTCATTGATATGGTGCTGCACCACAACAATGAGCTGCCTGTTGAGGATGCAAGGCCAACCTTCGACATGCTGGCCACGCTTTATGAGGAAGGCGTCATCGCCGCTTATGGCTGGTCGACCGACTTCCCCGACAGCATGAACGCTTTCGCCGATCACCCCGGCTTTACCGCTGTTGAGCATGCAATGAACGTGTTTCGGCCTGCCGACCCAATGGTGCAAGCCGTGGAAGAGGCCAACCAACTCTCGTTGATCCGCTCCCCCCTCGCCATGGGGCTTTTGGGTGGCAAACACGATGCCAACACCCAATTCAGCAAAGACGAGATCAGAGGCAGCAACCCCGGCTGGCAGGATTACTTCAAGGACGGCAAGATTACGGACCATTATATGGGGCAGTTGAATGCCGTGCGTGAAATCCTGAAATCAGATGGACGCAGCCTTGCACAAGGGGCCATTGCTTGGCTTTGGGGGCGGACGCCCAACGCGATGCCCATTCCGGGGTTTAGGACGCCGGAACAGGTGCATGATCTTTGTGGCGCGCTTGGCCATGGGCCGCTGCGTCCGGATCAGATGGCAGAGGTTGAGGCGGTGCTGGAGCGTTCGACCACGGATCGGGCAAAGGCAAGCTAAGGGTGCGGCGGGGCAAGCCCCGCCCTACTCTGCCGGTTCTTTGGGTTTAGGCTTCAGGAAGGGATGTATGAATTGCCTCCAATAGCCTTTGGGCACCGTATCACCAATCACGCCGTAGGCCTCTGGCCATTCTTCGTCCGGCAGGTGATGCGTGCCGAACAACCAGTCATAGATCGGGAAATGCGACGCATAGTTGATATCAATCGCGGCCCGGTCCGACCCGTGGTGCCAATGGTGAAAACGTGGAGTGACGAAAAACCGCTCCAAAAAGCCCAGCTTCCAGCCGATATTGGCGTGGATGAAACTGGAATAAAAGTAGACGACCAGCAGATAGGCCTGGATCGCCTCTGGTTTGAAGCCCAGCGTGAACATCGGCACCGCGGTCAGCGCGCGCAGCACCGCGATTTCAACGAAATGCATGCGTGCGCCTGCCAACCAATCCATCTTTTTCGTCGAATGGTGGATGGAGTGGAAACGCCAAAGCACAGGGAAAGTGTGGAACGCGCGGTGCACCCAATACTGCACGAAATCCGTGGCCATCATGATGATGATCACCTGCACGAAAAACGGCAGCGACACGATATAGATCCGCACATCATCCAGCGGGATTTGCGCGTTGACGTAGTTTGAAGGGGCCAGCGTGATGAACCCCAGGATCTGCACAAGCATCGAACTGACCAGATAATAGAACATATCCTCCTGCCATTCGGCGCGGAACACGATTTGTTCGGCGCGGGCGGGGAAGAAACGCTCCAACGGGACAAAAAGGAAGCCCACAATCAAGACATTGATGATGAAGTAATCAAGGCCAAAATAGAAACTCTGCGGGACGTCCGACCCAATTTGCGGCTGCGTCGTTGCCATCAAAGAGGCAACAACCGACACCGCCAAAGCCGTCCATCCCAGCGACTTACGTGTGCTGAGGATCAGGCTGAGCAGCGATAGGGCGTAACCTGACAGCAAGGTAAACCGCAAAAACGCTGTCACGATACCGCTGTCTTGAATGAATGCGATCTCAGGATAGGACAGCGTTTCGGGAAACCAGCGCAGCAATACGATCAGAAGACCCGCAATCGACGCGAGAAGCGCCAAGGACCCCGACAACCAGCCACTGCCCAAGGGCCGCTCTGCGCGGGGCGTTTCCAACTGGGTGATGACCTTCTTCAGAATGCCCAAAACTGCACCTCGATATAGACTTCCGCCAGATTAGCCGGAAAAAAACGGCAAGAGAAAGGCAGGAAATCCAGTAACGCCCGCCCTGTTGCGCCAAAACGCTTGCCCCCTGCCGCACCCCCTGCCAAAAGGTCGCTATGAGTACGGGACGCCTGATTATCGACCTTGATGCCGTCGTCGCCAACTGGCGCGCGCTGGACGCAATGACCGATTGCAAAACCGCTGCTGTGGTCAAGGCCAATGGCTATGGGTTGGGATCGGCCAATGTGGCGAAAGCCTTGTTCAAGGCCGGTGTGCGGCAGTTTTTCGTGGCAGTCACGGAAGAGGCTGCGGCCATTCGCGAAGAACTGGGGCCAAAGCCTGAAATCAGCGTGTTTTCCGGGCATATGGCGGGTGATACGGACATCATCCGTGAATTGGGGCTGACACCGATGCTGAATTCGGTCGAACAGCTGACACAACATCTGGAAACCCTGCCCGGCCATCCCTTTGGCATCCAGCTGGACACGGGCATGAACCGGCTGGGCATGGAAATGCAGGAATGGGCGGCAGTGGCCGAACTTGCGCTGGCACAAAAGCCGCGTCTGGTCATGTCGCATCTGGCCTGCGCGGATGAGCCTGATCACCCAATGAACCCCTATCAGCTCGACCAGTTCAAAAAGATGACCGACGGCATTCAGGTGCCACGGTCCTTGGCGGCCACGGGCGGCATTTTACTGGGGCCAGAATATCACTTTGACCTGACACGCCCCGGCATCGGCCTTTATGGCGGGCTGCCTTTTGAGAAGGCCCAACCGGTCATCGAACTGGACCTGCCCGTCGTGCAAATCCGTGATGTGGCCGAAGGCGAGGTCGTGGGCTACGGCAACGCATGGCAGGCGACGCGCGCATCCCGGATCGCCACGGTTTCGGCAGGCTATGCCGATGGGATCATGCGTATCCTCTCTGACAAAGCCACGCTTTATCACGGCGACACGCCCTGCCCACTGGTGGGGCGCGTGTCGATGGACCTTTTGACGATTGATGTCACAGATGTGCCTGAGGCCCCAAAAAAGCTGAGTTTGATCGGCCCGCATCAAAGCGTGGACGATCTGGCAAAGGCAGCGCGTACCATCGGATATGAGGTACTGACGCAGCTGGGCGCGCGCTACAACCGCAAGACATTTGGCAAATAGCCTTGCGGAACGACATGAGCTTTCCTATCTAAATACCAGAATTTATGAAAGTTTCTGATGTTAAATGTGCTGCGCCTCGCCAATCTTGCCCTGCTGATACTATTCCCTATCGCCTGGTTTGCGCCTTTGATGCGGGCAGGTTTGCTGCCCATCTTTGGGCTAAGCGAGATTAGCGTGATTTCCGGCATGCAGGCGCTATGGGACAGTGACGTGGCTTTGGCGCTGCTGGTCACGGCCTTCGCGCTTTTCGCGCCCTATCTGAAAACCATTGGCCTTGCCTTGGTGCATTTCAACCTGCTGAAGGACAAAACGCTACCTGTTCTGTCGTGGATCGGCAAACTGGCGATGGCGGATGTGTTCTTGATTGCGCTCTACATCGTTGTTTTCAAAGGAGTTGGGATTGGCAAAGTCGAAACAGGTTGGGGGCTTTATATGTTCACCGCCTGCATCCTTGCCTCGATTGTGATCTCGGCACTCACACCGCAGGCCAAGACCGCAGCGCAGGCAAGCTGACGCGTAAATCAGCTTTTTCCCCTTACTTTTCTTCATCCTGTCCCGCTTTCTGCCCGCATATTGTGAGGGAGAACGACGATGAAAAAGGAACTCGCCGAATTTATCGGCACATTTACACTGGTCCTCTTTGGTTGCGGATCAGCCGTGATCGCAGGGGGCGACATTGGCCTGACGGGCATCAGCTTTGCCTTTGGATTGGCGCTGATCGGCATGGCCTATGGGATCGGGGCGGTTTCGGGTTGTCACATTAACCCTGCTGTGTCTTTAGGTGCTGTGGCCGCAGGACGGATGCAGATGGGCGAAGCGATCCGCTATATTGTTGCGCAAACAGCAGGCGCGATTGTGGCGGCAGGTGTGCTGCTGACAATTGCAAGTGGCAAGGCCGATTACACGATTGCCGAGAATGGCCTGGGCCAAAACGGCTGGGGCGCAGGATATCTGGGCGAATATAACGTTATGGCGGCATTTGTGTTTGAGGTTGTCGCGACATTCCTGTTCATGGTCGTGATCCTTGGCGCCACTGGTGCAGGCGCACCCGCGCAGTTTGCAGGGCTCGCCATTGGTCTGGCACTGGTCGTCATCCACCTGGTTGGCATCAATGTGACAGGCGTGTCCGTGAACCCTGCCCGCTCTATTGGCCCTGCATTGTTTGTGGGTGGCACCGCGATTGCGCAGCTGTGGCTGTTTATCGTCGCACCCATCATTGGCGCGGTCGCGGCCGGACTGCTGTTCAAGACTGGTCAGTTGAACGCAGAATAAAAATAACGGGCCACGGCACTGCGCCGTGGTCCGCTCTATCTTGCCATTGCCGCCCGGCCTGTTTTGGTCCAAAAGGTGAACATGGCCAAAGACCTTAACTTTTCCTGCTCTGCATGTGGCGCTGCCTTTCGCAAATGGTCTGGGCAATGCGATAGCTGTGGCGCATGGAATACGATCACTGAGTCCAAGGCACTGTCCAACGGGCCCAAAGGCAAATCGCTGGGTGCGCTGCGGGGCAAAGCAATCCCGCTGACGGATCTGGACACGCAAGAGAAAGAACCACCCCGCACCGAAGCAGGTGTGGGTGAGTTGGATCGCGTGCTGGGTGGCGGTTTGGTGAAAGCATCCGCCCTTTTGGTCGGCGGGGACCCGGGTATCGGGAAGTCCACGCTCCTTTTACAAGCTGCTGCAAGATTTGCCCGTAATGGATTGAAAGTCGTCTATATTTCGGGCGAGGAATCCAACGCTCAGGTCCAAATGCGCGCCCGCCGTCTGGGGCTGGAAAAAAGCCCGGTCATGCTGGCCTCGGAAACCAATCTGCGCGATATTCTGACGACGCTGGAAGCGGAAAAACCCGATCTTGCGATCATCGATTCCATTCAAACCATGTGGGCCGACAACGTCGACAGCGCACCGGGCAGCGTATCGCAAGTACGGTCATCCGCGCATGAGTTGACGACATTTGCCAAACGCAACGGCATGGCGGTGATCATGGTCGGTCATGTCACAAAAGAAGGGGCCATCGCAGGCCCCCGCGTTGTCGAACATATGGTCGACACGGTGCTTTATTTCGAAGGGGAACGCGGTCATCAGTTCCGTATCCTGCGCGCGGTCAAAAACCGCTTTGGTCCCGCAGACGAGATTGGCGTGTTTGAGATGACGGGCAAAGGATTGGCCGAGGTCAAGAATCCATCGGCCCTTTTCCTGTCCGAACGCGGCACCCCTGCCCCTGGGTCTGTTGTCTTTGCGGGCATCGAAGGGTCACGCCCCATGCTGTGCGAGATACAGGCACTTGTGGCACCTTCGCCACACAGCCAACCGCGCCGATCTGTGGTCGGATGGGATGGCGGACGGCTGGCGATGATCCTTGCCGTGCTCGAGTCGCGCTGTGGCGTGGCCTTCACCGGATTGGACGTATACCTCAATGTAGCAGGGGGTTTGCGCATCTCTGAACCCGGTGCAGACCTTGCTGTCGCGGCGGCTTTGGTATCGGCGCGCGAAGATGCGGCCCTGCCGGCAGAGGCGGTCGTTTTCGGTGAAATCAGCCTGTCCGGCGCGCTGCGTCCTGTCGTACAATCCGAAAATAGATTGAAAGAGGCGCAAAAACTTGGTTTTACAACTGCGATACTCCCACAACAGGCGAAACAGCCCAGCGTGGAAGGCTTGGGTTTGCGGCATGCCACCGACCTGGCCGGTTTTGTAGAAGAGGTATTTGGCGCAAGGTAGCGTCAATCGCAGGAGACGGACCATGGAAGGTTTCACACTCGTCGACGCAGGCGTCGCAATCATCGTTTTGCTGTCGGGCGTATTGGCCTACAGCCGCGGTTTTGTCCGCGAGGCGATGGCCATTGTCGGCTGGATTGGTGCCACGATCGTGGCTTTCATCTTTGCCGATCAGGTTGAGCCGCTGGTCCGGCAAATCCCGATCATCGGTGATTTTATTGGCGATAGCTGTGAACTAGCGATCATCGCGGCCTTTGCTGCGGTCTTTGCGGTGGCGCTTGTCGTTGTGTCCATTTTTACACCACTCTTTTCATCCGTTATCCAACGCTCGGCCCTTGGCGGCGTTGATCAGGCGCTTGGCTTCTTTTTTGGTGTGCTGCGGGGCATTCTGCTGGTTGCCGTTGCCTTCTTTGTCTACGACACGATTTTTGCGGCACAAGAGTTCGCGGTGATTGACGACAGCCGCTCTGCCGAAGTCTTTGCCCAGCTAACCGGGCAGATCGAAGAGCAAAACCCCGAACAAGCGCTGGGTTGGATCACCGAGCAGTACCAACAGCTGGTTGGCAACTGTGGTGCGCCGGCACAATAAGCGATTATGATTTTATGCAGGTGGCGGTCGCATCAGCGGCCGCCATTTTCATGTGACAGGCTACATCAGCGGGCCGTGACGATTGTGGTCCATCGCGTCTAGCTTTTGTTCAATCCGCATGAGTTCACGATCTGCCTCTGACTGATCTGAAGTGTCTTTGTTAAAGTCGTGACGCAAATAGGACTTACCGCGCCGGTATTCCAGGATCGCAAGCACCGCCCCGGTGAATGCCATTACAGCAATGATCCCAACGACCAATTCCATCAGTCTCGGCCTTGATTGATCTGATCAGTTGCGCGGCTGCAATCGTCACGGTTTGCAACCCAGCTTTCATGGGCGGCCTGATTGATGTCTTTGCCAAAATGCGCCCGAAACCCGCCCCGTCTGACGTATATTGTCAGGCCAATCGTGGCCAAAAACATGGCGACCACAGGTCCGAAGATCAGGATGATAGCAATTGTGCTCATTCCCTTCATATGGGCATGTTGCCACCCGTCTTCAAGAATACCCAACCATCGGTTGGGTTTTGAAACAGTCTTTCCGCGCTTGGGCGCAGATGCTTTCGTGACAGATCGTCCCTGAGCCTCTAAGACAGAGACAGAGTAGATGTTAACGGATTCGGAGCTGCCCCCTTGTCCACCACGATGCCCCCCGCCCATCCTTTTGACGATGATAAATTGCGGGAGGAATGTGGCGTCTTTGGCGTGGTTGGCGTGACCGATGCATCGAATTTTGTGGCTCTCGGCCTGCATGCCTTGCAACACCGGGGACAAGAGGCCGGTGGCATCGTCACCCATGAGCCTGAGACCGGCTTCAATCAGCAACGTCGCATGGGCCTTGTGCGCGATAACTTTACGTCGCAAGAGATGATGGCCCGCCTGCCCGGCGCGATCGGCATTGGCCATGTGCGCTATTCCACCGCCGGGTCCAAAGGCCAGACGGCGATGCGCGATGTGCAGCCGTTTTTTGGCGAATTTGCCATGGGCGGTGCCGCGATTGCGCATAACGGCAATATCACAAATGCGCTCTCACTTCGGCGCGAATTAATCGAACGCGGGTCGATCTTTCAAAGCTCATCCGACAGTGAATGCATCATCCATCTGATGGCCCGTTCGATGGGCCGTACGATCCCCGACCGGATGGAAGAGGCGTTGCGCAAGGTCGAGGGTGCCTTTTCCATTGTTGCGATGACCCGGACCAAGCTAATCGGCTGTCGCGACCCGCTGGGCGTGCGCCCGCTAGTGTTGGGCAAAATCGGCGATGGCTGGGCGCTAGCGTCTGAGACCTGCGCACTAGATATCATCGGGGCGGAGTTCATCCGAGAGATTGAACCCGGCGAGATGGTTGTCGTCACCGAAAAAGGTGTTGAGAGCCACTTCCCCTTCCGCCCCAACCGCGCGCGGTTCTGCATATTCGAACATGTCTACTTCAGCCGCCCTGACAGTATTCTTGGTGGCCGCTCCGTCTATGAGACACGCGAAAACATCGGTCGCGAGCTGGCCAAGGAAAACCCGGTTGAGGCCGATCTGGTCTGCCCAGTTCCTGATAGCGGCACACCTGCGGCGATTGGCTATTCACTGGAATCGGGCATTCCCTACGCCATGGGGATCATCCGCAACCAATACATGGGCCGCACCTTCATCGAACCGACCGAGAGCATCCGCAACATGGGTGTGCGCCTAAAGCTGAACGTCAACCGTGCGCTGATCAAAGAAAAACGCGTGATCCTTGTGGACGACAGCGTGGTGCGCGGCACCACCAGCCGTAAAATCAAAGAGATGATTTTGGATGCCGGTGCGGCAGAGGTGCATTTCCGTATCGCATCCCCGCCCACATCCTGGCCATGCTTTTATGGTGTCGACACGCCGCAGCGCGAAAAACTGCTTGCTGCCACAATGACCGAAGATGAAATGCGTGATCATTTGGGCGTCGATAGCCTGAAATTCATCTCGCTCAACGGGCTTTACCGCGCAGTTGGTGAAGCAAAAGGGCGTGATGCAAACGCACCCGCCTATTGCGATGCCTGTTTCTCGGGCGAATATCCGGTCGCACCATCCGATATGATTGAACAGGGCTTTCAGGCCAAGGCAGCGGCGGAGTAGCCAGCATGACCACCGTGATCCACCACAACCCCGATTGCGGCACGTCGCGCAACGTTTTGGCCGTCATCCGCGCCTCCGGCACAGAACCGATCGTGATCGCATATCTGCAAACCGGTTGGACCCGCCCGCAGCTGTTGGCGCTTTTTGCCGCCGCGGACCTGACACCGCGTGCCGCTTTGCGCACATCGAAGTCACCGGCCGAGGAACTGGGGCTTCTGGATGAAAACGTCAGCGATGACGCTTTGATCGATGCGATGGTCGCACATCCGATCCTGGTCAACCGTCCCATCGTCTGCACGCCCAAAGGCGTGGCGCTTTGCCGCCCGTCCGAGGCGGTGCTACCGATCCTAGAAAAGCCGCTAACCGAAGCGGTCTATAAAGAAGATGGCGCGCTGATCGTCGCCCCTTAACAGGGATGTGATCGGCTTTCCGCCATTTCGCGCCCAAACGTCGCGTCAGCCCCCGCTAACTGCCCTTTCACAAGCACGAAATCTCTGGCAAGAGCGCGCGAAATATAAAAATCGACGCAGTTCACATATGTCAAATGATACAACCTCCGCGGCTTTGGCCGGGGCCAATGCAACGATGCCTGATGCGCTGGAGCTGAATACGCTTTCGGTGATTGGCATCATGAACGCCCATGACGGCACAGCAGCTTTGCTGCGGTCTGCGCGCGGGCGCATTGCGCGCGTCAGCGTGGGCGATCAAGCCTTTGGTGTGCGCGTGACGGCCATTGGCGACGATCAAATACTACTGACGGATCGCTGGGGTCGCACCCAGTCGCTGACCCCTCCGCGCAGCTAGCGCTTGACCTTTGGCGCCGTTGCGCACATCACGCCTCCCATGACAAAGACCGCACTGATCACCGGCGCATCCCGCGGCCTTGGGGCCGCTTTGGCCAAGGCGCTTGCACCTAGCCACCACATCATCGCCGTTGGCAAAACCGTCGGCGCATTGGAAGAACTGGATGACGCGATCCAGGCGGCGGGCGGGCAAGCCACACTCGCCCCAATGGATATTAATGTTGATGAAGCGATGCAGCAGCTGTGCCGTGGCATCTATGACCGCTGGGGTAGCCTTGATCTATGGTTACATACGGCCATTCATGCCGCGCCTTTGGCCCCCGCTGGGCATATCGGCCCTAAAGACCTGGCCAAATCCATGACAACGAATATCGAGGCCACATCGCGCTTGATCGCCTATGTCAGCCCCTTGCTTGGCCAGAACGGCCAAGCCGTGTTCTTTGACGATCCACGCAGTGGCGATCAATTCTTTGGCGCTTACGGGGCCACGAAAGGCGCGCAAATCGCCTTGGCGCGCAGTTGGGCTACGGAAAGTGCCAAAACAGGGCCAAAGGTGAAAATCCTGACACCGGCCCCCATGCCCACCGCAACGCGGGCGCGTTTCTACCCCGGTGAGGATCGCGCAGCGCTGACCGAACCCACAGCAGAGGCGGCGCGACTGTTGCCCATGATCCTCGGCTAGGGCCGTCTGCATGAACGTCTTGCCGTCCGGCTTGCCGCCATCCACTTCTGCGCATAGGAACGACCCATAGACAAAGGGGCTCTGCATGCGGATCTTGATCACCAACGACGATGGCATCAACGCGCCCGGTTTGGCGGTGCTGACGGATATCGCGCATGACATCGCAGGTTCAAAAGGCGAAGTCTGGACTGTCGCCCCTGCGTTCGAGCAATCGGGCGTGGGCCATTGCATCAGCTACACCCACCCCACCATGATCGCCGAACTGGGCCAGCGCCGCTTTGCCGCCGAAGGATCGCCCGCAGATTGCGTAATTGCCGGGCTTTATGATGTGCTGAAAGACACCCCGCCTGATCTGATCCTTTCCGGCGTGAACCGGGGCAACAACGCGGCTGAGAATACGCTTTATTCTGGCACCATCGGCGCCTGCATCGAAGGGGCCTTGCAAGGGGTGCGGTCGATTGCACTGTCGCAATTCTATGGGCCGGACAATGCAAAGCTCGAAAACCCGTTTGAGGCGGCGGCGGTGCATGGTGCCGCAACCGTACGCGCCTTGCTGAACGACGACCTCTGGGACGATGCGGATTACAAAGTTTTCTACAACGTCAATTTCCCTCCCGCGCCTGCCGCAGCGGTCAAGGGCATGGCGGCCACGACCCAGGGTTTCCGGCTGAACACCCGTTTCCGGGCCGAGGCGCAGACATCACCCACCGGACGTAAATTCCTGTGGGTGCGCGGCGGCCCACAGCATGAACCCACTGCACCGGGCACTGATGCGGCGGCGAACCTTGATGGCTATATCTCGATCACGCCAATGCGGGCGGACCTAACCGACTATGCGCTGGTGGACAGGCTGAAGGACGCCCTCAAGTGACCTTCGATGCCCCGACCAAGATGCAATTCCTCTATGCCTTGCGCAGCAAAGGCGTGACCGACACGCGTGTGCTGACCGCGATGGAGCAGGTCGACCGGGCTGATTACGTCAAAGGCACATTCGCGGATCGGGCCTATGAGGATATGCCACTGCCCATTGCGTGCGGGCAGACGATCAGCCAGCCTTCGGTCGTGGGGCTGATGACACAAGCGCTGCAAATCAACCCGCGCGACAAGGTGCTCGAAATCGGCACCGGTTCCGGCTATCAGGCCGCGATCCTGAGCAAGCTGGCACGCCGGGTCTATACGGTTGATCGCTACCGGCGGTTGGTCCATGCCGCCCGCGCGGTGTTCGAGGCCAATGACATCACCAATATCACCACCTTTACCGCAGACGGCAGCAGAGGGTTCGAAGAACAAGCGCCCTTTGACCGCATCCTCGTGACAGCGGCGGCCGAGGATCCGCCGGGCCCTTTGCTGGCACAGCTGCGCGTCGGTGGGATCATGGTTTTGCCGGTCGGGCAGTCAGACGCAGTGCAGAGTTTGATCCGCGTCACCCGCACAGAAACCGGCCTGGAATACGACGAATTACGCGCTGTGCGCTTTGTCCCCTTGCTAGAAGGGCTCGGACAAGAGTAAACTACCCCAAAATATAGTACGACCCCATAGATAAGGGGCGACTTGGCAAAGGAGCGGTAGGATGGTGAACGGGCGTATCCCTGTAAGGCGCGTGATGATGACAGGCGTGGCGATGGTCGCACTTGCAGCATGCGAGGATTTTGATTTCGATTTGCGGGATGTGGGGAACGGGTTTGACACTTCCTCTGCCGTGCAATCCTTGCCCGGACGGCCCCGGCCGGATGATCGCGGTGTGATCTCTTACCCTAATTATCAGGTTGTGGTCGCGCGGCGCGACGACACGATCCGCGGTATCGCGATCCGGCTTGGTCTGGATGCCAATGAGCTGGCCGAATACAACGGGATCGAACCTGACGTGATCCTGCGGCGGGATGAGATTATTGCCCTGCCCACACGCGTGACTGAACCCTCGCCTGCGACCGGGGCAATTGGCACAGGGCCAATCCAACCCCTGGACGTTACAGCAGTTGCAACAACAGCGCTGGACCGCGCGGATGCGAACGGGACAGCAGTGACCACCGCACCGATTGAACCAGCAGCGGCCCCTGCCCCAACAACCCCTGTTGTGCGCGGCAATGAACCGATCCGCCATCAGGTCAAACGCGGTGAAACGGCCTTCTCGATCTCACGCCTCTATAACGTGCCGGTCTCCAGCATTGCTGAATGGAACGGTCTGGATACATCCTTTACGATCCGTGAAGGGCAATTCCTGCTGATCCCACAAGACGGCGAAACTCTGGCCCCTGTGGCCGCACCTACACCAGCGGTAACAGCACCCGGCGATGGCACGGTCACACCGGTGCCGCCAAGTGCCGCACTGCCACTGCCGGCTGAAACCCCATCCGCACCTATTGCGACGGCGGCGGTGCCTGCCTCCCCTGATATTGGCGCCACTGCAACGCAGCCCGCCAGCAGCGGCACAAGGTTCCTGATGCCGATCCAAGGGTCCATCATTAGGGCCTATGCGCCCGGCACCAATGAAGGCATTGATATCGGCGCGCCCGCAGGCAGCGATGTGCAAGCGGCAGGTTCCGGTACCGTGGCGGCAGTCACCACAGACACCAGCGGTGGTTCCATCGTGGTGATCAAACACAGCGATGGGTTGCTGACGGTCTATACGCAGATGGATGCACTGACGGTCGATAAGAACGAAAGCGTCTCACGCGGACAGGTGATTGGTAAGGTGCGTGCAGCGGACCCAAGCTTCTTGCACTTTGAAGTGCGGCGCGGCTTGCAAAGCCTTGATCCGACTGATTATTTGCCGTGACGTTTTGACATGTAAGGTGGATCATGATCCACCTTACGTCAGGCGTACACCCCGCCTACCCGCCAAATCTGTGAAATACTGCCACGCCACCCGGCCAGACCGGCTGCCGCGTGTGGCTTGCCATTCGATGGCTTCTGCCCGCAAAGTCCCATCATCAATGGTGACACCATAAGCATCGCAATAGCCCCGGATCATCGCCAGATATTCGTCCTGATCACAAGGATGAAAGCCCAGCCACAGGCCAAATCGGTCCGACAGCGACACTTTTTCTTCCACCGCCTCTGAAGGCGAAATCGCCGAGGATCGTTCGTTTTCGATCATATCGCGTGGCATCAGATGGCGGCGGTTTGACGTGGCATAAAGCACCACATTCTCTGGCCGCCCTTCGATGCCGCCATCCAAGACCGCCTTCAACGACTTGTAATGCGCGTCATCATGGCCAAAGGACAGGTCATCGCAAAACAAGATAAACCGTTCCTCTGCGCCGCGCAGCAGGTTCAGGCAGCGCCCAATCGTGGGCAAGTCTTCGCGCTGCACCTCAACAATCTTCAACCCCTCATGATCCGCGTTGACAGCACCATGCACCGCCTTGACAAGGCTGGATTTTCCCATCCCGCGCGCGCCCCACAAGAGCGCGTTGTTGGCAGGCAACCCGGATGCAAACTGCACGGTGTTGGCCATTAATGTATCGCGGGACCGGTCAACACCGACAAGCAGGTCAACATCCACGCGGTTGACCCGCTCGACAGGTTCCAACCGATCAGGATCTGCATGCCAAACGAAGGCCTGCGCTGCCGCAAAATCAGGGGCCGGCCCCGGCGCGGGGCTCAGCCGTTCCAATGCCGCGGCAATGCGCTGCAATGCCTTCTTGCTCACGTCTTTTGGTCCTCGGCTTCAGCTGCATCTGCAGCCGCCTCGCCCGCGCTGATGTCGTCGTCATCAATATCGAACAGGCTTTCACCTTCGCCGATAATCCCTTCTGCCCTTGCCGCACGGTCTTTCTTGCGTTCAACCGCGGCCACCAGATGGATCGAGACTTCATACAGCCCGTAAACCACCACAAACAAAATCAGCTGAGTCGTAACATCAGGGGGTGTGACAAGGGCCGCGACGATCAAAATACCCACCACGGCGTATTTCCGGGTGCCGCGTAACCCACGCGAACTGGCTAGTCCAGCCGATCCCATCAACGTCAGCAAGACCGGCAATTGGAAACAGACACCAAAAGCCACGATCATTTTCAGCGTGATATCCAGCGTCTCATTCACCTTGCCGTTGAAGACGATATCGACACCTTCGGACGTTGAAGGTGCCACGCTGGGCAGGCCGAGCCCACCTGCAGCACCGGGCAACAATTCTGAACCCGGTGGTGGCGGCACAGCCCCGGCCATGATGGCCGAGACAAAGGATGGAAGATCGGCGAAACCAAGGAAAAACGCCATCGCCAGCGGCACCACGATGTAATGCGCAAAAGCCGCACCAATCACGAACAGGACGGGCGAGGCGATGATGAAGGGTAGAAAGGCGTTCTTTTCATTGCGGTACAGGCCCGGCGCCACAAAGCGCCACAGCTGATAGGCAATCACGGGGAACGAAATCGTTAGGCCACCGACCACCGAAATACGGATCAGCGTGAAGAAATACTCTTGCGGGGCGGTGTATTGCATCACCGGGTTGGGGTTGCCCAGGTCGCGCATCGTCCGCTCGATCGGCCCCAAAAGGAAATCAAGCAGCATGCCACCGAATGAAAAACAGATGATCATGCCCACAAGAAAGGCCATGACCGAATAGATCAGGCGCGAACGCAGCTCTGCCAGATGTTCCAGCAGCGGGGCAGAGCTATCTTCGATGTCGTCCTGCGTACTCATGATTTTGCCTCAGGTGCCGGGCTTTCTTTGGCGGCGACCTCTGCCGCTGCCTCTTCTGCCTCACGGGCTTTGCGCGCGATGGCGGCATCGCCCATGGCTTTGCTCATCTTTTCCTTGGCCGCCTGACGTTCCGCTGACAATTCTGCAGTGGCGGGGCCCTTCGTTATACCAGTCGCCTCTTTCAACTTATCGGCCCCAAATTTCTTGGGGTTCGCAGTGGCGTTCAGGGTCTTCTGGACATCTTTCATGCCGGATTGATCGGCGGCCTGGTTCATCGCGTTGGAAAACTCACGCGCCATCATTCGGGCCTTGCCAGTGAATTGCCCCATCGTGCGGAACAAACCGGGCAGGTCTTTGGGCCCGATGACAATCAGCGCCACGATGCCGACAACCAGCATTTCGCTCCAACCGAGGCCAAACATCAGACTATGTCCTTTTCGTCAGGCAAAGAAATCAGACTTTGTCTTTTTCTTCTTCGGGGGTCACATCTTTGGCTTCTGCCATGCTGTCTTCAATTTCCTGCTTGCCATCATCAACGCCCTTTTTGAACGCGGTGATGCCTTTGCCGACTTCGCCCATCAGACTGGAAATCTTGCCGCGGCCAAACAGGACCAGAACCACGACGGCGATCAGTAGAAGACCGGGAAGGCCAATGTTGTTGAGCATATCTTTTCTCCTATAGCGGGCGCGCGGCCTCGCGTCATGTCATCTTTCTGTTCTGACAGATAGGGCCGGATTTGCGTCAAGGGAAGCGCGAACTGTGCATTTGACGCTGTGCAACACCCTTTTTTGCAAGGGTTTTTCAGTTTTAGTGACAAAAACTTGTCAGTTGTCAGAAAATTGACAAAACTGCCCCGAATCGAAGGGTATCCCATGCGCCGCGCCGACCGACTGATGCAACTTGTCCAAATCCTGCGTGACGGGTCCTTGCACCGTGCTGCTGATCTGGCACGCGCCGCGGATGTATCTTTGCGCACGATCTATCGCGATATGGAAACATTGGCCGCCTCTGGTGTGCCGATCGAAGGGGAACGTGGCATTGGCTATCGTGTGACGGCAGCGATCACCCTACCCCCCTTGAACCTGACCATGACAGAGATGGAGGCGCTGCATCTGGGCCTCAGTGCCGTGCGCCACAGCGACGATGCTGAGCTGTCTGCGGCGGCCCGTGCACTATCCGACAAGCTGGATGCCGTGATGCCAGAGGATCGCAGCCGCGCGCCTGCCGGATCAGGCTTTGCCATCTACCCTTTCGCCGATGCCGCCCGCGGGTTTCAACACCTTCCGATGTTACGCCAGGCCGTGCGCACCCGCCAAAAGCTGGAGGTTGTCTTGCAGGATACCACGCGCACCGTGCGCCCCTTGCAGTTGGACTATTGGGGCCGTCTCTGGACCTGCGTTGTCTGGTGCGAAACCACCAATCAGTTCGACGATATCCGGGTCGATCAAATCACCAGCCAGCGGATCTTGCCCAGTCTGTTCGTCGATGAACCCGGCAAAGGGCTGGCCGACTACAACAGGCTCAGGGCCTAAAGCCAATCGCCTGCGTCAACCAGCGGCCGAAAATAGGCCATCATGCGCATATCCCCCGGCGCACCCGGAGCCCATGGGGCCACCCCATGTACAAGATGACGATCCAGCAAGATGGCCTGCCCTGGCATGGCTGTCAGCTCAACCCGCTCGCATGTCTCAAAAACCGTACGGCGCGCCTGCTGATAGACCTCGGTCACATCTAGATCGCCAAAATCCTGTGGCGCCAACCCCGCATAGACTTCATGAAAGGCCGCGCGCATGATCTGATGACTGCCTCGCCACACAACCAAGGGGCTCGCGTCAACATCATCCAGTGGCAGACCCAGAATAAACCCATGCGGTTCGCGCAGGTGCCGGCGCTTTTGCGGCCCTTCAGGCAGCAGACCATCAACATGGGCCGCATCCCGGTCGCGGCGAAATCGGTGAGCGGCGTCGCTTTCATCCTTGTCCTGCAAAGGATAGCCGGGAAAGACGACAGACAATTGGGCGGCATGCCAAGTGGCGGGCAGGGTTGCGTAATCCCGCCAAGCGCCTAGCAGCGGTACACCGGCCACACTGCCGTCAGGCGCATTTGGTAGAGCATCGACCCCCACAAACCAAGTGCCGCCATGACGCCGCTCACCGCCTTGAGCCAGAACAGCCTCACCAACCCGGCGCGCCGCTTCGGCCCAGGTCGCTAGGCCAGGATCATGCGGAAAGACAATAAACCCGTCTTGGGAAAGCATCTGGTCTAGGCCGCCAAACGCGTGACATGGTCCAAGGCAGCCAGCACAACCTCTGGCCCCGCACCATCCGAATGTGCGTTTTCCGACAAATGGCGGCGCCAGCCGCGCGCGCCCGGCTTGCCCTGAAACAGCCCCAGCATATGGCGGGTCACCTGACCCAGCCGCCCGCCCTGCGCAAGATGTGCTGCGATATAGGGCAGCATCAGATGCACGACCTCTTCGGCGGTGCGGGTTCTCGGATCAACAAAGATGCGCGCATCCGCCTCTAGCAGTATATCCGCTGGCGTATGATAGGCCGCGCGCCCGATCATCACACCATCAAGCCCGCGCGCGAGGAAGTCCTCGGCCTGATCCAGCGTGGCAATACCACCATTGATCGAAAGATGAAGATGGGGAAATAAGCCCTTCATCTGCATCACTAAATCATAATCCAATGGCGGGATATCACGGTTTTCCTTTGGGGATAGTCCCTGTAACCACGCCTTGCGCGCATGTACAGCAAACCGATCAACGCCCGCGGCCGAGACCTGCGCCAGAAAATCAGGCAGCACGACATGCGGATCTTGATCATCCACACCGATGCGGCATTTGACCGTCACCGGCACGCTGACCGCCGCAATCATCGCCGCCACACAATCGGCCACCAAGGCAGGGGTTTCCATCAGAATAGCCCCAAAACTGCCTGACTGGACCCGATCCGAGGGGCAACCACAATTCAGGTTAATCTCAGCATAACCATACCCTTCAGCAATCCGCGCCGCCTCGGCCAATTGCGCAGGGTCCGAGCCGCCCAATTGCAAGGCGACAGGCTGTTCATCGGGATGAAAGCCTAACAGCCGGTCACGATCACCGTGGATGATCGCAGGCGCGGTGACCATTTCTGTATAAAGCAAGCTATGACACGACATCAGCCGATGCAGAAACCGGCAATGCCGGTCTGTCCAATCCATCATGGGCGCGACGGAGAGGCGTGCATGTTGGTCTAAGTTCATTGTCAGCCGGGCTGTTGATCACTCTCAGCGCTGACATAACGCGAATGCAGGCAATGTCACAGTGGGTTTGTGCTTTCAGCAGCAAATCAGCGCGCGACACATGGGAAGCGTTCAGACCTGCCCTACGCTTCTGCATCCTTTTGGGCGAAACTAATCCACTGCGACACATCGAGTATTTGCCCAACGACACCCAGTTTGGTGGATAGCGATTGCGCCTCTTCCTGTGCCAACTGGGCCATCGTGGTGACCCCACATTGCCCCAGCATCCAGACAAGACCGGGACCCGCCCCCGGCAATTGCGCCAATTCGCTTTGCGTCCAGGTTTCATCACGGGCCAGCGGGGCGTTCTCTTGTGGCTCTTCCTGTGTCACCGCCGCGGCGTCGCTTTGTGCGATATCCCCATCACCCGCATCTTCCGGTTCAGGCGCCGTGACACCGGCGTTCTTGGCGGCGAGCGCATCCAGCGCGTCCATGTCATCCACCTCGCCGGCATCTGGAACGCCAACGCTTTCATCAGCCGGCCCAGTGACTGGCTGCATTGCGGCGCTTTCGTCAGGATGATCGGGTGTACCCTGATCCGCATGCATGTCCGCCAGGTTTGCCTTACGCGCCATACGCGCCTGCCTGATGGCCAATAGGTTGGCCTGTGCCGCGCGGCGCACGTCAAGTGCCCTTTTGCGATAATGTTCCGGCTGCATCGTTACATCTCCATCTTTAGTGACGCGCGGTCCTGACGGGCGTCAAACGCATCAAGTGCCGCCAAGAAATCGCCCACAAGGATTGCGAACTCTTGTTGCAGCCGCATGGCGTTCAACGCGTCTGATAGCGCCACAGGCAAGTCTGTTTGCGGGGTCAGCACGGCTGCAACTGCGCAGACGGCCTCTAGGTGATCAATGGCTTGGGATTGGTCGGCAAAGACCATGGCCTGTGGGCGTGCATGGCCGCCAGCGACGTCACTATAGGCCAAGACAAAGTCACCCTTTCGGCGCGCCCATAGCGCGATCAACAACCCCGCATCTGCAGAAAGGGGGCGATGCATTACCCCGCGGCGCTGACCTTTGAACCGCAAGGGTGGCTGGCCCGCGCGCGGGATAACAGCCATTTCCCACAAATCAGGCGCCTCTTTTGTGGTCTGCTTATCATTTTGATGATGGGCCTGAGGCAAAAGAGCTGTCCTGTCGCGAAACCGAGGTCTGAACCGGGGTGCTAGCACTGACACAGTTACTTTGGCGTTAACTCAGGTCGGGACCGGAGGATCGTTTTCAATGCCTGATGCGAAATCCAGAAATGACCATAAGAAACCCCATGAGAGTTTGCGAATTATTCATCATTCGCGCGGATCAAGTGGCATCCGCAATGCATCCCGGCATCTCTGCCGCGAGGCGCCGAAAGGAGTAAATTATGAATGAAATTGGACGCCTGAGTGAATCTGACGGTCAATATGAATTCCGCGAGCCCGGCCGCAGCCTGATTGTACGCGGAGAACATCCCGAATGGGTTTTGCTGGCCGCGGCAGAGGTCATTGGAAACACAGCCAAGCTTGAGGCTGAAAGCGTCATCGAAGAACTCAACGCCATGGTCGAATTCGAGGCCGTCGAAGAAATCGAGGTCGACTCGGCCAAATATGCGATGAAAGAACGCTTCGACCTGATCCCTCAGTGCATCGTGACCGTTGGCAAGATGGATTATAAATGGGCCGCCCCGGAAGGCCGCGCCAAGAAACAGGATGAATTTGGCGACCAGCCCCTCAAACGCGTTCACGATATGTCGCTCACCCGCTCGGATTCGTTCCTGACGAATGACGATGGAAGCGACATGTCTTCTGAAACTCAAGCCTAAAGCAAGGACAGCATCATGGAAATCATCCCTTTCGGCAGCCAGGACCTGGACAATATCCTTAATCGTGAACCACAGCGCGCAGAATATTTGCCTTTCGGCGCCGTCATGTTGGACCGCAGCGGGCGTATTGTGAAATACAATAAGGCAGAGGGTCTCATCTCGAGCCGTACCCCAGAAGACATGATTGGCAAGGACTTCTTTAACGACGTCGCCCCCTGTGCAAAGGGCAAGCGTTTTCACGGTGAGTTTTTGAAGTTTCACCGTACCGGGCAGATCAATGTCATGTTTGACTACAAGTTCGCCTATAAGGGCGCCGATGTTGGCGTGAAAATTCACCTCAAGGCACAACCAGACGGGCAAAATTGCTGGATGTTCGTGAAACGGACCTAAGGACGCTGTCGCGTGCCATCACCAATGACACAGCCATCTAGCCCCGAAATTGACGTAACAATTACGCCTGCTTTGCGGGCGCTTCTGGCTGGGCGCTCCGTTGCGCAGATGACGGCGGTCGCGCGCAAAACGCCGCGAAGTGGCACCCCGAAAAGCCGTGCGCCTGCGCGACGACAGACCCGCCCGATGACGCAAAAGCATCGCCTGCGCCGCGACGGCCAACGCCCGCTGCTTATCGAGGGTATGCGCGTCGTCTCTCAGACGGCCCAACTGCCGCTTGGCGACATCGTGCTGGAACAACGCATCGCGGTCTATCTTGATACGTCCGACGACGCCTATCTCGCGCTTGCGCTTGTTGTGCCATCAGAGGTCGCGGCTCATTCGATTTTTGATGCTGGCCTGATGTCCCCATCCACGCCAGCAGCATTCCTATCTGCCTGGTCTGCAAAGGCAGATGCGGTCATCGTGCGTCTGACAGCAACATCACCCTACCCTGATCTGCGTCACCCAGTTCATGGCGCGCAAGGATCACTCTTATCGCTCTGCCTGCAATCAGAGCTTTTGCTCAACGAAAGGATATTATCATGACAACCATGATGGAAGTCACTCATCAGGACCAGACGATGCAAGCTGGCGTGACGCCGTTTTCGCAAAATGCGATGCCCTTCCACATCAAGCGCGCAGGCGGCAGGCCTTTGCGTTTTGAGGGCTCTGAACTTGCCATGGCAATGAGCTATACTGCAGCCATTCCCTATTGGTACGAAATCAACCTCTACCGCACGGCTGAACAAAGTTTTGTGGCTGCCGTTCGTCTGTTTCACCAATCCGAGGACCGCCAAGACACCGTGCGCGCCTGGGAAGCGGCAACGCTGGACGACGCGATTGAACAGCTGATCGCCTATGATGCGGCCGCCGATGTCCCCCTAGGGCTTGGATTTGACGGCCAAAGTACAGCGGCCAGCGAAATGGGGGCGATGGCCATGCAATTGATGGCGCAAATCGCTGATGCGCGACACCACTATGGCAGCCTGATTGGCGAATTCCTCTACGATCTGGAAAATGGCTGACGGTTTTATTGACGCAAAGGTGGGACAAACGGCGATGACGGACCGCAATACAAAGCAAAGCCAACCGCCTTTGTCCGAAGACGCGACGCGCCGTATCTTGCTCAGCCTGATTGCGGATGAGCAAGAGAAACTGATCAAGAAAGGGGCCGTGTCACCCGGTCGTGCGCTTGCTGCGCAATCGCTTGGCCTGACGAAGGCGCAGATCGGCCAAATGGCGATTGACGAAGATCAGCTAGGCTTTGACAGCCTATCGCGCTTGGATCTGGTGTTGCGGGTGAACCGGTTCTTTCAACTGCACAGCAGCGGTGTTGATGACTATTTGCTGATCAGGCGCACCATTGGCGACTGGGTCGATCTGGTGATGCAGCATCACGCGCTGTGCGAAGGCAACGTCCAGTTCACTTTCCTGACCTCAGGCTCTACCGGTGACCCTAAACCGATCACACATGACCTCTGCGCATTGCAAGCAGAGGTGCGCGGCCTCTCGGAAGGTCCCAACCCGATTATCCCTACGGGCGGGCGGATCATCGCATTGGTCCCGCCCCATCACATTTATGGCTTCCTTTTCTCTTGCTTGCTGCCATCCCTGACAGGGGCCGAGGTGATTTCGCTTTATCAACAGTCACCGACACGCTGCCTCGCCCTGGCCCAGGCCGGTGATGTGGTGATCGCGACACCCTATCTTTGGGACAAGCTTGCACAATCCGGTCTGCAGTTTTCACCCGGCGTGCATGGGGTCACATCGGGCGCGCCTGCTACGACAACCACATGGTCCGCAGTGACACAGACCCAACTCGCTACTATGACCGAGGTCTACGGCGCGACCGAGACCGGCGGCGTCGGATTTCGGACAGCGCTGGATGATCCATTTGAACTTTTGCCGCATCTTGCCGTAACAGACGGCCAGGTGCATCACGATGGTCTGACTGGCTTGCGGCTGGACCTTCAAGACCGGCTCCATTGGGTCGGCGCAGGCCGCTTTGATGTCTTGGGTCGTCTTGACGATACTGTGCAAGTGGCTGGGGTGAACGTTTCGCCACAGCATGTCGCGCGCGAAATCGCAAAAATTACCGGGGTCAAATCTGTCGATGTCCGTTTGCGCGACGATCGGCTGCATGCGCTGATCGTGCCATCACACCCCGACGACGCGACAGAGGCGATCGCCCAGCGGATACGCGACCACATGGACCAAAATCTTGCCGCACCTGCGCGCCCGGCCACATTGACCTTTCGTCCCTCACGCCCCTGCAATGATCTGGGCAAGCTTTTGGATTGGACCACCAGTTGAGAAGGGCAATTGTAGTGAATACCCGCGCTCACCCCGACAAATTTAACCGCATTCATTCTTAATTTACCTCGATCACCGAGCCTTGGCGCACCGCATCCTGCGGTCCAACCCATAACAGGCCACCGGTTTGACAAAACACCTTCACAGTTTGAACGACGCAGAGCCTATCTTGCCGGAACAGGCTGAAGAGCCCCCCTTTAATCCCTGGGCAGGGCTACGTCAGAAAAACCGGTTCTTTGAAAACGAAGAGGTTGCAGCCATCGTCAAACGGGCGCTGTTTTACGCCCATGCCGGTGTACCCATTCATTTTCAAGGCACCGCCGGGCGCGGGAAAACCGCCGTCGCGCTTGAGATCGCAAAACGTCTGGGGCGGCCCATCAGCGTGATGACAGGCAATGATTGGCTGGATGCAGAAGATCTGGTTGGCAAACAGGTGGGCCAATCAACACAATCTGTCGTCGATAAATACATCCAACGCGTCCGCCGCAGTGAGGCAACCACCAGATACGACTGGGAAAATGCCATTCTGGCAGAGGCGATGGTCCATGGGCACACCTTGGTCTATGACGAATTCACCCGCTCAAACGCCAAGGCCAACGGTATCCTACTAAGCGTGCTGGAGGAAGGTGTGCTTGTCGCCCCTGACCCGCTGGCGACAGCAGATTATATCCAGGCGCATCCTGATTTTCGGATCATCCTGACGTCCAATCCGCATGACTATGCCGGGGTGAATGCGTCACCTGATGCTTTGCTGGACCGTATGGTCACCTTTCAGATGGCACGATACAGCCGCGAAACCGAAAGCGGGATCGTGGCCGCGCGCACGGGCATCCCAGCGGCGCTGGCCAAACGCATCGTGCATTTGGTCAATGATCTGTCACAGGATGACACCGCCTGTTCAATGCGCGCTGGGATTCTAATTGCGCAAATCGCCGCGATGCGACTGCGCAGCCTGGCCCTGTCTGACGCGCTGCTGGCGCAGATCGCGGCGGATGTTCTGGGTGGGCGCGGCATTGCCGTGACCACGAGCCAGATCGCCCAATACCTTGCCCAATCCCCACAACAGGAGGCCGGGACATGAAGCGCCCCAAAACCCAAATGCCCAAGCGTCCACGCATGGCCACCAGCGCTGTTGCCCGCACCCCCAAGGATGCCGCAATCAAACTTGTTCGATTGGAGTTTGATGCAGCGCGCCTGCAAATGGGCATCGACCAAGCACAGGACCGGGCCGCCTGTTACCAGCAAGAGCTGAACCGCAACGCAGAACAACGGCAGATGATGATGGATATTCTTAATGGGTAATGCGGCTGTCAAAACGGCCCCCGCCGAGGCCAGCACGCCTGCGCTAACGATGCTGGGCGCGATCGATGCCGCCAAAACTGCAATCGGTCAAATGACCGGGCAGCAGGTCGATGCAATCGTGCAATGTTCGCGCGCGGATGGTGGCGATTGGACAGTAGCCGTGGACGTGATCGAAAGCTTTGCGCGTATGGGCGATAATGATCTGCTGACCACCTATGAGGTGCAAATCAACACCCAGGCCGATCTGGTGAATTTCAACCGCGTGCGGCGCTATCACCGCGAGGATCAGGACAGCTGATGGCCTATGATATTCAAGGGCCTGCGCAGGGCGACGGGCTGGCAGATGTGCTAGAACGCATCCTTGACAAAGGGGTTGTGATCGCAGGCGATGTGTCGATTTCTCTGGTGGGGATCGAACTGCTGACGATCCGTCTGCGCCTTTTGATCGCCACCGTCGACAAAGCCAAAGAGATGGGGATCAACTGGTGGGAAAATGACCCGCGCCTATCTGCCCAGGCCGACACGCTAGAGGCGCAGAATAACGCATTGCTCGCGCGGATAGACAGGCTGGAGGCCGCGTTAAATGACCAAGCCACACAAGGGCAATCCATCTGATGAGTGATGAGAAGAAAAAGACTTTTCAGGAAAATGCGCAGCGCATTGATGCCGGGCTGAACGATATATCAACCGCCCTGGGTGACGCCGTGAAGGCGATACTTGGTGCCCTTAAGGAGGGGCAAAAAAACACTGTGCATGAGCAGGTCATCGAAACCAGCCAAGGCCCGATCAAAGCCTACGCAGGCGTCAAAATGCGCGCGGCCGGTATGGACGTAAGCCCAGCCACGGCAGCAAAGCCCGACGAAGCGGCCTCACCCGACCCCGCCAACACCACGCTGACCGAAACATCCGCCGCATGGATCATCACCGCAGATATTCCCGGCGCCTCCCATCAGGATGTGCATTTGTCGCGTGATGAAACGGTGCTCTCCATCATCACGCGAGGGCCACGCCACTACAGCGCGCATATCGACATCGGTGCGCGCTTTGACCTCGATGATATTGCCATAGCACTGGCCCGCGGAGTGCTGACGCTTGAAATTCCAAAGGGGGGATCAGCATGATTTACCTTTACGGCCTTGCCGCTGCCGAACCGGCAAAGCTGGCATATATCCTTGATGGGGTTCAGGGGCTACAAGGGCCGCTGCAATTTGCGGCCATTGGACCCTGGACATTGGTGTTTTCCGACCATGATGATCAGGAAATCCTACCCAAACGGCGCCTGCTTTTGGCCCATACCAAAGTGCTGGAAACGATTTTACCGCTTTGCACCGTTCTGCCAGCCCGCTTTGGACTGGTAGCAGGCGATCTGCCGCAAGTCGCCAAACTGGTGACAGACCACACCGCCCAAATCGCCGCACAATTCGCCAAAGTCACCGGCGCAGTCGAGGTTGGCTTGCGCGTTTCATTTCCCAGACAGGCCGCGTTGGAGGCTGCCTTGCACAGCAGCAAATCCCTGCAAGAGCAACAAGCCAAACTGCGCAAAAGCGGACCAGAGGCGCATTTCGCGATCGCCGCTTTCGGCGGCCGTTTGGCTGAGCTGGTCGATCAGCGGCGCGGTGACGCGCAACGCAGCTTACTCGCGGCACTGCGCCCACTGGCGCGCGACCACGTCCTTCGCGCACCTGATGATGACACGCAGGTTCTGCGGGCTGAATTCTTGATCGATGAGGTCACGCTTCCCGCTTTTCAAGATCAGGTCAGCACCCTTGCTGCGGAACTTGATTTTGCGCCAAAGGCAGAGCCTTTGATCCAGGTTATCGGCCCCGTTCCTATGTATCATTTTGTACGCCTGAACCTTGGGCTTGAGCTTGATCAGGCGGCGGCGTGATGGGCCTGTTACGATCTCTTCTGGCGCTACCCGTCAAAGGGCCCGTCAACGGTGCCTTGCTGGTTGCCCGCAAGGTTGAGGAAGCGGCGAACAAAGAATTGAACGACCCGGCTACCTTACGCAAATCGCTGGCGCAGCTTGAAACGCAATTGCTGTCAGGCGAGATCAGCGAAGAGGCTTATGACGAAGCCGAGACGGCGCTTTTGCTGCGCCTGCGGAGCCAAGGATGACACGGGTCCTGTATCGTTCATCTGTGCGTGCCACAAAGAATAAAGCATGGCGTCACAGCCCCGCTTTATCGCGAAGGGCTGTCTTTCCATGATGTCACAGGAACTGATTGCAATCATGCTGGGCTGCATCGAGCCGGTGCCAGACCTGCCCATGCAGTTTGTTACAGCGCAGGGCTACACCGCCCTGCTGGATAAGCGTCCCGCACCGTTGATCAAACTCCCCCTATCGCGCACAGATGTGTTGCGATCCGCGGCAGAGCGGCAAGCTTGGCTGGAGTGTTGCATGCCCTATGGCACCATCCTGCCCGTTTGCCCCAACAGCTTTCTGACGCAGGCGGATGTGCCCCTTATGATAGCCGCAAATCTGCCCTTGCTTGATCAGCTGACCCTGCGATTGACCGGCAAAACACAGTTCCAGATCACCGTCAGCTGGGACGCGCCCCAAGTGCTGGATCGGTTTCGTGACGCGCCCGAATTGGCCCCTCTTTTTGCGGCAGGCAAGACATCAGCTGACGCATTGCAGCGTGGCGTCACGGCGCTCTCTACCCGCTTACGCGATGACATCTTGGATACGCTTGGCAATTGCGCCGCAGAAATGCTGACGCTGCCACCGGGCCAAGATATGCTCGCCAATGTCGTTGTGTTGCAGCAGGCAGACAAACTGCCCGCTTTGGACCACGCACTTGCCCAGATTGATGCGATCTGGACCGAAGGGTTCCGGATCAAGCAAATCGGCCCCGCGCCAGCCGCGTCCTTCGCCAGTATCGCGCTGCAGCGGGTCAGCCAAAAGGATTTGACTGACGCTGCAAGGCTATTGGGCTGCAACTTGGATGACACGGCCGACAAGATTGCACAGGCCCGGCAGCAGGCGCTGAAAGACACACCGGCACGCGCCGCCGACATTAAGGAAAGCGCTGACGTTCTGGATGCGATGGCACGCCATGGCAAAGGCCCGCAACCCCTTTATCTATGCAGTGTCAGGTCAGACGATCAGGCAGCGACCCTGCCCCACAGAAAGGTGGCATGATGCAAAACCTTCAACTTCACGGGCTGGTGCCCTCAAAAGCAGAATATCGAAAAGCGGCCCCGCCACATGAATTGCTACGCTGTGGCCCGATCAGCGCATTGATCAGCGACATGTCCCATGATCATGCCGCAGATGACATGCCCCCTGATGCGCTGGCCGACTGGGCCATGACGCATAACGCCATTCTGACCGCCTATTGCGCCGACACGACAGTTGTACCAATGGCTCTTGGCGCTGTCTTTTCCGGCAAACCTGCAATCATAGCGTCACTGGAAAGCCAGATGGATGCACATATCGCAAAGCTGAGCGCGCTAGAGGGCATTCAGGAATTTGTCGTTCATCTGACGACCACACCAACGCGCCCACCAGCACAAGAAAGCCCGACGTCCGGCCGCCATTTCCTGCAAATACAACGCAACCGGCGCGACGGGCGGCATAGCTTGCAAAAGCAGCAACTGGCCTTTGCGCAGGCGGTCCTGAATCAGTTGCAAACGCCCTGCTTGCAGATCGCGGCAGCAGGCACGCGGAAAGCGGATAAGCTCCTCAATTGTGTGGTTTTGATCCGGCAAGACGATGTCTTTCATCTGCAAGATATGGCGCGCGGCCTGCACCAACCTGCACAGGACCTGGGCCTTGATCTGGTCATCACAGGCCCGTGGCCGCCCTATTCGAGTGCGGCATTGAAAGCACCGGTGCCAGAGGTCTGCCATGTCGCTGACGCTTGAAATGGCCACCCCGGATGAGGTGATGGGATCAAGCGATACCGCATTGGTCGATGTTGTGGATGGCTTGCTGCGCCATGGCGTTGTGATCAGGGGCGAGCTTTGGTTGACCGTGGCAGATGTGGATCTTGTCTTTCTTGGGCTTGATCTGCTGTTGGCAGCACCCGACAAGATCCGCCCGGGGGTGCAACCGTAATGAACGTATTGGGCTGGACTGGCGACACGAAGGTTCCACCTGACGCGCACCCCTTTCATCACGGCGGCTGGACCGCACTTTTGGCCCCTTCAGACAGCACCAAAACCCCGCACGTGCGATTGGCAATGCAGGTCAGCTGGTTTGACGCCGGTTTCAATTTCATTCCGGTGGCACCTGCCCAACAGCTTACACCAACCGATCTGACGGATGCTGCATGCTTGGGTAATCTAAATACAGTCTGGCAAAATATCGGCGGGCATGGGCAGTTCTGCTTGGCGGTAAGGCCGCGCGATGAAGACGGGCCCATGCCCAGTCAAGGGCGCGCATGGTTGCAAGCACGCAAAGCACAGCAAGATCAGGAACGGCAGCACAAAACACTGCTAGACAAAATTGTGACGGGACTGAACCTTCCGGCAAATGCCTGTCAGCAAGGCGCGCATCGCGCATCCAGCGCGATATTGGTGCCGCGGAACGCGGCGCAGAAAACCCGCCAGGCGATCGCAGAGATCGCGCAAAAGCTTGAAACACCCCAAGATGTGACACTGGTGGTGAGTGGTCTTTGGCCGCCGTTGGGTTTTACGCAAAACGGGCTGGGTACAGCATGACAGAAGCGACCGAAATCCCCCCCGCACAGGACATGCTGAACCGCCTGACAGAAGCAACTGATCGCATCGCTATTGATCCCGAAACGGCTGAACAGGACCTCGCCCGCGTCGTTCTGGGGCTGATGGCATTTTTGCGCCAATTGATGGAGCTGCAAGCCATCCGGCGCATGGAAGCGGGTACGCTATCAGCCGCCCAAGAAGAAAAACTGGGAACCACCTTAATGAAGGCCGAGGCCGCAATCCACGATGTTGCAGCGAAATTTGGCATATCACCCAATGACTTGGCCTTAGATTTGGGGCCTTTGGGCAAAACGATCTAAAGGCGTGGTAACACTCTGTAAACCAATCTTGGTTAGGCTGGATACAACGGCATTTGGCACCGACGGTAGGATCAAACGCAGATGGGGCAATCCTTTCAGGTGCATATTCAGCAGCTTTTTCAGGCGGGTATCGCAACGCATTTCGTTGCAAATAGTGCGGCCCTTGACCCTATCTTTGCGCTGTCAAAAACGCAGGATTTCCCGCAGATCACATTCGCGGCGGCCTTTGATGATGGGACTGTGGCCTTGGGGTGTAAGGGGGCGTTGCCAGAACCCCTGGTGGATGTCGCGCAACCAATTACGCCTCACAATACACCCGCTGATCAGACAGAGGCAAAACTGGATGCCATCGCAGCGCAACTGCAACAAATGCAGGGGGCTGATAGGCAAACCACCACATCCAGCCCAGAGTTTGATCGCGTTCTCGCAAGCCTTGACGGGCAATTGGCCTTGGGCGAGGCGATCCAGGAGCAAATTGCGAGCATGGCAGCGGCTATCGCCGCAAAACCGAAAGGGAACGACGACGGCGCGCTTGGCACGTTACAAACGCAGCTGGCACAACTATTTGAACAGATGCAGGCCGCACCAGATACCTCCGCCCTCGAACAGCTTCGCGCAGAGGTGGCACAAATCATCCCAGTAATCGAAGGCAAGGCCGAGACTGATGACACCAAGGAAGCAATCGCAGATCTGGAGACCCGCCTGACCGCACAAATCGCCGATCTTCCTAACCCGCAAACCGATGCCATCGTCGCGACACAACAGGGTATCGAACAAACACTGACCACGCTATCGAATGACGTCAAATCGCTGATCACTATGCAGGGCGCAGTCCAGTCTGACGGACAGCTTGCCGAAATCATGGCGCGGCTTGACGACTTGCCGGGGCTGGCAGCGTTGGACGAAAAATACGGCTCGATCGTCGAAAGCTTACGCCAGTTGAAAGAAAGCGCGCCAACTGCCCCCGCCGATGATCACCTCAGCACTCAGATCAATGCCTTGGCCGCCGAAATCGCCAGCATATCCCAGCGCCCCGCGCCAACACTGGATTTGACAGAGCAACGACAAAACCTTGCGCGGTTCCAAACCGCGATGGCGACGGTACTTGAGCGGCTTGAACAGGCCATCACCCATCTGACCACGGCCAATGACGATAGCGGCGACAGCGCCATCTCTGCGCAGCTTGACAGGCTGCTTGAAACCATCACCCCCGTCACCAGCCTCCCTGCACAATTGGCTGACCTCGGCGCCTCTGTCACACCGCTCTCGCAGCAATTTTCCGACCTTGGTGAACGGATGGAAACGGTGACCCAAGAAGTACCACAAACGCCCGATCTAACACCACTACTTGAACGCCAGCGCACCGCTTTTGATGCCTTGCAGGCCGAGCTTTTATCGCTGATTGACCGCCCTGCCCCTACCATCGATCTGACTGCGCAGCGCGCCAGTTTTGCCCATTTTGCAAATGCCTTAGGCACCGTGCTGGACCGGTTTGAAAGGGTGGCGACACAATTTGAAGCCCCTGCCATGGCACCACCGCCTGCAGATGAACCCAAAACTGACCCAGCGCCATTCAGCGATGCGCGCATATCGCTAGAGGCGCTGCGCATCGATTTCGCAGAATTAATCGCAAAACAGATCATGGAAAGCAGCGCGGCTGACACAGAGCCCCCACAAAGCCGTTAAAAGTTTCACCAACTCTCTAGCGCAATCAACAAAATATTATCGACTGCCCTGTACCCAAGATCGAGCCTTGAAAGTCAAAGGCTGTATGCGCTTGAAACTCATGGAGAAAACAAATGGCAATCGAAAAGAACATTGCATCCGCATCCATCGCAGAGGTTGTGGACCGCATTTTGGACAAAGGCATCGTGATCGATGCATTCGTCCGCATTTCACTGGTCGGGATCGAATTGATCGCGATCGAGGTGCGGGCCGTCGTCTCATCAGTCGAAACCTGGCTGAAATACGCAGAGGCCGTTGGCCTAACAGTCGACCCCGCAACCGCGTAACCCCAATGTGGGCTCAAACAGGCGGGGCATCCTTGGCGAGAGCTTTGGCAAGCGCCTCAATGTCCCGCCCCAAGGGCCGGTCCTGCGCGATCTCTGCACTGATCCTGCGGATATAGCGATGCAGTTTCAGGCTGGCTGGCGAGAATGAGCCCGTGGTTTGATCCGCCCTGCGGATATCAATGGCTTGTGCCACGCAAAGTGCAAGGATCGCCTGAACCTGGGCCAGCATATCCAGCTTCTGCGCCACCTGCCGTGCGGCGATCGTGCCCATTGAAACCACATCTTGATTGGCACCATTCGTCGAAATCGACTGGGCGGAGGCCCCTGTGATCACCCGCATTTCAGCCACCAATGCTGTGGCCGTCACCTGCGCCCCCATCAGACCTGAATGCACGCCGCCCGCCCCTTGGTGCAAGAACGCAGGCAAACCCCGGTTCAGCTTTTCATCGGTCAACCGTGCGATCTGCCGTTCCGCAAGCCCCGCCAGCACGCTGATCCCATTGGCCAAAGCGTCAGAGGCAAGGCCTACGTGTTGGCCCATGAAATTTCCGCCATGCAGCACGAAAATTGCGTCATCCCGCGATGGCGGAAAGATCGGGTTGTCAGTCACCGCGTTCAGCTCAGTCGCCACAGTTTGGTTGTGCCAATCCAGCATATCCCAAACCGCACCAATGACTTGCGGCGCGCAACGCAGGCTATAGGCATCCTGGCCTGCGTGTTCTTCGGTGCCACGATCCGCGTCTGTCAGTACACGGTCCGCCAGATGTTGGCGTATCACCCGCCCACTGCCGTCCAAAGCGGTGCAAATCCGCTGGGCCACCTCTGCCTGCCGGGGATGCGGGCGCAGCGCGCCAAAGGCCGGATGCCATGCCTCTATCCGCGCGTTTTGCACCTCGGCCATTGCCGCCGTCAGTGCGATTGACCAGCCAATTGCGCGTTCTGCATGGGTGCCATTCAAGACCGCAATTCCCGTCATGGCAGAGGTCCCGTTGACCAATGCCAGACCATCACGTTGTGCCAGATCCAATGGCGCAAGACCGAGATGGTCGAGGCCCACCTGGCCCGCATAAATCTGGCCCGCCCGATCACAGAAGGCGCCGCGCCCTTGAAAGCACAGAACCATATGCGCAAGCGGGGTCAGATCACCCGATGCGCCAACAGTGCCCCGGCTGGGCACAACCGGCGCAAGGTTTGAATTCATCAATGTGATCAATGCTTTGATGGCTTGATCAGATGCACCAGAGGCTCCTTGCAGAATTGACATCAACCGCGCCAAAACCATGGCCCGCGCCGCTGCCCAGTCCAACGCAGGACCAACCCCGGATGCCAGATGGTGCACCAGGTTTTGCTGCAGCGCAGCCCCTGCCCCTTTGTCCACCAACCTGTTGGCCAGTGGTCCAAACCCGGTGGTCAGCCCATAGACATGGCGATCCTCAGAAATCACCTGTTGCAATCGCTGATGGGCCGCCGCACAGCGCGCTATCGCATCGGGATGAAGTTCAATCGCTGCGTGATGCGTAATGATTGATACCGCATCGGCCAGGCTGAGTTGCCTATCCAGAACGACACGGTCCTGTTGCGCAGTCTCTCTTACATTCATGCTTCGCCCCTGTCACCGCCACCGCAGACTATCAGTTAGATGGTTAATGCAATGCTAAATCAGCCCTTGCTTTGGCCGCCCACACCTTGATGCAGCCGGCAAACTTTCCTTCGAAAGAAATCCTTAAAGTTCCACCGCTATGGCTGACCCGGCAAACAAAGGACCGGCCATGACAGAAGAACCGACAAGCATCGCACCGGATGCCCCCGCACTGACCCTTCGCGAGATGATTGGCCCGGTCGCCGACCGGCTGCTGGCGGATAAGGTTTTGCTGCTTTTTGATTTTGAAACCGGCAGCCTTTGCGCCACAAATCATACGGCACAGATGCAGCTGGGTCTGGACGACAGCAACCCAATCCAACCTACGTTCGCCGAAATGGCAGGCGCGGATCAGGCCGCAACCCATTGGGATACGCTTGTGGCAGGACAGGATTGTGCCTGGTCAGGCGTGATCGACGGCGCGCTGGGTTTATCGATGTCTGGCATGATCAATGCCACCCCCTGCGGCACCGGGGACTTGCCGACCCATACCCTTGTCCAAGTGACCGAGGCGGCAACGGATGCTGCATCTGGTGAAGGGGCAGAGGCATCACCCGTATTTGCCAGCATGGATGCTTCAGTCGGCACAATCACCTTTGATTTGGATGGCAATATTCTTACTCTCAACGATAGGGCCATGACCGCGATGGAGGATTATGGCGAAGAGCTTGTCGGCCAAAACCACGATAAAATATGGCCCAAGGCCGTTTGCGAATCTGAGGAGTATTTCGATTTCTGGGAAAAGCTGCGTCAGGGGCGCACGGTTGAGGGCCGCTATAAACATCTGACCGCCGTGGGGACGGAGGTTTGGTTTCACTGCATTTTCGCCCCCATTCAGGACGGCAGCGGCCAATCAAACAAAATCCTGCAATGTTTGATGGATGTATCGGAAAGCACCTATGCCGCCGAAAAAGCGATCGAACAAAGTGATGCGCTTTGGGATGGATTGGCAATGTGCACCTTCGATAAGGATCGGCACATCATGGCCATCAACCAAAAGATGGCTGACATTTTGGGGCAGGATGTCGATGAGGCCATCGGCCAACATGATGAGGATTTCTGTGATAAAGGGTTCGCCCGCGGCACCTTGTACAAAAAGACCTGGGAAGACCTTGCCGCCGGTAAAACACAGACCTTGCGGATCAGGCATCGCAATAGTGAACAAGAGCTTGTCTGGCTCGCCGCAACGATGATCCCGGTGATGGATGAGACCGGGCAGCTTGAAAAGGTGATCAAGGTCGGTGACGACATCACCGAGGAACATGAAGACCATATCGACAGCCGCGCAATGCTGGCGGCATCGGAAGATATGGTCGGCCGGGCAGAGTTTGATGGCACGGGTGCCTTGCTGAAAGGCAACAAAACCTTCCGCAAGCTATTCAAGGTCGAAGAAAACGGGCTGACCAGCAAATCGCTCAAAGACCTATTCGCGCCACGAATGGCCAGCGACACCCGCTATCGGAATTTCTGGGACCGCATGCATGAAGGCACGCGGATCAACAAAACTGATGAAATGCAAACCTTGGATGGTGAAACCGTCTATATCAAAGCCACCTACGTTCCCCTGTTCACGCCGAACGGCAATTTTTGGAAGCTGGCCTTGTTCTTTGTCGATGTGACAGCCAGCAAAATCCGCGAGCTGAAACTGGAAGAGCGGATGCGCGCGATCAACCTCACGCAGATGATGGTCGAATATGCGCCGGATGGGACGGTTTTAGACGTCAATGATAGGTTTATATCCACCTTTGGCTTCTCTGAGGCAGAGGTCAGAGGACAGAAAGTCAGCACGCTTTATGCGCATGACTCGAAAGAAAGTGAAAGCCACCGCAAGATGTGGGAGCGCATCAACAGCGGCGAAAGCGAAACAGGAGAGTTCAGACATCGCAATCAAAACGACGAGGATGTTTGGCTGTTTGGTGCCTATAGCCCGATCATGGATGCAAAGCAGAATGTCGTCAGTATCATCCTTTTTGCCAGCGAGATCACGGAAGAAAAACTTTCAAATCTGGAAATCCGTTCCAAGCTAGGCGCGCTGAATGCCCTGCAATCCGTTGTGGAATATGACACCGCTGGCAACGTCCTGTCGGCAAATGACAAATTCCTGCAAACCTTTGGTTATTCACTGCGCGAAATTGTTGGCCAACATCATTCGATGTTTTGTTCGCCCGACTATGTGCAGACAGATGACTATCGCACGCTTTGGTTCAATCTGGGCAAGGGTGAAGGGTACACCGGGCGGGTACGCAGGATCGCGCGTTTTAACCGCGATGTGCATCTCTCTGCCAGCTATCACCCGGTGCGCAACATTGACGGAGAGGTGACAAAAATCATCAAATCCGCGGTCGAGATTTCGGCGCAAATCGCATTGGAAACCAAAGCGCAGGAAAGCAGCCAGGAAATCATCGCGATGATCGAGAACGGCACCGGTTCCGGGATCCAGATCAAACGCGAGGCAGAAGATCTTTCGATCACAACCAAGTCGTCACAAAGCCTGACTGAAGAAAACAAAACCAAAGTAGAAAAGACACTTCAAAACCTCAGCAGCGCGTCAGGCGAAATATCGGAGCTGGCTGAAATCGTCGAGGTCGTGGGCGAAATCGCGGTACAGACGAACCTTCTGGCCTTCAACGCAGCAATCGAGGCAGCCCGCGCCGGTGAACATGGCATCGGTTTTTCCATCGTTGCCGATGAGGTGCGCAAGCTGGCCGAACGCAATGGCGAGGCCGCGCGCGGCATCAGCCGCCACGTCGAGCACGCTAGCGGCCTTCTGACGGCAGGTACAACCAATGCCGGCGCCATTCTTGATGATCTGGGCGCGCAGGCCGCAACACTTGCCCAAAGCGCTGACTCGATCACGGCGATTATCAAGGAAAGTGATGTCCAATCTGATAAAATGGCCGAGGTTATTGAAGTGACCAAAAAGCTGAGCGCCACCATTGAAGTGTGATCAGCGACATGGCTGAAACGGCATCGCAACAGTTTGGGATCGTTCAAATTGGCGACATGCGTGTAGGTATCCCAATCGCACAATTGTCCGAGGTGTTTCACGTCCAAGAGAAACTGCCCCTGCCACAGAAATCGCCCTTGCTTTGTGGCGGGATAGAATTGCGCGGGCAGCTTATCCCCGTGCTTGATCTGCAGCAGCTTGGCCACCTCAAACTGGCCATGGCAGAACCGCTGTTTGGCGTTATTCTAGAGCATGAAAAGCGACTTTTGGCTATCTTTGTCGATCAGATTGTCGGCATCGCGACGATCGCGACGACGGATATTGAACGCATTTCGGGTCAAACCGGCAGCGAACCGCAGCTCTTTCATGATGTTTTCAAACATGACGGTCATTTCGTCTCACTGCTTGATGTGGCAAAGACCTTTGCCCTGCCCGACATATATGCGGCCACGCGCCATGATACCGCTGCCAAAAATACCCGCCGCATCCTTGACCCGATGCTAACCTTTGCCGCGGGTGGTGCGCTTTATACCGTGCCCGCTGTTGAGGTTTACGCCGCCATTCACAAACAGACCATCCAACGCACCGCCATTGCGGTGGGCCCCTGTTTGGGGGAAATCACCTATCATGATCGGCGCATTCCGGTCCTCTGCCCTGTCCGCATTCTTGGGCTGGGTACGCCGACAAGCACCCAAATGACCGAGGTCGTCGCCCTGCGGTTTCCCGGTGACCTGATCCTTGGCTTTGCGGTCGAAGCCATCCATGAGATTGCAACTTTCGCCGCAAGCACAGAAACCAGTTTGCCAATCTGGCAAGCCGACAGAAATTTTGTCGAAAAGGTCATCATCCGCGATGATGGGGCACAGGTCTATGCCGTCGATCTGGCCCAGGTACATGCTGCAACAGACCTGCAAGAAATTGCGACGCTTTCTGCGCGTGAAACCGACACGGTCGCGGAAGCACCTGCGCTTCAAACAAATGAGCAAACGCAAAACGTATCCCGCAAAAGGGAACGTTATCTGGTTGTCGACGCATCCGAAAAACTCGCGATACCTCTGTCTCAGGTGAACTGCATCGTTGAACAGCCCGGCACATTGACCCCAACCGATGTCAAAGAACGAGGGTTTCGAGGGTATTTTTCACGATCGGAGGAAAGCATCGCCCTGTTTGACCTCTCTGCTTTCTTGGGGCGCGCGGGTAGCTCCAATGCTGATGGCAAAATCCTTCTGACCGGCCCACCCGGGTATCAGGTCGGCTATCTGGTCGACCGCGTGGTCAGTATCGAGATGTCGGAATGGTGCGAAGACCCACCGCCCGATCCAAATAATCAGTCCCGGCAATTGGTCCAATTGGGCCGCGGTGACCAAGCCATCGTCCTACCAACCTGCCGCCTGCCTGAAAGAGTCAAGGCGGATCACAGCCTGCCCAGCCCTACTACAGAACCCTAGGGTCAGGACATCTGAAAAATGATTCTCATAAGCCTGCAAATAAGGCGCAAACCCCGACAAAAGGCGGCACAAATACGGCGCTCAGAAGGGCCTAAAAAGGCACCCCTGTCCTTTACGGAAGGATACAGAGATTTATCGTGTTTTTTCGTTGACCGACCGCATGAAGCATCCCTAAGTGACCAAAGCGTCAAGTGACGCCAATAGTAAAACTGGCGAGTACAATGGTTAAAAAAGTAAGCGGTAAATCTTGTTTGTATATGTTGGGTGCGATGGCACTCTTGTCACCTTCAATCGTCAGTGCGGATCAGATCACACTGACGTTTGAAGACCACGGTTTCGCCGTTTCGGGTGAGTTCAAAACGGTCACCAACAGCAGCTACGTTGTGATCACTGAACATGGTGAAATGACTGTGCCGATGGATATGGTCACATGCGAAGGCGCCGCTTGCGTGGCACCCACTACCATTTTGGCCGAAAGCTAAAGCATCACGGCCTGCCCGGTCCGCGCGCTTTCCTGCGCGGCCAATCCCATGGCAATCGCCTTGGCCCCATCGGCCAGGGTCACCTCAACCTTCCCTTCCCCGCGCACAACCGCGTTAAAGCGCTGATGCTGATAGAAGGTCGATCCATTGTGGTCCCCGGCATCTAGCAAAGTCGGATCAATCGGAATTTCCGAAACATATGGGCCCTTGGGCGCACGTGGGCTGATGATCATCTGCGGCACTGGCGGTTTGCCCAACAGCTTGGGCCAGAACCGCCCCGGCCCAGGCACCAAGGCTTCGATCTTGCCCTTTGGCCCGACGGCGCTGATTTCTTCCTGATATTTGGACCCTTCGGCGAACATGCACAGCTCCAGCATCGCGCGGGTGCCTTTCGCAAAATCCAGAATGACATAGCCGTTGTCCCAGATATCCGGGGCCACCCCATCATAGCGTTCATCGATATGGTTCAGTGATTGCCCGGCGCTGGCCATCACGCGCACCGGTTCATCATTCAGGATCAAACGCATCAGATCAAAGAAGTGGCAGCATTTCTCGACCAAGGTACCCCCGGTTTTAGCGTTAAAGCGGTTCCAATCCCCAATCTTGGGCAGGAACGGGAACCGATGCTCGCGGATCGTCAGCATCTTTATGCCCCCTGTGGCCTGCTCTGCCTGTGCAATCAGGGCCGCGACGGGCGGCATATAACGGTATTCCATCGCCACCCAAACAGGATGCGCATAATCTGCGAAAAGCGCATCCAAAACGGCGGCATCCGCGGGGTCCGTGTAAAGTGGCTTCTCACATAAGATAGGCATCGGACGCGTCGCGACGATCTGCTGAAGCTGCTGAACATGCAGGTAGTTCGGGCTGACAATGACAACTGCATCCAGCTGTTCAAACGCCAGCAACTCTTCCAGCGATGCCGCGACATGCGCGTCTTGTGCCAGTGTCGCGGCTGCCCCCGCCAGTTCCGAGACCGGATCATAGACCACACTCACCCGGCCTTGCGGCAATAAATTGATATTCTGGATGTGCTCTTGGCCCATCATGCCGCAGCCAATCAAGCCGTAGTTCACCATATCCACGTCGTTTAACCTTTGCCCATGCGAGAGATGTAATTGGCGCGCTTGGCGTCATACCAAGTGCGTGAAAATTCGGCTGGTTCTTTGGCGGCGGTCCAGCTGACCCGCTCGATATAGCCTGCCGTGTCACCCGGCCTCAGGTGGAATGTCGCGGGCGTCCAGCCCGGCATGACATCCACACCAATTTGATCCGCGACTGAGGCGATGACGATCCCCAACTCATGCCGGTAGAAAAGATAAAGCGAGTCCGACAAATCCTGCATCGCGATCCGCTCACGCGATGCGCCATCCAGCCAGATCTCCTCCAGCGCGATGACAATGCCATCCAAAGAACGAAGGCGTCTGATCCGATGCCCTTCCGCAGCACCGCCTAGGCGCGCATAGCTTTCAGGCTTTGCCATGCGATCAACCGACAGCACTTCGGCAGTGGGCAAACCACCGCCTTTGAGCAGCTCCAACCGAAAGAACGCATAGACAGAATCCACCGCCGGACGGTGGCGCACGTAGTTGCCAGACCCTTGGACCCGATCCAGCAAACCCTTGGCCTCTACGTCTGCCAGCGCCTTGCGCAAAGTACCCACCGCAACACCCAGTTCATCCGCCATGTCACGCTCAGGTGGCAGGCGCGCACCATCGGCCAGATGCCCGGCAGCAATCTCGCGGATCAGCATTTCGCTTAGTTGGACGAACTTCGGCAGCGCCGAGGCTTGGGCAGAGGGTTTCGCCATGGCGACTCCTCCCAAAGCCAGCACATGAAAATTGATACACTATTGTTACATAGAAAATTGCATGCTAGGCAAGAGGAAAGAAACATCTTCTGGGGAGGGGAATCAATGACCATCGTACCGGTCACCAGTGCCGATCTTGATGCGGCAGAGGTTGCTTGGTTTTCCGCGCTTTGCTCTGACGACTACCAATTTCTGGGCGTGCCGGATGGGGATTTGCGTTCATCCTGGGACCATTGCCGGGACATTGCATTGACGGCTGAAAAGCAGGGTTTCCGCAACATTCTCGCCCCCTCATCCTACCAAGTCGGACAAGACACGTTGTCTTTCGTGTCAGGCATGGCGCCCTTAACTGAGAAGATGAATTTCCTTGCCGCTATCCGCTGTGGTGAAATGCAACCGATCATGCTGGCGCGCACCGTCGCGACCCTTGATCATATGCTCAAAGGGCGGCTGACGCTGAACGTCATCAGCTCCGACTTCCCTGGTGAAGTCGCGGAAAGCGCCTTCCGCTACAAGCGGTCCCATGAGGTCGTTGAAATCCTGCGTAAATGCTGGACGCAGGATGAAGTCAGCTATGACGGCAATATATACCAGATCTCGAAGTTATCAACCGATCCCGCGCGTCCCTACCAAACAAACGGCGGCCCGCTCCTCTACTTCGGCGGCTACTCCCCCGCAGCACTCGAACTCTGCGGCGCGCAATGCGACGTCTATCTGATGTGGCCAGAGCCGATGGAGCAATTGGCGCAACGGATGAAAGACGTGAATGAGCGTGCTGCTGCGCACAACCGGACACTCGACTACGGGCTTCGCGTCCACATGATCGTGCGCGACACCGAACAAGAAGCGAAAGAATACGCCAATTACATCGCCTCAAGACTCGATGACGAATACGGCAAACTCATCCGCGACCGCGCGCATGACAGCATCTCGCTCGGCGTCGCACACCAAGCCAAGGCTCGCGAACTCGCTGACAAATACGGCTATGTCGAACCGGGTCTTTGGACAGGTGTCGGGCGCGCCCGCTCGGGCTGTGGTGCGGCCTTGGTTGGCTCCACCGATCAGATCATGAGCAAAATTGAAGCCTATCAAAAGATGGGCATCCGTGCTTTCATCTTCTCGGGCTACCCGCATATCGACGAGGCGGAACACTTCGGCAAACGCGTCATGCCCAACCTGAAAACCTGCTCGCTGCCCCATGAATACGGGCGCGTGCCGTCCGAGACACCCGCAACACCCCTTGGTACAGGACCCCGCCGTTAATGAACCGGATCAATATCACCAACGACCTTTCCTTCAGCCGCATCATTTATGGCATGTGGCGCCTGAGCGATGACAGCGACACTTCCGTCGGTCATGTGCAAGCCAAGATCGAGGCCTGCCTGGAACGGGGCATTACCACGATGGATCAGGCCGATATTTACGGCGGCTATGAGGCAGAAGAGGTGCTCGGTAACGCCCTGAAAGCGGCCCCTGCCCTGAAAGACCAGATCGAGATCGTGACCAAATGCGATATCGTTGCCCCCATGGGCCGCTACGCCGACGCCCGCGTGAAGTATTACGATACCAGCCGCGCACATATCCTCGCTTCCGTCGATCATTCGCTGCGCCTGATGAATATCGACAAGATCGACACGCTGCTGATCCACCGCCCCGACCCAATGATGGACCACCATGAAACGGGCGCGGCGCTGGATGAGATCGTGGCCTCGGGCAAAGTCCGCACCGTCGGCGTGTCCAACTTCAAATTGCACGACTGGACATTGCTGCAATCAGCGATGAAAACGCCGCTGATCACCAACCAGATCGAGCTATCACTGACCGCCCATGAAGGCTTCACCAACGGTGACGTGGCATACATGCAGGAACGCAATGTGCCGATCATGGCGTGGTCACCCTTGGGCGGCGGTGGCCTGATGACCGGTAGCGGCGCGGTGCAAGACGCCATGGCCAAAGTGGCAGCAGAGAATAGCGTGGATAGCGGTGCTGTCGCAGTGGCATGGTTGCTGGCCCATCCGGCGAACATCATGCCGGTCATGGGAACCAATAACCTTAGCCGTATCAAAGGCCTGTCGGACGCTTTGAAAGTGAAAATGGATCGCCAAACATGGTATGAACTCTATACCGCCGCCCTTGGTACGGAGGTCCCGTAATGGACGCAGGTACCATCGCGACATTCGACCCCAGCACTGACAGCGACAGCTTTCGTGACGCGTTGGGTAGCTTCGTCACCGGCGTGACCGTGGTCACCACCGACAGCCCTGAAGGCCCTGTTGCAATTGTCGCCAACAGCTTCGCCAGCGTCTCGCTTGATCCGCCCTTGGTGCTTTGGTCGCCTGCCAAAGCTTCCAAACGGTTTGAGCATTTCGCGGGCTCCCGCCGTTTCGCAGTGCATGTGCTGGGTGCTGACCAGCGCGATATCTGCGCGGCGATCATCAAATCCAAAACCGCGATCAAGGACGTGCCAACCCATCTGTCTCATTGCGGCATGCCGATTATCGAAGGGGCGCTGGCCACATTCGAATGCAACCTCGAAGCAACCCATGACGCGGGCGATCACGTCATCATCGTGGGGCGCGTGACCAAAGCACATCACCAGGGCGGCGATCCGCTCGTTTTTCATGGCGGAAAATACCGCACGCTGACAAAAGAAGACTAACCCCCGTCTTCTTACGTTCAAAAGTACCTTGGGGGAGACCCGGACTTGATCCGGGTTGGGGGCAAAGCCCCAACAACAGGGGCAAAACGCCCGGACATAAACAGGGGAGGAGCCGATGTCGGTCCTGTTTGGCCTTTTATGGCCGCTAGAACGGTTCAATACCGTGGTGCTTGCCATTGGCAAGGTCATCGCGGTCATCGCACTCGCCATCATGGTCACGCTGATCCTGGGGCAGGTTTTCTTCCGTTATATCCTCTCTGACGCGCCGAACTGGACAGAAGAAGGCGCGCGTTTCGGCATGCTGTGGATGACCGGGCTGATGGCGCCGCTGGCCTTTCGCATGGGCGGTTTCGTCTCCATCGACATGCTCGAACGCGCCCTGCCCCGTGTGGTCTCCGGCATCCTGACGCTGCTCCTGTTGGCCATCGCCCTTTGGGTACTGGTCGTCGCATGGGACCGGGGCCTGAACAACCACGTCGATACGCTTTCGGGGCGCGGCTGTTCATCCTCGCTCAAATGGCCGTTTGGCATTGAGTACGGCAAATGCGGCAATAAGTTTCAGAACAACTTTCAATATGCCTCGCTTTGGGTTGGGGTGAACTTGCTGATCCTTGTGAATATCGAGTTGATGATCCGCCAAGTGATCAAGCTCATGGGCCGCGGGGATGAGTTGAACCCGCTCAGCGCCGATGATTTTCAGGGGGCCGACTGATGCTTTTATGGTTTCTCCCCCTTTTCCTCATCCTGATCATGATCGGCCTGCCGGTGGTCTTTGCGCTGCTGGCATCCCCCTTTGCGCTGATCATGCTCGAAGGCGACAATCGCAATGTCGTCGCCGGTCTTTATCGTAATCTTTACAACGGCATGGACAGTTTCCCGCTGATGGCGCTGCCCTTCTTTATGCTGGCAGGCGAAATCATGAACCGCGGCGGCATCACCCTGCGGCTTGTTGAATTCTCCCAAGCCTTCATGGGCCATCTGCGCGGTGGCCTGGCCCATGTGAATATCTTGTCCTCCATGCTGTTCGCGGGTCTGTCAGGGTCTGCCGTGGCCGATACCTCGGCCCTCGGTTCCACCCTGATCCCAGCGATGGAAAAGAACGGCTACAGCCGCCGGTTTGCCGCCGCGATTACCGCCGCGTCGTCAGTGATCGGGCCCATCATTCCGCCCTCCGGCATCATGATCATCTACGCCTATGTGATGGGCGAAAGCGTCGCCTCGCTGTTCCTTGCAGGCATCGTGCCCGGCATCATGGTCGGCGCGGGTCTGATGGTCATGGTGCGGCTGATGGCCAACCGTTATGACCTGCCCAAGGCCGAACGAATCGTCACGAAAAACCAGGACATCACCCAGGTTGAATACTGGGTCAGCTTCGTTCTGCTGCGGATCAACGTCGCGGGCCTGTTGATGGCCATTTACGGTGGGCTGTCAACGACGGTCGGTCTGGCCAGCATTAATGAAGCAGGCGACAAGGTGCACAGCCTCAACCTCTGGATCGTCTTTGCTGGTCTGCTGGTTATCTCGCACTTCCTGCTGGTCAGCTACCGTAGCCGGGTCAGCCACGATTTCCGGATGATCTGCAAAAAGGCGATCGCGCCGCTCCAGACACCAATCATCATTCTGGGCGGTATCCTCGTCGGCGTCTTCACCCCGACCGAGGCTTCGGCCATCGCCGTCGCCTACGCCCTGCTGGTAAGCTTCTTCGTACTACGGTCCATGAAACTGCGGGATCTTGGTGAAGTCCTGACCAAATCGGCGCTGGCCACTTCCGCCGTGCTCTTGCTGGTCGGTGCGGCGGTCGCATTCAAAACCGTTGTCAGCCTCAGCTACGCACCACAAATCCTCAGCGAATATATCCTCTCGCTATCCGAAAACCCGCTGATGCTGCTGTTCCTGATCAACATCCTGTTGTTCATCGTGGGCATGTTCCTCGACGCGGGGCCTGCGATCATCATCCTTGGCCCGATCCTTGGCCCCATTTTCGTCGACCTTGGGGTGCACCCCGTGCATTTCGCCATTATCATGAGCGTGAACCTGACAGTGGGGCTGGCAACGCCCCCCATGGGGCTTGTGCTTTTCGTGGCCAGTACGGTCTCAGGCGAAAAGGTGGAAACCATCGCCAAGGCCATCTTGCCGTTCCTCGCGGTGGAGATCCTCGTGATCTTCCTGATCACCTATATCCCCGCCATTTCCATGACAGTGCCATACCTGGCTGGTTTCTTAGGCTGCGCGCCGGAAATCGGGTTTAGCGCTTGCATTAGCCCGGCACCGGGCATCAACTGACAACAGCAATAGGGAGAGAGTAATGCTGAAACAGTTTACCAAAATCGCGGCGACCGCCGCACTGCTGGCGGCACCGCTGGCCGCTTGGGCGGATGGACATCAAGAGTTCACAATCCGCGCCACTGCAAACTCAAACGAAAACGACGAAGACTATGACGGTCTGGTCGTGTTCAAAAACTACGTTGAAGCCGCCTCCAACGGCCGTATCGGGGTTGAGCTGTTCATCGGTACACAGCTTTGCGCGACAGGTGCAGAATGCCTCGAAGGTGTCTCCGAAGGCTCCATCGACGTCTATATCTCGACCTCAGGCGGTGCCGCAGGTATCTTCCCATATGTACAGGTCCTCGACCTGCCCTATCTGATGTCATCCGACCGCGTGGCAGAGGCTGTGCTGTCCGGCGATTTCGTCCGCACCATGCGTGACAAAGCGCTTGAGGATAGCGGCAACACCATCCGCCTGATGACCATCGGCAACACCGGCGGCTGGCGCAACTTTGCCAACACAGAGCGTCGCGTCACCGGCCCGACCGACATGAACGGCCTGAAGATGCGGACAGTTGTGGCCGACCTGCCCGTGCAACTGGTTGAGGCGATGGGTGCTTCTGCAACGCCGATCCCGTGGCCAGAGCTGTTCACATCGCTGCAAACCGGCGTTGTTGAAGGCACCGCCAACGGCATTACTGACATCATGGGTATGAAGTTCCCTGATGCGGGCCTGCAGTATCTGACACTCGATGGTCACTCCTACATGGGTGCGATGTGGTGGATGAACAACGACAACTTCCTCGCGATGCCAGAAGACCTGCGCCGCGTAGTTGTCGATGGTTTCTCTGCCCTGCAGCAGGCCACATTCGCATCACCAAAGCGCAAGTCGATCGAAGCCTATGAAGCCTTCGTTGCAGGTGGCGGCGACATCTATGTGCCTTCGCCTGAAGAAAAAGCCGCCTTCGCCGCAGCAGCCGAGCCTGTGAACGCATGGTTCCGCGAAAACGTTGATGGCGGCGGCGAAATGCTGGACGCACTGCAAGCGGCGGTCGCTGAAGTCGAAGCTGAGCTGGCTGAGGCTTATGCGAGTGATCTGCAGTAAGTACCGGACAACGCAATAATGGAAGGGCCGTCCGTTTGGGCGGCCCTTTTCTTTTTGCGACTGGTCAGCCCTATGCGCCGGGCACCTCTGCCACCAGATGGCGCTGTACCATGAACTGTAGCGCTGACAGCGCATCCTTGCGCAACTGCGCAGGGCCGACATCCGGGTAAAGTTCCTGCAAAACATCAACCATCTCAACCCCCGTTAGCGGCGCATCTAGCAAGGCCCAAATCACGTTAGACACCGGGTTCAGGCGATGGATCGTCACGCCGCGCGCATCGGCAAGGTAAAGGCTCGCCTCGGTCTGGACCTGTGTGAAGCCGGGCACCTGTGCAAAAGTGGCGTCCAGATCAACCTCCGCTGCATCCTGATTTTGGGTGGTGTCCAAAGGCGCCAATGGCAAAGGGCCCGGTTGATCCATCTGGGGCATCTGTGCTGCTGGCAAATCATGCAATACCGCACTTTGATTCAACAGTTCCGCAGCCTCTTCCACGCGATCATAGCGCAAACGCAGCACCGGCACGGACCGGGTCAGCGCATCTGTCACCTGCAATATCGCACCCGCATGCACATGACGGCCAAAATTCTGCGACACAAGGGCCGCCATCGCCGCATCTTGGCCAACTGGGGTCAGCGACGCGGGTTCGGCCAAATCGGGCACGCGTTCTAGCACCACCACCGCGCCAACCGGGGCCAGCGTACCAGACGTGGGCAAATCAATGCCGGTCAGGTAGCCATATTGCTTATTCGCTGGTCCGATATGGCCGGTGATCCATTCCCGCAATCCCGGCGTCAGGTTTTCGGGCAACGGCAGGCGCAAGCGCGGTGCAATCCCATTCGCCATCCCAGAGATGACCCCGGTTTCATGGTTCACAGCAAGTGGTACAAAATCATCCGAAAACATATCATGGCCCAACTGCGCGAGCGTTGCTGTCAGCACGCTTTTGCCTGCACGGCGCGCATTGGGAAACAGGACAAGCGACCCACCAAATTTCAATGCAGCGGCATGCAGGCATAGCAAATCAGGTTGGCTGCGCAGCCTTTCCCATGACAATTCCACGATCAAGTCACAGATGGCGTTTATGGGGTTGTGCTTTGCGCTGGGGTTTTCCGCCAGTGGCGCCTCTAGCGTCCAGCGGTTGTCAGCTTCAGGGTGCAAGCTGGCAAAGGGTGGGACATCACAAGCATTCGGACCG
>JBCAZI010000014.1:0-43668 GCA_038533095.1 Pseudomonadota bacterium
CATCGGCATGAAGCGGTGCGTGCAGGAAAAAAACTGTGTAATTTGGCGAATAGACTCTGTGGCTGGCGCGTAAACCATTTGGTGCGCGATAGTGCCCACAACAACCCATAACGCGATGAGGTCCAAAATGCGTCTGACGATTAAAACTCCCCTGACAACGGCTGCAATTCTGACATTTGCGGCATGTGCCAGCTCAGGCGGGGGCGAGGACGCGCCCGGTGCCTTGTTCTTTGGTGCGACAGATTCGACGGCGTCAGGCAATGGTCTGCCTTTTGCGAATGACGGCGGAGATGTGGGCGATCTGGAGGGTCAGACAGCCACCGTTCTGCTACCGCGCACAATTTTGAACAATGCGATTGGCGGCGCAGAACAGGAGGTTCTGGAAGGGCAAGCATCCTTCGGACCGGATGACGCAGTATCACTGGTTGTCGATGGCGAAACCCTGAACTTTGTGGAGGGCGTTGCGACGCGGGCTGATGGCACGACTATCGAGATACAAGAGTTGTTTATCACGCTAGGGACGGGCGTACGGCTTTTTCAGATTTTTGCAGATGGCGACTTTGGCGGGCGCATTGATCAAATAGAGTTCGCACATTTCATTGTTGGTGCAGAAACCAACCCTGATGCAATCCCCCTAATGCCGGGAACCGTGCTCTACACAGGTGGGGTGCGCGGCCGGTTGTTCAACGAGGCCGGGTCTGCTGGTGCGAGTGGCGAATTGTCCGGTGCCATCCAACTATCAGTCACCTTTGGCGATGGAACCGTCTCGGGTGACGTGTTTTTGAACACAGATGGTCCGAGCATCAACCTCGGGCTTGCGCCAACGGCCATCACGGGTAATGGCTTTGCAGGTGATTTAACCATCGTGTCCTGCACAATCGGGACCTGTACCTCGAACAGCGAAATTGGTGGGGTTTTTATGGGCGAGAACGCGGAAAGCATTGGTGGAATTTTGGACCTTGATATCGGCGTAACGGATAGCGAAGGCAATACCTCTGACCTGGTCGGGAATGGCGGTTTTATCGCCTTCGACCAAGAAAGCTAGCGCGAGACCAAAAACTGTTATCTGCCCAGTGTTTTCATTCCGGTCTCAATCCCTGCCAGCGTCATCGGCACCATGCGATCGGGGCCGAAAATCTCTTGGATCATTTGGATTGACTGCGTGTAGGGCCAATAGCGTTCTTGCAGCGGGTTGATCCATAGGTGATCAGGCCATTGATCGCGGGCGCGTTCCAGCCAAGTGTGGCCCGCTTCTTCGTTCCAATGCTCATTCGCGCCGCCTTTGAAGGCGATCTCGTAGGGCGACATGCTGGCGTCCCCCACGAAAATGCATTTGTAATCCGGGCCATAGGTGCGCAGCACCTCCCATGTCGGAGTCTGCGCGTTCCAGCGGCGACGGTTGTCTCTCCATACGCCTTCGTAAAGGCAGTTGTGGAAGTAGAAGTATTCGAAATGTTTGAATTCGGATTTGGCGGCGCTGAACAGCTCCTCGACCACCTTGATATGCGGGTCCATGGAACCACCGATATCAAGGAACAGCAGCACTTTCACCGCATTGCGCCGCTCGGGCCGCGTTTGCACATCCAGATACCCGTGTTCGGCGGTGGCGCGGATTGTCCCGTTCAGGTCCAGTTCTTCATTGGCCCCATCGCGTGCCCAGCGGCGCAGTCGTTTCAGAGCGACCTTGATATTGCGGGTGCCCAGTTCGACGGTGTCATCAAGGTTCTTGAATTCGCGCTTGTCCCACACTTTGACGGCGCGCTGGTGTCGGCTTTCCTTCTGGCCGATACGCACGCCTTCCGGGTTGTAGCCATAGGCACCGAATGGCGAGGTCCCCGCTGTACCAACCCATTTGGACCCACCCTGGTGGCGACCCTTTTGCTCTTCCAGCCGCTTCTTCAGCGTTTCCATCAGCTTGTCGAAACCACCCATGGCTTCGATCTCGGCCTTTTCTTCATCGCTCAGGTGCTTTTCAGCCAGCTTTTCCAGCCACTCGGCAGGGATATCAACGGCGTTCAGAACGGCATCGTCTGGGATCGCGTCCAACCCTTCAAATGTCGCGGCAAAGGCGCGGTCGAATTTATCTAGGTGGCGTTCATCCTTGACCATAATGGTGCGGGCCAGAAAGTAGAACGCCTCGACATCATAGGTCGCCAAGCCTGCTTTCATCCCTTCCAGAAACGACAAAAATTCGCGCAAGCTAACGGGCACCCCATTGCTGCGCAGATTGTCAAAGAAGGGCAGGAACATCGCTCAGCTAAAGCTACGTTGCACGAAGATCAGCACAAAGACCCCGATCAGCCCAAAGATGATCGCGAAAACGGCACCCCATTGTGCCATATCTTTGCCTTTGCCGCCCTTGGATTTGGCGCGTAAAGCACCGAAGATTGCACCGATAAGGAGGCCAGAAAGCGGAAAGATCATGGGGGTAGGGGCCTTTGTCAGCTTGGCGGGAATTGCGGCACCAGCGATGCGATTTCATTGAGCCTGTCAATCACCTCATCCCGGTCGCCAAACCCATAAAGCGCCCATCCCAGACTGTCCAGACGCAGGGCCATGCCCGCCTCTGTGTCGCCTTTCAGATCAAGCGCCTCAGCTTTGAACATCATCAGAAGCGACATCAGCGCGGCGTTTTCATGCTTTTTCGCTACGTCGATGGCCGGGGTTGTGACGGCGATTGTGGCCTCTGCATCTTGGGAAATCAGGGTGAAGGCGGCCAGTTGCAGGGCGATATGGGCCGAATGGATCTCTGTAATCGGGCTTTGCCCATAGGCGCGGCGGGCGGCGTTGAACGCACCAAGGGCCAATGTCGCATCATTACCGATCTGCAAGCGCCCATAAGCGTAGTTTGCAAAGCCTTCACGCGGGCCGGTCCAGCCAAGGGCCTGCCCAATGGCAATCGCGCGCGCGGCGGCCTGTCTGCGGCGGGGTTCTGATATGCGGTCCCCCAGCGCATCGGTCATCGCGTTGATCCAGGCGCGTGATGTGGCCGAGGGCACGGTTCCACCGGGCCTTTGACCGCGTGGGTTGATGCGGGACAGGATACCTGGCAACCGATCGGCCACCTGTTGTTCGGTCATCCCGCTGCGCAGCTCTGGCGCGTAGTAGGTGCGCAGCATCAGCATATCGAACCCGGTCAGCACCGCATGGATATTGTCGTCGTTAAAAACGGAATCCGGCAGGCGGTAAAGGTCATTAAGTGGCCCCAGCGCCTGTGCCAGTTCTTCATGCAGGCAATCGCGCACCTCTTGCGGTGTGACATCAGAGGGAATGAAAATTCCTGCCTTCTCGCGGGTCTGCAGCGTGGCCCAGTTCAGCGTTGGTGTATCGCGTGCCGCCCGCAACTCAGGCCAGCTTTGCACACGTGGGACCACAAAACAGGCGGCATTGGGGGCGACGCGCTGCAATGTCCTGTTAGGGATGGTTTCGATGACGATATTGGCGTCGGCCGCATCAGTCAGGCTGATGTCGAGACGGGCCTCGCGGCGGAACCTTTCTAGCAGTGCCGTCAGATCGGCCTGATTTTCGGGTCGCAAAGTGCCCGCAACGCGGACGGTGATCGGCCCTTCGAACCGGGTGAAGACGGGCAGTTTGCGTCCGCTTTCCATCCGAAATGACAGGTCAATAAAATCCAGCGCCATTTCCGAGTTTGGCCGCGTGGCGGGGCCGGGGCTGGCAGCGGCAAAGCGCTGCACTTCAGGAAAGGTCAGCCGGATTGGCTCGGGCCCTTGGGGGACCTCGGCACAGGCGGCCGCAAAGGCCAGGAAAAGGGCTGCAAGACGCTTCATGCCGGCCTCAGATATTTGATGAAATTGGTGGCCTGCCCAACGCGATCATAAAGCTGACGGGCAGTTTGATTGTCCTCTTGTGTCATCCAATAAACCGATGGGGCGCCGGCGGTATCTGCAGCGGCGTAAACCGCGGCGATCAGTTTGCGCCCGATGCCCATGCCGCGTACCGATGGATCAGCATAGAGGTCTTGCAGATAGCAGACGTTTTCAATGCGCCAGCAATGCCGATGAAAGACGTAGTGGACAAGGCCCACAACCGCGCCATCGACCTCGGCCACCAGCCCATGAAAATCCTGTGGGTCATCGCCCAACAATCGGGCAAATGTGCTGGCATAAACCGCCTCTGGTACGCTGGATTTATAGAATTCCAGATATGCGGTCCAAAGACGCCGCCAATCGGCTTCGTCCTGTGGCGCTAGGGGGCGGATCGTGACGGTGGGGGCGGTGGTCATCAGCAATGCTCGTCTTGTCTCTTGCGCTGACAATAGCGGTGTTTCCCAGCAGGGCCAGTCAATTAGCTGTGGGGTCTTGAGTTGGCCATAATTTGTCTGTTCACTGGGGCGTATGAGAAAACTATCCATCGCGACCACCATCATTCTGCTTTGGCTCTCGGCCCCGCTTGCCGCGCAGCCCTTTAGCAAAAGCATGGCCGAATGCGCGGGGCTTTACGCCTTTGGGCGCGATTTTATTGAGCGTGAAGACACCATTCATTTGCTGGAATATGGTCAGGCCAAATGGATGAACGCGGCGATCGTGCAAGCGCAAAGCGAAGGGGTCGCAGACCCCAGCCCTTATGTCGAGGCAGCGATGACGGCGAAATACGAAGAGTGGAACGCGCGTGGTATCACCGTTGTCTTTACCGAAGAGTTCGGCGACTGGATGGATTACTGCCGATCCTTTGCCCGCGCGCAGGATATTGACCTGAACCCGGCCTAACGCTGACCCCGCGCCATAAACGCCAGTCGTTCGAACAGATGCACGTCCTGTTCGTTCTTCAACAACGCGCCATGCAGTTTAGGTAGCGCGTTGGCCCCGTCGCGTTTGAGGTCCTCCGCGGTTAGATCTTCGGCCAGCAGCAGTTTCAGCCAGTCTAGCACCTCTGATGTCGAAGGTTTTTTCTTCAGCCCCGCTGTTTCGCGCAACTCGTAGAATTGGGTCAATGCGGCGGTCAGAAGTTGATCCTTGATGCCGGGGTGATGGACGGCCACGATCTGGCGCATCGTGTCGATGTCTGGAAAGCGGATATAGTGGAAAAAGCATCGGCGCAGGAATGCGTCGGGCAGTTCTTTTTCATTGTTGGATGTGATGATCACGATGGGGCGGTTTACAGCCTTCACCGTTTCACCCGTTTCATAGACGTGAAACTCCATCCGGTCCAATTCTTGCAGCAAGTCGTTGGGGAATTCGATATCGGCCTTGTCGATCTCATCAATCAACAAAACCACTTTGCCCTCGGCCCCAAAGGCCTGCCACAGCTTGCCCTTTTTGATGTAATTGGCCACGTCATGTACGCGTGCGTCGCCCAATTGGCTGTCGCGCAAGCGGCTGACGGCATCGTATTCATACAGGCCCTGTTGCGCCTTCGTGGTGGATTTGATGTGCCATTCGATCATCGGCAATCCAAGGGCAGCACTGACCTGGCGCGCCAGCTCTGTCTTGCCTGTTCCGGGCTCGCCTTTGACCAGCAAAGGACGCTCTAGCGTGACAGCGGCATTGACCGCCATCGTCAGGTCATCCGTGGCGACGTATGTGTCTGTTCCGGTGAATTGCATGATGTCACACCCTTTTGATTTCATGGGCAACCTAGCAGGTCACCCGTGATCATCAACACCTTGCGAGTAGTACAAAAAGGGGGGGTGACAGCACCGATTGAAGGGAGTAAACCCGCCTCAAAATCGGGTGAGGGCGGCCGCTGATTGCGATTGCGGCACGCAGAGTGAAAGGATTTACGATGAAGGCCGAAGTGTTTCTTGCAGACGACTATCGCCCAGCAGACGATGAGCCATTCATGAATGACAAGCAGACCGAGTATTTCCGCCGGAAACTGCTGAACTGGAAAGCCGAACTGCTGGAAGATAGCCGCGATACCGTCGCTGGCATGAAAGACCAGACCCGTAATATCCCCGACGTGGCCGACCGTGCCTCGGAAGAAACAGATCGGTCGCTCGAACTGCGCACCCGCGACCGCCAGCGTAAACTGGTCAGCAAGATCGACGCCGCCCTGCGCCGCATCGACGAAGGTGAATATGGCTATTGCGAAAAGACGGGCGAGCCGATTTCGCTGAAACGTCTGGATGCCCGCCCGATCGCTACGATGAGCCTTGAGGCGCAAGAACGTCACGAGCGTCGCGAAAAGGTCCACCGGGACGACTAGTATGCATCATAACCGCGGCCGCGACATTGCCATCATTGGCGGCGGCATTGGTGGTTTGACCGCGGCATTGGCCTTTGCCCGCCGCTACGCGCATGTAACCGTTTATGAGCAAGCCCCAGAGCTGACAGAAGTGGGCGCAGGCCTGCAGATCACGCCCAATGCGTCGCGCGCTTTGAATGGCTTGGGGATCGCACGGGCCTTGGCCGCGACAGGGATCACGGCGACTGCCGTGGTACCAATGGATGCAGTCAGTGGCCGCGAAATCACCCGTTTTGATCTCTCGGCACAAACACCGCCCTATCAATTCTACCACCGTGCTGCCTTGATCGACATTCTGGCGCGCGGCTGTGCGGCCGCCGGCGTGACCTTGAAGCTGGGCACAAAAATCAAAGGGTTGAACCCCGATGGCAGCTTCACTGTAGATGGCGCAAAGGTGCGCCCAGCTTTGACGGTTGGGGCCGATGGCATCCGCTCGGTCGTGCGCGGCATGATCAACGGCCCGACCGAGCCCTTCTTTACCGGACAAGTGGCTTGGCGGGCGATGATCAAGGCTGACAATCCAGATCCGGTTGCACGTATCTGGATGGCGCCGGGGCGGCATTTGGTGACCTATCCGCTAACGGGCGGGCGGCTAAACATCGTAGCGGTGCAGGACCGCAGCAGCTGGGCCGACGAAGGCTGGCACCACAGCGATGACCCCGGCAACCTGCGCATGGCTTTCGCTGATTGCGGCTGGGACGTGCAAAGCATTCTAGGCGATGTCGAAGAGGTCAAACTCTGGGGCCTGTTCCGCCATCCGGTCGCGGGGCGATGGCACGCGGGATCAATGGCGATCCTGGGGGATGCGGCTCACCCAACGCTGCCGTTTCTGGCGCAAGGGGCAAACCTGGCGATCGAGGATGCCTATGTGCTGGCGCGATGCTGTGATGAAACGCCGTCGCTGGAGGCAGGCCTGCGGGCGTATCAAGGCATGCGGCGTGCAAGGGTGGTGCAGGCGATTGAAGCGGCCAACAAAAACGCGCGCAACTATCATTTGGGCGGGCTACAGAGGCGCGTGGCCCATGCCGGGCTTAAGATAATGGGGCTGGTGGCCCCAGAGGCGTTCCTAAAGCGGCTGAGCTGGCTGTACGATTACGATGTGACCGGGTGAGCGACGGGTTTGATCCCGAAATTACCCATGTTGCCCATGCGGCATAGGTGTTAATTGCATGCCATGGACACCAAGTTTTACACCAAAAGAAGCCTATTGAATGATCTCGCATCGCTTGGCGTTTGCGATGGTGACGGCGTCTTCGTTCATGCCTCAATGAAAGCAATTGGTTCGGTCATCGGTGGGCCAAGAACTGTCATTGAAGCGCTGATGGAAGCTGTTGGCGGCAATGGACTTGTCGGGATGCCAGGGTTTTCAACAGACGCGTATTTTCCAGCCAATATTGACCGATCTGCCTTGACGCCCGATCAGGTCAACGAAATCGAAAATGCAGTGCCTGGGTTCGATACCAAGAAATCCCCAACAGCTGGCATGGGTGTGATAGCTGAGGTGTTCAGGACTTAGGCGGGGACCCAGCGAAGTGACCATCCTGCGGTTTCAATCTGTCTTAATGGTCCGAAGGCAGACGACTATCTTGCACAACATAGTCTTGCATGGGCGACCGGAGAAGAAACACCTTTGGGTCGGCTTCGATATCGCAAGGCCATGAAAATATTTCTGATTGGCGTTGGCTGGAACCGATGCTCTGCCCTGCATACGGCTGAGACCCTGGCAACACACAAGCGCACCAAGATACGGCGGTTCAAGATTGGTGCAGGCGATGGGTCGTGGACTGAAACACCTGACGTCGCAGATGACATGAACCGGCTGTTCCCAGCTGTGGGTGCAGCATTTGATGACGCAGGCTTTGTTTCCAATGGGAATTTTGGCAACGCCGACTGCCAAATCTGTGATTTTCGCGTACTCGTTGCCTTTGCCGCTGATTGGATCGGTAAAGCAAATGAACAAAGCGGCGCGCTACGCTAACACATTTGTTTGGGCTATATTTGCTTCGTCCGCAAAACAGACCTTCTGAGCAAACATCGCGACCCTACCAATTCCGGCTCGCCAGATGAGTGACCCGTTCCAGCACCTCGTGGCTGCGCCAATCGACGCGATAGATTTCATCCTCGATCCGGAAATAGACCCAGCCGTCGCTGACCGTGGGTAAGCCGTAGTAGCGGGCGTTCATCACCATGGAGTATTTGCCGCGCTCCAAGGTCTCGCCAATCTCAACCGGGGCGGGTTTGGGCGTCAGCGGTTGGGGGACGGCCACGCAGGACGTGCCTGCAACGGCAATGCGACATCCAGCATGCGCCACTGTGGGCAGGGCGGTCGCGCAGACAGCGATGATGGTCAATAGGCGGAGCATGGCAGCGGTCCTGATCGGCAAGCCGATACACTAGCTGATTCTATGCTTAGGCGGCAAGGTCGACCCAAACAGGCACGTGGTCGGATGGTTTTTCGCGCCCCCGCACCTCGCTTTCGATCCAGCAGTTGTTCAAAAGATCCGCGCATTGTGGGGTCAGTAGGAAATGGTCGATGCGGATGCCGTCGTTTTTATCCCAGGCTCCTGCCTGATAATCCCAAAAAGAATAGTGGCCGGGGCCTGCTTCGCGGGCGCGGAAGGCTTCCGTAAACCCTAGGTTCAGGATACGGCGATAGGCATCGCGGCTGTCTTGCCGAAACAGCGCATCATCGCGCCATGCGTCGGGCCGCGCGGCATCCTCTGCTTGCGGAATAATATTGTAGTCCCCGCACATTAGCGCCACTTCCTCATGCGCTAAAAGGTCCTGCGCGCGGGCCTGCAACCGTTCCATCCAGCGCAGTTTATAGTCATATTTCGGCCCCTGTGCCGGGTTGCCGTTGGGCAGGTAGAGCCCGCAGATGCGCACCGCCTTTTCACCCACGACCGTGGCTTCGATATAGCGCGCCTCTTCGTCATCAACACCTTCGCGTCCGGCCCCCGCCGCACCCGGCAGGCCCCGGGTGACGTCTTCTAGGGGCAGTTTTGATAAAAGCGCCACGCCGTTGAACCCCTTTTGGCCGTGGGTTTCGACGTTATAGCCTTTGTCCTCAAACACCTCGCGCGGGAAGCCCTCATCCACTGATTTGATCTCTTGCAGCACCGCGACATCGGGTTGCGCCTCATCAATCCAGTCGGTCAGCGCCCCGATCCGGGCTTTCACACCATTGATGTTGAATGTCGCGATTTTCATGGCTGGCACCCCCGATTGCTTGGGTTTGTTTTGGCCAAGGGGGCGCAGAAAGGCAAGCTTTGGTCTGGGGTTCCGGGCGGATCGATCTGCTTTCACACTTGACGCGGGGCAGGGTGCGGCGGCTAATCTTGGTCCGCTGAGGCAGGGTAATGGGTAAGAAGACGATGGTTGCTGTGAAAACGAGTACATTCAAAACGATTGAGGCGCGGCCATTTGCGCCAAATCTGGGCGCCGAGATTTATGGCGTCGACCTCAGCCAGGACGTGCCTGATGCGCAATTTGCCGAAATCCGTGCGGCGTTCCTGCAGTACCAGGTTCTGTTTTTCAAAGACCAAAAGGAAATCCCGCCAGCGCAGCATGTGAGTTTCGGCAAACGGTTCGGGCCGCTGCATGCCCATCCGGCAGCGCCAACAATGGATGGTTTTCCAGAAATTTTCGAAATTCACGCAACCAAGGATTCCAAGGTGGCCAACGGCGAATTCTGGCATTCTGATGTGTCTTGTGATGAAACACCGCCCTTGGGGACGATGCTGCAAATCCATATCCTGCCCGATTGCGGTGGCGACACGATGTTCAGCGATATGTATGCCGCCTATGATGATCTGTCCGATCCGCTGAAAGACATGCTGGGCGGGCTCTCTGCGCTGCATAGCTCCGAACATATCTACAAAGGGCGCTACAGTGACCGGGGGCAGGAGGACGCCGATATTGATTGCCCGCAAGCGGAGCATCCTATCGTGCGGACCCATCCCGATACCGGCCGCAAGTCACTGTTCGTCAATCGCACATTTACGACGAAGATTATCGGCCTCAGCGAGAGTGAAAGCGATGCGATCCTAGAGATGCTTTTCGCGCATGCCGAACATATCAACTACCAAATCCGGTTTCGCTGGTCGCTGAACGACATGGCATTCTGGGATAATCGTTGCTGCATGCACCGGGCGATCTGGGACTACTGGCCAGAGGAACGCAAGGGCCGGCGGGTTACCGTGAAGGGTGACCGGCCGAAGTAGCCATCAACACGTAGGTAATGCAGTAGCCTGCTTATCGGGCAAACTGACCATTGCCCTGAGGTGTCTGACCCATGAACATGCGGGCATGATAATTGGTGAACGACTGCGGCTGCGCCGCTGGACTGCAAATGATATCATCTATTTGGATGCCATCTTTGGCGACCCCGAAGTGATGGAGTTCAGCGATAGGGGGGCCTTGAGCAAATCTGAACAGCAGGTTTGGCTCGACACGCAATTGTCGCAGGCGAAGTCGATGGAACGCTTCGGGACCAACGCGATAGAGTTCAATACCTCTGGCAAGGTTTCAGGTTACGTCAGCCTTTCGCAAGACCTGGCAAGGATCGGTCCCGAGGAGGTCGAGATTGGGATACGCCTCGCGCGGTCGGTATGGGGGCAGGGATATGCGGCGGAAGCGATTCTCACGTTAGTGAATGCAGTGGACCCGCTAGGCAGAATTGTCGCAATCGTTGATCCCAACAACCATCGTTCCGTCAAGCTGATGAAGCGTGTTGGCATGATCTATGATCGACAGGTTATGTTTGCGGGGTATGACTACCCCGATCATATCTATGCGATGGACAGTCCCAGACTACATGAGGAGCAGAGCAAGGGATAACGCGGTGTACCCACCTGCCTCGCGATAAAACTACATCGAAAACGACGTCCCACAGCCACAAGATGACGTCGCATTCGGGTTGTTGATCACAAACCGCGCGCCGATCAGTTCTTCGGAAAAATCAATGACAGCATCAGCCAGAAAGGGCAGGGAGACGCTGTCGATCACCACTGTTTCACCCTGCTCTGACAGGACCAGATCATCCTCTTTAGGCTCATCCAGGTCGATCTCATACTGAAACCCGGAACAACCGCCCCCTTCGACTGCCACGCGTAAGGCTTTGCCTTGCGCGGATGCGCCGATCTCTGCCAGGCGTTCGAACGCGCGGGGGGTGACTTTGGGTGGGACGGTAAACATGACGTCGGCCTATCGGTTCTGTTACATCTGCAATATAGGGACCACAGGCAGACGCGACAAGACAGGCAAATCAAGATGGCAGCGCCTTATGCAACTGATCCGGCAAACCCGCGGGGGCGGCTTTATCCAGAGGAAGAAAGTACCTTTCGGTCACCGTTTCAGCGCGACCGGGACCGGATCATTCATGCCAGCGCCTTTCGACGGCTCAAGCATAAAACCCAAGTGTTTATTGAACATGAGGGCGATTATTTCCGTACCCGCCTAACGCATTCGATTGAGGTCGCACAGGTCGCGCGTACCGTGGCGGCGGCCTTGGATTTGAATGTCGAACTGACAGAGGCGGTCGCATTGGCCCATGATCTGGGGCACACGCCCTTCGGGCATACCGGCGAAGAGGCGCTGGATGCGCTGATGCAACCCTATGGCGGGTTCGACCACAATGCGCAGGCCCTGCATATCGTGACCTCGCTGGAGCGGCACTATGCCGAATGGGACGGGCTGAACCTGACATGGGAAAGCCTGGAAGGGATCGCCAAGCATAATGGCCCGGTGATAGGGGATATCCCATATGCGCTGGCCGCCTATAACGCGCGCCATGATCTGGAATTGCACACGCACGCAAGTGCGGAGGCGCAGGCGGCCGCGCTGGCCGATGACATCGCCTATAATAACCATGACCTGCATGATGGGTTGCGGGCCGAGTTGTTCAGTACGGATGAGTTGGCCGAACTGCCGATCCTGCGCGATTGCTTTGCGCGGGTTGATGCGAAGTATCCCGGGCTGAACTACTATCGCCGCAGGCATGAAGCCTTGCGCCGGTTTTTCGGCGTGCTGGTCGAGGATGTGATCACCGTCAGCCGCCGGAACCTAACCGAACTGGCGCCCGCCACCGTACATGACATTCGTCATGCAGGCCGCATGATGGTGCAGTTTTCACCGGAACTTTGGGCAGACCTCAAAGTGATCCGAAAATTCCTGTTCAAGCGGATGTATCGGGCGCCCGCCGTCGTTGATATGCGGGTTGTTGTCACCAAGATGATCAACGACCTGTTCCCATTCTTCATGGAAAACACTGGCGAGCTGCCCAAACAGTGGCGCAAGGATGTGGCGGATGCGCCAGATCAAACCGCCCTCGCACGGATCGTGGCCGACTACATCGCCGGCATGACAGACCGCTTTGCCATTCAGGAACACAAGCGGCTGATCGGGGGTGAAGATATCCCCGCTGGCGTGATTGACGGGAACTAGGGAAACAACTTCTTTCGAAAGAAGTTGATCAAATCCTTCCAAGGATTTGCGCCAGACTTTTGACAAAAGTCTGCTTGCTCTGTGCTTTGGGGGTGGTAAACCGCTCAGACCTTTTATTTGGACACAGACCATGAACCTTTTTGCCGATATCCGCACCCTTGTGCTGGACTGCCTTGACCAATTGGTTGCCGAAGGCACGCTGCCGGGTGATCTTGCCACCGCCGCCGTCTCGGTCGAGCCGCCGCGTGATGCAAGCCATGGCGATATGGCGACAAATGCCGCGATGGTGCTGGCCAAACCGGCCAAGATGAACCCAAGGGTGATTGCCGATGCTCTGGCTGCGAAACTGCTGGCCGACCCACGTGTCGCGGCGGTTGAGGTCGCGGGACCTGGCTTTTTGAACATGCGCTTGTTGGCGGATGTCTGGCAGGGCGTAGTGAAAGCGGCCTTGTCTGATCCGGCTTACGGCCAGTCCAGCCTGGGGCAGGGTCAGAAGATGATGGTGGAGTATGTCTCTGCCAATCCAACCGGGCCCTTACATGTTGGCCATACGCGCGGCGCTGTCTTTGGCGATGCGTTGGCGCGGCTACTGGATTATGCGGGCTTTGACGTGACCAAAGAATACTACATCAACGATGGCGGCGCGCAGGTCGACGTGCTCGCGCGGTCGGTCTACCTGCGGTATTTAGAGGCACATGGGCAAGAGGTGGCCTTCCCCGATGGCACCTATCCGGGCGACTATCTGAAACCCGTAGGCGCGGCATTGAAAGCGAAGGTCGGTGATAAATTCATCGATAAGGGCGAGCAGTTCTGGCTGGAAGACATTCGGGAATTTGCGACCGAGGCGATGATGGACCTGATCCGTGAGGATCTGGCCCAATTGGGTGTCGTGATGGATAATTTCTTTAGCGAAAAATCCCTCTATGGCACTGGCTTGATTGAGAAAGCGATTGATGAACTGGATCAGAAGGGTCTGATCTATCGGGGCACACTTGAACCACCCAAAGGCAAAATGCCAGAGGATTGGGAACCGCGGGAGCAGACGCTGTTCCGGTCAACAGCCCATGGCGATGATGTAGATCGGCCCGTGCAGAAATCTGACGGATCATGGACCTATTTCGCGCCCGACATCGCCTATCACTACGATAAGGTGCAGCGTGGCTTTGACCAATTGATCGATGTCTTTGGCGCAGATCATGGCGGTTATGTGAAGCGGATGAAGGCAGCGGTCTCGGCACTCTCTGACGGCCAAGTGCCGCTGGATGTGAAGCTGACGCAGCTGGTGAAGCTTTATAAAAACGGTGAGCCGTTCAAAATGTCTAAGCGGGCAGGGACCTTTGTCACCCTGCGCGATGTGGTCGATCAGGTGGGCCCAAATGTGACCCGCTTCCATATGCTGACGCGGAAAAATGACGCGCCGCTGGATTTCGATTTCGACAAAGTGTTGGAGCAATCCAAGGACAACCCGGTCTTTTACGTAAATTACGCCTATGCGCGGGTGAACTCTGCCTTGGGCAAGGCTGCGGGGTTTACGGATGTGTCCGACGCGACCTTGGCGGGCGTTGATATCTCTGGTCTGACCCATGAGGCCGAGTTGACGCTGATCAAAAAGCTGGCCGAATGGCCGCGTTTGGTCGAGATTGCGGCGCGGGGGCATGAGCCGCACCGGATCGCCTTTTACCTCTATGATCTGGCGTCAGATTTCCACGCGCTTTACCACCAAGGCAATGCGGATGAGAGCCTGCGGTTCGTCCAAGAGGGTGACTCAGATGCCACACAGGCGAAAATTGCCCTGATCAGGGCCGTAGCAATTGTTATTTTGCACGGTTTGGGTATTCTTGGCGTCACCCCGGCGGAAGAGATGCGCTAACGTACAAGGCTGCCGGTTCGAGCAAACGATGACCCCGCAAAGGGGCGCGCGAGAGGCGAAAATGGCAGTATACGATGAGGGGTTCGCCCCTGCGGTGGATACACCGCGTGTTACCAATTTAGTGAATTTTGCAGGGGCTGCGCTGTCGTTGGCCCTAATCCTGGGCGTTGGGTTTTGGGGGTATAAGCTGATCGTACGCGATGTCAGCGGTATCCCTGTTGTCCGCGCAATGGAAGGCGATATGCGGGTGCTGCCCGACAACCCCGGTGGTGGCGTTGCAGCGCACACGGGGCTTTCGGTGAATGAAGTGGCTGCAATTGGGGAGGCAGGGGGTCCAGAGGATCGCCTGGTTCTGGCGCCCCGCACCAGCGGTCTTGCACCAGAAGATCTGGAAGCGCAGCCGGTTGCCGAAGCCGTCGCAAGCGTTGACGTGGAAGAAGAGCCTGTCGTTGAAGCAGCGATTGCCCAGGATGACGTCAGCGCGCTGGCCGCCCAATTGGCAGGCCTTGCCGCAACACCAGAAGAGACCGCAGAAAATGCGGTTGCCGTGATCCCGGCCAGCGTGCCCGGCGTGGCAACATCACTGCGGCCCATCCTCCGCCCAGCAGACGCACGCTTGCCCGCGTCAGTGGCTGAACCAGCTACCCCTGCAGCAACCAATACGGAAGTGGCTGTGACAACCACAACATTCCCCGCAGGTACCAATCTGGTGCAACTGGGTGCTTTCCCAAACCCGGCTTTGGCCGCGGCCGAATGGGACCGCCTGCAATCGCGTTTTGGCCAACTGATGTCAGGACGTGAGCGGGTTATTCAGGTCAGCAACCAAAGCAGTGCGACATGGTACCGCTTGCGCGCCAGTGGCTTTGCTGACCGGGCCGAGGCACGACGCCTTTGTGCCGCACTTCAGGCAGAAGGTGCTGATTGTATCGCCTTGGTGGTCAACTAAGTGGCGATGAATGCAACGATTTTTGGTTGTGAAGGGCTGGAAGTCACCCCATGGGAACGCGCGTTTTTCCGCGAGGTGCAACCGCTTGGCTTTATCCTTTTTGCCCGGAATATCGACAACCCTGATCAGCTGCGCCACCTGACATATAGCCTGCGCGAAACGGTGGGGCGCGATGCACCGATCCTGATTGATCAGGAAGGGGGCAGGGTACAGCGTATGTGGGCACCCCATTGGCGCGAGTATCTGCCTGCATTGGATCAGATGGCGCAGGCGCGCGACCCGCTGCGCGCCCATTGGGTGCGTAATCGCCTGATCGCTGCCGAACTACATGAGGTAGGCATTGACGCCAATTGTGCGCCCCTCGCCGATATCGCGGAGGAGGCGACGCATCCGGTGATGAAGAACCGCCTTTATGGCTATGACGTTGAAACAGTGGTGGCTGCGGCGAAGGTTTGTGCAGATGCGCATCTGGAAGGTGGCGTGCTGCCCATCTTGAAACACATCCCCGGCTATGGGCGCGCGGCAGTGGACAGTCACACGGATTTGCCCCGCGTCGATGCGCCCCGTGCTGAGGTAGAGGCTTGGGATTTTGCACCCTTTGCTGCGTTGACTGACATTCCAATGGGCATGACCGCGCATATTATCTTCTCAGATATTGACCCTGCTGCGCCAGCCACAACATCCGCTAAAATGATGGAAGTGATCCGTAAAGACATTGGTTTCGATGGTCTTTTGATGACCGATGATTTGACGATGGAGGCTTTGTCGGGAACTGTTGCTCAGCGCGCGCAGGCCAGCATCGCGGCAGGCTGCGATATCGTCTTGCATTGCAATGGGGATGCGGCGGAAATGCAGGCCGTGGCCAAGGCATCAGGCGATATGACATCCGCTGCAATAATCCGCGCAAATCGTGCCCTGGCGATGCGAAAAACCCCAGCAAATATTGACATCCCCGCGTTAGAGGCGGAACTTGCAGCGCTAATAAGCTGAGGGCCGATGCAAGACGACGCGTTTCAAGAAGACACGATGAGTGTCAGCGACCGGGTGGCCGCTGAAGCTTTGATCGTGGATGTCGGCGCTTATGAGGGGCCGCTTGATCTGTTGCTGACGCTCTCACGCACGCAGAAGGTTGATCTGCGCCAAATCTCGATCCTCGCCTTGGCCGAACAATATCTGGCCTTCGTTGAGCAAGCCAAGCGTTTGCGACTGGAATTGGCGGCGGATTATCTGGTGATGGCGGCATGGCTGGCCTTTTTGAAATCGCGCCTGTTGCTCCCCCCTGATCCAACAGAAGAGGGGCCAACAGGCGAAGAACTGGCCGCGCATCTTGCGTTCCAGCTGGAACGGCTTGAGGCGATGCGCAATGCAGCCGCACAACTGATGGCGCGTGATCAGCTGGGGCGCGATTTCTTTGCGCGCGGCATTACGGAAGACGTTCAACGCGTGCGGCGCGTGACCTATACGGCGACCTTGCTGGACCTGATGCAAGGCTATGCGCGCATCCGCACCCGCGATGATTTCCGCCCTTTCGTGATGGACCGTCAGCATGTGATGACGATGGAACAGGCGTTGGAACGGATGCGCGGGTTGATTGGCTTTGCCGGAGAATGGACCGATTTCGCGGCCTATCTGCCCGAAGGCTGGGACGCTGACCCACAACGCCGCCGGTCAACCACAGCTGCCACCTTTGCCGCGTCGCTGGAACTGGCCAAGGAAGGCAAAGTTGAAATCCGGCAGGGCGAAACCTTTGCCCCCATTCAAATCCGCAAGAAAGTGCCCGGTGATGAGTAAGACAGACGCCCCCGCAAACGACAGCCTGTTCGAGGCCCCGCCAATGGGCGAACAGGAACGCATGGTCGAGGCGATCCTTTTTGCCACCGCAGACCCTGTAACAGTGACGGAACTGACCGGCCGTATGCCGCATGGCTGCGACCCGGCTGAGGCGATTGCGAACCTGCGCAAACGCTATGAAGGGCGGGGTGTAAATGTGGTCAAGGTTGGTGACGCCTGGGCGATCCGCACGGCGGGCGACCTTGGGTTCTTGATGCAGAAAGAAACGGTTGAGACGCGTAAACTTAGCCGTGCCGCGATCGAAACGCTGGCCATTGTCGCCTATCACCAGCCTGTCACACGGGCCGAGATCGAGGAAATCCGCGGCGTCAGCGTCAGCCGTGGCACGGTGGACCAGTTGATCGAGTTGGAATGGATCCGCTTTGGCAGGCGCAAGATGACACCGGGGCGACCTGTGACCTTTGTGGTCACGCAAGGGTTTCTTGATCACTTCGGGTTAGAAAACGCGCGCGATCTGCCGGGGCTGAAAGAACTGCGGTCCGCCGGGTTGTTGGAAAATCGTCCACCGCCCGGTGCTGCGGCTTTGGCTGAGACAGATGACGCCGAAACGGATGAAAACCAGTCCGAGTTGTTTGAAGATTAACCTACGCGCCTTATCTTAAAGGAAGCCGCGAGGAGAGATGCAGATGAACATGAACCAGTTGATTAATATGGCTGTCCGGATGTTGATGCGCAAAGGTATGAACGCCGGCATCAACAAAGGCGTTGAATTGGCCGCGCGCAAAGGCAAACGGGCCGAAGACATGACACCCGAAGACCAAACGCAGGCGAAGAACGCGCAGCAAACCGCGCAGAAAGCGCGAAAAGGGATGCGGGCGGCGCGGCGGTTCTTGCGGTAAGGCGCTGTATAACGAGGTCGGATCAATCGGCGTTTAGGGGACATAAACGTTGCCGCCTCCACATGCGCCGATGTCTACTTGAGGGTGCGGTTATAGCGTCGTTGCCAATTGATAGTCACCTGTCGGCCTCCGATCGCGTGCCGACAGGTTTGTTAATAGGATAAATGGAGAAAGAACCGGGCGGTCAGCTCCAAAGATCAAAATCGCAAGGGTCTAACATAAACCAAATGCAATCGTTCGGGTAGTCTGGCTGGTCGCCAGCCAGTGTCGCTGAGGGCAAGACGAATGCAGTTACAGTGACGAAAACAAGGAATGTACGGCCAATCGTTGATCGCACTTTTGAAACAGCTTGATGGTCGAGCTTCATTGTACAGTTTCCTCATCTAAGGTGGTTTTGAGCCTTCAACGCTATTGATGCCAAGGTTGCAGTGTCAAGTTGCGTGTTAGGCGCGCAAGCGGCTATTCGCCACAATGCGGAGTTCAGTTAGTAGGCGCTCAAAGCGGACGTTAGTTTTTGCAGCGCAGGCAATTTCCGGTTCGATCCACCCGCGCGCATTTCTCAAATTTCATTCCCGAAAATGCTTCGACAGCTTCAACCCTTGCCCTTGGTAGTTCGACTTGATCTCGTGCCCGTAAAGCGCAGCTGGCATGGCCGCCATATGCTCATAAACCAGCCGCCCGACGACCTGCCCATGTTCCAGCACAAAGGGCGCTTCGTGGCACCGCACCTCTAGCACCCCGCGTGACCCTGATCCGCCTGCTTCCGCATAGCCAAAGCCGGGATCGAAGAAGCCGGCGTAATGCACCCGGAATTCGCCGACCATTGCCAGATAGGGCGCCATCTCGGCCGCCTGCATCGGCGGGATGACGATCGCCTCGCGGCTGACCAGAATGTAGAAGGCACCGGGGTCAAGGATGATCCAGCCGTCTTTGCTGTGCACCTCTTCCCAAAAATCGCCCGGGTCGTAATGGTCGAGTTTCGACAGATCCACAACGCCCGTATGCGGCTTCGCGCGGTAACCCACCAACGTGCCGTCCGCTGGCCGCAGATCGACCGAAAACCCCAAACCGTCCGAGATCACGGGATCTCCTGACACGATGGGTGTCTGCGCGTGCAGCGTGCGCAACGCATCATCTGACATCAGTGTTTTGCCTTGCCGAAAGATGATCTGGTTTAGCATCTGGCCGGGGCTGGCCACGACCGAGAAGGAGCGGGGACAAATCTCAACATACAAAGGCCCGTCATAGCCCTCGGGTACCCGGTCAAATTCCACCCCATGGTCGGTGATGATCCGCGTCAGTAGATCAAGCCGCCCGATCGAGGATTTGGCGCTGGCGGCGGCTGTCATGCCCTTGGGCAGGGTCAGCCGCTCCATCAGGGGCACGACATAAACACAGCCCTTTTCCAGTACCGCACCGCCGGTCAGATCGACCGCATGCATCTGGAAATCGGCCAACCTGTCTTTCACCGTGCGTGTGCGCCCGGCAAGGAAGGATGCGCGAACGCGATAAGCTGTGGCCCCCAAGCGTAAATCCAGCGAGGCGGGTTGAACCTGCCCATCTGCAATCGGGGTTTCGGCCGCAATCCCACCGCTGGCGATCATATCGCGGATTTGATGGTCGGCCAGGACACCAGCAGTTATCATTTGATCCCCCAAGTGGATGCCAAAACGCCCGCCGTGCGACAGCAACGACGGGCGGTTATGATTGGTCGGGCTAGCAGGACTCGAACCTGCGACCTTCCGTCCCCCAGACGGACGCGCTACCAGGCTGCGCCATAGCCCGACTGGCAGCGTTCATACCCCAAAACCGGGTAAGGGCAAGCCCGAAAAACATGTGTTAGCCACGCATCCTTGCGCGCACCGCTTCCAGCCGGGCCAGAAGGGGCGCAATTTGTGCGGCCTTCTCCTGCAATGCGCCCTCACGCAGCGGGATGCGCCCAATCAGGCGGGGCGGTGCAGCGGGTGTGTCTTTTGGCGGCAGCGGAAGATCGATAACGAAGCTGGGTCGCGCAGGCGCGGGCGGAGTGTCGAAGGGAAAAGCGTCTTGCTGCGGTTGCGGGGCAGGGGCTGCGGCAACGGGTGCCGGTTTTGGCGGTGCTGCCTGTGGTACTGGGGCAGCGGCATCGCCGGTCATCGATTGGCCCAAGCCCGCGACATGCTTAACGCCCTTTTCGCGCAACAGCTTTTGCGTGCCTTTGATCGTCAGCCCATCTTCATGCAGCAGTTTTTTGATGCCGCCCAATAAATCCATATCGGTCGGGCGATAATAGCGGCGCCCACCGGCCCCTTTGACGGGCTTGATTTGGCTGAATTTGCTTTCCCAAAAGCGCAGCACATGGGTGGGGGTGTCCAGCCATTCAGCCACTTCGCTGATGGTGCGGAATGCGTCTTTGGCTTTGGCCATCGTTTAGCGCTTGTTCCCGGCTGCCACGCGATCTTTCATCAGATGCGATGGGCGGAAGGTTAATACGCGACGGGGGTGGATCGGCACTTCTTCACCGGTTTTGGGATTGCGGCCCACGCGGGCCGCTTTGTCACGCACAGAGAAGGTACCGAAGGATGAGATTTTGACCGTTTCGCCGGCGACCAGGCTGTCGGACACATGGCTGAGCACGCTTTCGACCAGGTCGGCGCTGTCATTGCGAGAAAGACCAACTTGGCTATGTACTGCGTCAGCCAAATCCATTCGCGTCAAAGTCTTATCGGTCATTATCCACCCTCTCACAATTTACGCCTGAGCATAGGCGCCCGGCAAATTCAGAGTCAATAACAACGGCTTGGCAATCGCAGTGAACAGTACGTTTCCGCGCGCAAAGTTAGCTTTACCAGCGGATCACCACCGCACCCCAGGCCAAACCACCGCCAATCGCCTCGGTCACCACCAGGTCACCTTGCTTGATCTGGCCGTTGGCAACGCCCGCAGACAGGGCCAGAGGAATCGATGCAGCAGAGGTATTGCCATGGTCCTGGACAGTCACGACAACGCGGTCCATACCGACACCCAGCTTCTTGGCGGTTGATTGGATGATGCGAATATTGGCCTGATGGGGGACCACCCAATTGACGTCATCGGACCCCAAACCCACCTTATCCAAGGCTGTATGTGCCGTTTGTGCCAGCTTTTCGACGGCATGGCGGAAGATTTCTTTGCCTTCCATGCGCAAGACACCCGTCGTTTGGGTTGACACGCCACCATCGACATAAAGCAGGTCTTTGTACTGGCCGTCGGAGTTCAGGTCAGTCGACAAGACACCGCGATCGGTATTCGCACCCGTGCCTTCCTCGGCCTCAAGCACCAGCGCGCCTGCGCCATCACCAAACAACACGCAGGTCGACCTGTCTTTCCAATCCATGATCCGGCTGAATGTTTCGGCGCCAATGACCAGCACGCGGTCGGCCTGACCGGATGCAATCAATGCGTTGGCATTGGACAGGGCATAAACGAAACCGGCACAAACCGCTTGTACATCAAAGGCATAGCCGGATGTATTGCCAATGGCGTGCTGCACCATAGTAGCGGCCGAAGGAAAGGTCAGATCAGCGGTTGAGGTCGCCAGGACAATCGCATCAATGTCATTGCCATCCATCCCAGCCATGGCCAATGCGGCTTGGGCTGCGTTTGTCGCAAGATCAGAGGTTGTTTCGCCTTCCGCCGCAAAATGGCGGCGTTCAATGCCAGAACGCGACTTGATCCATTCATCCGATGTCTCGAGACATTCTTCAAATTCCGCGTTCGGGACCACGCGTTCGGGCAAGTAATGACCAACCCCTTTGACCACTGCGCGACGCATCATGCCTATTTGCCTGTCTTTGTATTGAGACCCCCGGTCTCATTCTCTTGGCCGGCATCTTGAGCAAGTGACGCAGCGGACGCAACCCTTGCTGCCAGTTTATCTGAAAAACCACTTTGGGCCAGGCGATAGGCCAGGTGCAGGGCTGCCGCAACGCCTGTGGCGTCCGCCGATCCATGGCTTTTGATAACAGTCTGGTTGAGGCCCAGGAAAACACCACCATTCACGCGACGCGGATCAATCCGTTTGCGCAACCCGGTCAGTGACCCCCGCGCGAGCAGGGCACCAAGGGCAGACCAAGGTGTCTTGGTCAGGGCACCGCGTAACAGCTCACTGATCAGCGTGGCGGTGCCTTCGCCGGTCTTCAGCGCGACATTGCCGGTGAACCCGTCAGTTACGATGACGTCGACTTTGTTAGAGGGCAGATCGCCACCTTCGATAAAGCCGACATATTCAAAATCGCCGATTATTGCTGCATTTCCAATCAGTTCATGGGCAACCTTCAACTCGGCCCGGCCCTTGTGTTCCTCGGTCCCGACGTTCAGAAGGCCAACGCGCGGGCGCGCAATGTCCAGACCGTTGCGGGCATAGGATGCGCCCATCAGCGCATAGGTCAGCAGATCATCCTGATCGGCGCGAATATCGGCACCGGCATCCAGCATGACATTGAACCCAGATGGGTTGCGCGATGGCCAAAGGCAGGCAATGGCAGGGCGGTTCACGCCCTCGGCCTTGCGCAGGCGCAACATCGACATGGCCATCAGCCCACCCGTATTGCCACAGCTGACCGCAACGGCGGCCTGCCGCTCGCGTACCGCTTCGATTGCAGACCACATCGAGGTTTTCTTGCCATTGCGCAGCACATGGCTGGGCTTATCGGTCATTTTCACGACGTCAGTGGCATCATGGATCGTCACACGCTCGGAAATGCCGTGTTTGGCGACCAGAGGGTCTAATTCATCCTTTGGGCCATGCAGAATGGCACGTGCCTCGGGTTCCTTACCCATAAACTTCGAAAGGCCCGCAACAACAGTTGCAGGCCCTTGATCTCCGCCCATGGCGTCAACAGAAAGCACTTTATTTGCAGCATGTCCCTGCGTCGGAGCGCTGTCCGTCTGGGGTGATGTCATGCCACTTATGCCTTAGGCTACTTACGCAGCGTCTTCGTCGAGATCGATCTCTGTGGTATTCGCGATCACTTCACGAGAGTTGTAGTGACCACAGGATGGGCAAACGTGATGCGGGCGCTTCAGCTCACCGCAGTTTTCACATTCATTTGGGTTTGCCGCGACCAGCGCGTCATGTGCACGCCGGTTGTTGCGGCGGGATTTGGATACTTTGTTCTGCTGGACAGCCATGTCTCAACCCTATGATATAAAGGGCCGTGGCCCTGATTTCTGTGCGTCTGGCCGGGTCCTACGCCATTGTGGCAGCCCTGTCGAGACACGATGTAAAAGAGGCCGCGAACATACTGCGATTCCTGCTTTGTGCAACCCTTTTTCGCCCGCGTTTGAAAGGGCGCTATTTGCCTTTCTTTTCAAGGCTTTCGCGTAAGGCGCCAAGGCCTGCAAAGGGCTTGGCATCGTCATCCGTCATCGGTGTGACGCCCGGTTCGGCAAAAACGGCATTGGACAGATCAGCACCTTCACTGCGCGGGTAGGGCGGCAAGGCCAGCGAAAGCGCCTCGGTCATGACCGCCGCAAGATCCAGTGTTTCTGGCAATGCTTCAACCGTGTCATCATCCGGCATTTCAACCTCTGACGCTGCGATCTCGGGCAGGTCAGCGACGTAGCTACGCGCAACCGCTTCATCGATGCGGGTTGTGACCGGGTCTAGGGTGACAACGCAGTTTTGTACGACGGTTGCCCCCAAATCTGCGGACATCACCCAGTCCGTGCGGCCTTGTGGCACCAGTTCACCGGCAAACCGCAGCTTTTTGATGCCCACGATACTCAACGCCTCGGCCACGGCTTTGCGTTCGTCTGCGGTTGGCACCAGTTCAAACACCGTCGGTTTGCGCGTTGCCAGATCAGCCAAACGCAGATGTGATTTCGGTAACGGGGGCATTGCTGCTTTCGATTCTTGAACAGGGATGGCGGGTACTGTATCGGGGATAAAAGGCGCGAAGCGTCAAAGCAAGAGGCGACGGGTATGGGTGCGATGACAGGCAAAATGCGCAAAACGGTCAAGGCGGCAGGGCTGATCTGCGCGCTGATGATTGCGGCCGGATGCACCGAGTTGAACCGCTATCATGGCTTTGTCCCGCCAGAGGAAGAACTGGCCAGCCTGAGCGTTGGATCAACCACCAAGGCCGAGGTGATTGCCCTGTTCGGGCCACCCCGGTCAGAGCGCGGTTTGCAGAACAACACGGTCTATTATGCCTCCAGCCAGTTCCGCCGCTTTGGCCCTTTCGCTCCGGAAGAGATTGACCGACAAGTGCTGGCGATTGATTTCGACGGCAGCGACCGGCTGCGCAATATCTCGCGATACACGCTAGAGGACGGTCAGATCGTTGTGCTGGATCGGCGCGTGACGGAGGACGGGATCAACGACGTCACATTCCTGTCGCAACTGTTCGAGTCCTTCGGGCGGATTGATGCGGGTCAGTTCCTGGGCGATTCATAAAGCTTTGTTTGTGGCGTCGCCGCAGGTTTTCTTGAAACGTCATAGGGTGTTGGTGTCTTGCCACAACAATAGTCAATTGTGCCAAGTATGCGTGCTACCCTTAAGCCTGTTGCCCCCAGCCTCTGGGGCACTCTTTTAGGCCGTGATGCAAGACTCCCGAGAGCGATGAGCCCGCCCCAGATACACAACAAGACGTCACGATAAAGGCTGCCAAGCAAACCGCGCCAGGACGTCGCTGTTCCATCGTGGATGTGGCTTAGCGCAAGTCCGTTTCTTCGCTGCCATCGTCTACGTCGAAAGTGGTATCTGTATGTCAAACGCTCGCCACTGCAGGATTCATAAATAATTGCTTCAGGAACATGATGTAGCTGGTCGCCGTCTTTCTTCACGCGCACGAAAAAGTCGGTGTCTTCCGCGCCCGATGTGTTGAATCTTAAATCAAAGCGAAGCCCCAATCCATCGCTGGCAAAGACTGTTCGCCCAATCATGCAGTTGCCTGTGCCATAAGCTTCTGGATTTGCCCCAAGCTTTAATTGCCGTGGTCGTGATCCGCGCAGAAACCGGGAGTAGTTTTCTGGCAGTTTCACATCAATAAAGCCCAAGAATGCCCTGCCATCCGGGAATTCAGAGGCGGCCTGCTCAAACCGCAAGAGCCAGTCCGGGTGTACCTTATCATCATCGTCCAGCATGCAAAGCCAATCCGCACCCAATCGCTCGGCTTCGGTCAAAGAGCGATTGCGCGCATGGACAAGACCAATTCTGGGTTCACTGGCATGCTCAATTTTGAAGGGGAAATCTAAGGTCGCCAATTCATCTGCTAGCTTGGGTTCTCGCTCATTTTCAACAATAAGGAGCGTGACGTCATAATAGGCTTCTGTCTTCAGCTGCGAGACATATTCGAGCACCTTGAATAAAGACGCACGCCTGTTATGCGTGCAAATTGCGACAACAATCTTTTTGCCAACAAAGGCATCCTTCAAGAAATATACCGGTTGCTCTTGTCCGGGGTTCATTTCCATTGCACTCACTTCAAGATCACATAATGGGTCTCGAGCTGCCGCCTGCCCATATTTGTTATGTGCAATAGCGAAAACAAACCACCCGCTCAACCTTAGCTGCCGCGATCAGGCGTCGTGCCACCCAAGGCTGGCTGACCTATTCCTCCGGCTCAAACTGCAATGCCACCCCATTGATGCAATAGCGCAATCCTGTTGGGTGCGGGCCGTCAGGAAATACATGCCCTAGATGTGCATCACATCGGTTACAATGCACCTCGGTCCGTTTCATGAAAAAACTACGGTCGACGCTTTCGCCGACCATCTCAGCATCAACGGGTTGGTAGAAAGACGGCCAGCCTGTGCCGCTTTCAAATTTCGCGCCCTGGTCAAACAACGGCGCGCCACAGCAGACGCACATATAGGTGCCGGGGTCCTTGGGGAAATCTTCATGCGTGCCCGCCAGCTCGGTCCCGTGTTTGCGGGTGACCTTATAGGCCATATCAGACAGTTGCGCGCGCCATTCGGCATCTGATTTCACGATCTTATCCATGGGGTCACTTTTCCTTATTGTTCTCTCGTCTAAGCTAGGGCTCTGGGGCGCGATCGCCAAGCCATGCTCTTGCGCTTATCACGTCTCTGTCATAGCCACGCGCCCATGGCCAGAACCCCACTTCTTCAAGTTTCCGATATCGCGCTGACCTTCGGCGGTGATCCCGTGTTCGCGGATCTGTCGCTGATCGTGCAACCGGCCGACCGTGTCGCCTTGGTGGGGCGCAACGGATCGGGTAAATCGACGCTCATGAAAGTCATGGCCGGTTTGGTCTTGCCTGATACTGGCAGCCGTGTCGCCGCCCCCGGCGTGCGCGTGGGCTATATGGAACAAGACCCCACCATGGCCGGTTTTGCCACTTTGGGTGATTATGCCGCCAGCGGGCTCGAGGTGGATGAGGCCTATAAGGTCGATATGGTCGCCGAGGGGCTGAAGTTCGACCCTGCTGGCGACGTGAACACGGCATCAGGTGGCGAGCGGCGCAGGGCGGCCTTGGCCAAGCTGATGGCTGAAGCACCGGAGTTAATGCTGCTGGACGAGCCAACCAACCATTTGGATATCGAAGCGATTGCCTGGCTGGAAAAAGAGCTGAAAACCACCCGCGCAGGGTTCGTCCTGATCAGCCACGACAGGGCTTTCTTACGCGCGCTGACCCGCGCCACCCTCTGGATCGACCGCGGGCAGGTGCGCCGGGCCGAGCAGGGGTTTGAGTATTTTGAAAGCTGGCGCGACAAGATCTGGGAAGAAGAAGACCAGCAGCGCCACAAGCTAAACCGCAAAATCAAGGCAGAGGCGCGTTGGGCGGTCGAAGGTATCTCGGCCCGGCGCAAGCGCAATCAGGGCCGGGTGCGCGCCTTGCAGGAACTACGCGCTGAGCGGGCTGCACAGATCACGCGGCAAGGGACGGCGGCGATGGCCTTTGATGGTGGCAGCACCTCGGGCAAAAAGGTGATGGAGGCTTTTGGGCTGACCAAAGCCTTTGACGGTAAATCCATTGTCAAAAACTTCGATCTGACGGTGCAGCGGGGCGACCGGATTGCCTTTGTCGGGCCGAATGGGGTGGGTAAAACGACGCTGATCAAGATGCTGCTGGGGCAAGAGACACCTGATGCAGGTTCCGTGAAACTAGGCACGAACTTGGATATCGCGGTCTTTGACCAAACCCGTGCTGCGCTGAACGAAGAGATGACGCTGTGGGAAAACCTGGCCAATGATCCTGAATTAGGGGTCTCGGGCAAGTCCGATCAGGTGATGGTGCGCGGTACGCCAAAGCACGTCGTCGGCTACCTCAAGGATTTTCTGTTCAACGAAGCGCAAGCGCGCGCCCCCGTGCGCTCACTTTCGGGCGGTGAAAAGGCGCGGCTTTTGCTGGCCCGGCTGATGGCGCGGGAAAGCAACCTTTTGGTGCTGGATGAACCGACAAACGATCTGGATATCGAAACGCTGGACCTGTTGCAGGATATTTTGGGCGACTATCAAGGCACCGTTCTGCTGGTTAGCCACGACCGCGACTTTCTGGATCGTGTCGCGACAACCACGATCGCGATGGAAGGCAATGGGCAGGCCGTCGTCTATGCTGGCGGTTGGACCGACTACCGCGCGCAACGCGGCGGCGATTTTGTGGAAGCGAAAGAAGCCAGTAAACCTCTGGTCAAGAAACAAAAGCCAGCTGAGAATAGATCCAGCACCGGCCTGTCCTTCACCGAAAAACACCGTTTGGAGGAACTGCCCGGCGTGATCGATCAGATCACCGCAGAGATTGCCAAATTGGAAGAACTGCTGGCCGACCCTGCACTTTTTACCGAAAACCCGGTGAAGTTCCAAAAAGCCACTGATGCGTTGGTCGCGCGCCAAAACGCGCTGTCTGACGCGGAAGACGAATGGTTGATGCTGGAAGAGAAAGCCGGGTAGCCTACCGTCCAGTCATAAATGCGAGGTTAGATATGAGTTTACGCTCTCCCACTGCAATTCTAGCGGTCACCATGCTGGCAGCTTGCGAGCCGCCAGCCATCAACGCAAGCTCTGATAGTTTGGCAAACCGGCTTTCCGTTGGCATGAGCCCGGAACAGGTTTCGGCCATCATCGGGCCGTCACAGTTCGAGAGTACAAGCACGTTGGTGCCCAGTAACACCTGTCTGTCCTACATTTATGATGAGGCGATTAACGCCAAATTTGTGCATGCCGTCTATCAGGACGGGCTGTTGGTCTCTGCTTCAGACAGACATCGTGTGGCCTGCGATCTGGGCTAAGGCATCCGCAATGCGCCATCCAGCCGGATGGTCGTACCATTCAGATAGTCGCATTCCACAATAAACCGGGCGAGGGCGGCAAACTCTGCCGGTTCGCCCAAGCGGGCAGGGTAGACGACATCCTTGGCCAGCCCGTCCATCACCTCTTGGCCCAGGCTTTCCAACATGGGCGTGCGGAAAATACCCGGTGCGATGGCCATCACACGGATGCCATTGCGGGCCAAATCACGCGCCATCGGCAAAGACAGACCCGCGATGCCCGCCTTGGAGGCGGCATAGGCCGTCTGCCCTTTCTGCCCGTCAAAGGCCGCAACCGATGCTGTGTTGATAATCACACCCCCCGGCGCCATACGCGCAGCCGCCAAGCGCGCTACATTGAAGGTGCCGTTGAGGTTGATGTCGACGGTGCGCGCAAAGCTGTCTTGTCGATGCGGGCCATCGCGACCCAATGTTTTTTCGGCGGTGGCAATGCCTGCGCAATTGATCACCACATTCACGGCACCTGCTTGATCAAGCCCCGCTGAAACGCTGGCCTCATCGGTCACGTCCACCTTGGCAAATCCCGCGCCAATCTTTTGGGCAAAATCAGCGCCCGCCGGATCACGATCAAAGATCGTTACCTCTGCGCCGGCAGCGACAAAGGCCTGCGCTGTCGCGGCCCCCAGACCTGACGCACCACCCGTCACCACCGCAACGACATCACTTAACTGCATGACACCCTCATCTTCTCATGTTCCAAAAATACCTTCGGGGGGCCCGTCAGGGCGGGGGCAGACAGCCCCCTCGACCCTTGCATCACGTGCCTTTCTCAGCGGCTTTCACCTGATCCCAAAGCGCGTCCATTTCAGCCAGATCACTCTGGCTTGGGGTTTTGCCAGCTGCGACCAATGCATCCTCGACCGCCTCAAAGCGCCTCGTGAATTTCGCATTCGTTGCGCGCAGTGCCGTTTCTGGATCAATGTCCAGATGGCGCGCCAGATTGGCCACGACAAATAGTAGATCACCAAACTCTTCTTCCACCTCGGCTTGGGTCATCGTGGCACGCGCCTCGACCAGTTCACCGGCCTCTTCAACGATCTTATCAATGACATGGCTGGTATCCGGCCAATCAAACCCCACGCGCGCCGCCCGTTTTTGCAGCTTCACCGCACGGGTCAGGGCAGGCAGGCCCGTGGCCACGCCATCCAACGTGCGCGTTTGGGCCTTGCCCGCGCGTTCGGCCGCTTTGATCTTTTCCCAATCAGCGGTTTGCTGTTCGGCTGATTTATCCCGCGACTCGTTGCCAAACAAATGCGGATGGCGGGCGACCATCTTGTCGCTGATCGCTTTGACAACGCTGTCGAAGGTAAAACGCCCCGCCTCGGCCCCCATCTGCGTGTGATAGACCGTTTGTAACAACAGGTCGCCCAATTCGCCCTCAAGCTCGCCCCAATCACTGCGCGCGATGGCATCGGCCACCTCATATGCCTCTTCAATAGTGTAGGGGGCGATGGTGTTGAAATCCTGCGCGATATCCCAAGGGCAGCCTGTGTCAGGGTCGCGCAGACGGCGCATAATTTCTAACAGGCGCGGCATGCCGCCATTGGGGTCGTGGATCAGGGGGTCTTTGGTCATGGCACCTCGCTTTTCTCGGCGCGACGCTAGCGAATTGCAGGCGGCGCGCCAAGGTCGGAGGTGTCTGGGGGTGCGTCAGAAGTGGAATGAGGCGCGGATCGCAAGCGTGTCGATATCCACAGAACCCTCATCACCCTGTTCACTCTCTCCGGTGGTGCGGCGGGCGAGATATTCTGCACCGATCGTGAATTGATCGTTGAAGCGATAGTCGGCGCCAAACCCAAAGCTGCCACCGTCACTGTCGGTATCGGGGCCTTCGTCAGGGGAAGCGGACAAGTGGGAGAAGCCCAAAACACCATAAACTAAGGTATCACCAAGGTCGTATCCGGCACGCAGTTTCAGATCGAATAAATTAAGTTCGGCGGAAAACTCTTCATCAAAGCCTTCGACGTTGGCGTTCGCACCCGTGGTGCGCGATACTTCAACTTCACCGCCAAAGACGAAGAGCCCATTCTGGACTTGGTACCCCGCAAAGGCGCTTAGGATCGGGTCCGTTTCAAATTCTACAGTGGTACTTGGGCCTTCGTTCTCATCACTGGATTCGGCCAATGTCGTTTGTCCAAGCGACAGACCTGCGTATCCGCCTGCCCAATCGGCGAAGCTGACCGACGGGGCGAGTGCCGTGAGCAGGCATAGGGCAACCCGCGGCGGCATGTTCATGCGTTGTTTGGCCATCATTTTTTATCCCTCTTTGCATAGAAATGGGACCGCCGCGCGCCTTGGGATACGCGCGGCGGACGGGGAGACTTAGAAATGGAACGCAGCGCGTACCCCAAAAGTCTCGAGTTGAGTGTCGACACGTGCAGAGACATTTTCACCAAATCTGTCGATGTCATCTTCTACCGACAATTCACGGATCAGATACTCTGCGCCCACGGTGAATTGTTCATTCACCTTATAGTCGACCCCAAAGCCGTAGTTGATGCCGGTCGATGTATCCAAATCCAGGCCAAGAAAATCTATGCCTGCGTCGTCAGTATCCAGCAAACGTGCCTGGGAAAAACCGGCAACACCGTAGACGAGTGTTTCACCAAGGTCATAACCAACCCGCGCCTTAAGATCGATCATACGTGTGTCGGAGAGATCAGCGTCAAAGTCGTCGACTGTAACGCCATTGGCTTGCCCAATCGCGAACTCGCCACCCAAGACGATATCGCCTTGCTGAATTTGATAGCCCGCAAAACCTGAAAAGGTGGTGTCGACGTCCAGTGAGTCCTCTGGAAAAGCAATCCCGGTACCGATGACCGGGGCGATGAAAATATCATCACCCACCAGCGCATCCAATTGGGCACCGGCATAGCCGCCGGACCAGTCAGCTGAGGCGATAGTTGGTACGAGCAAAAGCGCCGCAAGTGATGCGTGGAGTGCGCCGCGAGCTTTGTTCATTTTTAGCATGTTTTTTCCTTTGAAAAATATCAGGACGATGAAATGACCGTCCTCACAGGGCATTACGCTCGGGCCGTTCAGATTATTCTTAAGAAAACGTAAATTTATTTTGCGCCTTTTGGTGCGATCAGCCATTGCGCGCGCGCGCACCTTGCAGTCAACTGATCGCAGAAATCCATTCCGCCGGAGCTGCCATGCCGATTATCAACCGTATCGCTGACTATGCTGATGATATGACCGCATGGCGCAGGCATTTGCATATGCATCCTGAACTGCAATTCGAATGCCATGAGACGGCGAAATTTGTGGTTGAGAAGTTGCGGGAATTTGGGGTTGAGGAGATCCATGAAGGCATCGCCACCTCCGGTGTGGTTGCCATCATCAATGGCAAAGCCCCGGGGCCCACAATCGGCCTGCGCGCCGACATGGATGCGCTGCCAATGCAAGAGGAAACGGGTCTGCCCTATGCCTCGACCATTCCTGGCAGGATGCATGCCTGTGGCCATGATGGTCATACAACCATGCTTTTGGGGGCGGCCCGCTATCTGGCTGAAACCCGCAATTTTGCAGGCCGGGTGGCGCTGATCTTTCAACCCGCGGAAGAGGGCGGTGGCGGGGGCAAAGTCATGGTGCAGGAAGGTGTGTTGGACCGGTTTGATATTGCCGAGGTTTACGCCCTGCACAGCGGACCGGGTGTTGAGGTCGGGTCATTCCACACCACGCCGGGGCCGATTCTGGCGGCGGTCGATACGATCCATATTCATATCATAGGCGTCGGCGGGCATGGTGCATACCCTTATGAAACCGCCGATCCGATCGTCGCCGCCGTTGGTATGGTCAATGCCATCCAGACCATCGTCAGCCGCAACAACAAAGCCTATGAGGATTTGGTGGTCTCGGTCACGCAGATACACACAGGCTCTGCTGATAATATCATTCCCGAAAAGGCCTATATCAACGGCACCGTGCGCACGATGTCGAAAGACACACAAGCCATGGTGCACAAACGCCTGTCCGAAATCGTGGCCGGCCATGCTGCCGCCTATAATGTGCAGGCTGAACTGACCTACGAATATGGCTATCCCGCGACGATCAATGACGCTGCAAAGGCGGGTTTTGCCGCCGAAGTGGCCCGTGAAATTACGCCAGTGGTTGATGATGCCTGCCAGTATGAGATGGGGGGCGAAGATTTCTCTTACATGTTGGAAGAGCGCCCCGGGGCCTATGCCTATGTCGGCAATGGGGACAGCGCAGGTCTGCACCACCCAGGCTATGATTTCGCGGATGAGGCAGCCCCCGTAGGGGCATCGTATTTTGCGCGTTTGGTTGAGCGCGCCTTACCGGTAAGCTAGGCATTCTGTTGCGGGTAAAGGGTGCCTCCGGCGGACGTTTGATTGGACATGAAAAAGAGGTGGGGCGGTGACATTAAGTAAGGCAAGAGATGCCGCCGATCGGGCGTTTGCGGAAACCGATCGCCGCGGTTTGGCCTATGAAAACGCCTTTGGCGGGGCGACCTCTTTTTTGCGCCGGACCTATACAAAGGATCTGAGCGGCTTTGATCTGGCCGTCGCAGGCGTGCCATTCGACCAGGCCGTCACCCACAGGCCGGGCACCCGCTTTGGTCCGCGTGCAATCCGCGAGGCATCGAGCCTACAACCTTTTGATCCGCCTTATGGCTGGGATGGGTTTGATCCGCTCAGTGAATTTGCCATCGCGGATTATGGCGATATGGCCTTTGACTACGCTGACGTGTCAGGTGTGCCAGACCTGTTGCAAGCCCATATCGCAGGCATCCTGGCGCAGGGCTGCGGGGCGATCACCTTGGGTGGTGACCACTTTATCACCCTGCCAATCCTACGCGCTTATGCAGAGAAATATGGACCTTTGTCAGTGGTGCAGTTTGATGCCCATTCCGACCTTTGGCCTGACGATGATATGTCCCGCATTGATCATGGGACGATGATGTATAAGGCTGTGAAACTGGGTGTCGTTGATGTGGCCCGCTCAATCCAGATTGGCATTCGCACGGAGTGCGAAGATTATCTGGGTATGCCTTACATTGATGCCCGCACTTGCCATGAAAAGGGTGCGGCTTGGGTGACTGATCAGATCAAGGCACGGGTGGGCGATCATCCGACATATGTGACATTCGACATTGATGCGCTTGACCCGGCCTTTGCCCCGGGCACCGGCACGCCTGTCTGGGGTGGGTTGGCGTCTTGGCAGGCTGCTGCGTTGCTGCGCGATATGGCGGGGATCAATATGGTAGGGGGCGATGTGGTTGAAGTGTCGCCACCCTATGACACCACGGGTGCCACAGCGATTGCAGGGGCACATGTCGCGATGGAGCTATGTTGCCTTGCGCTATGGAACAAAAGGGCAAAGTGATGCCGAACCAACCGATTTCGGGCAATGATCTGGCACGGTTTTCCGGGCCGCAGACCTTCATGCGCTTGCCAGAGGCGGAAACAGCAGAGGGGCTGGATGTGGGGTTCATTGGTATCCCCATGGATATCGGCACATCCTGGCGGTCGGGCACGCGGATGGGGCCAAAGCAGCTGCGTGAACAATCGGCAATGATCCGGCCCTATAACATCCAGACGGGGGCGGCACCGTTTGACGCGCTGCAATGTGCTGACCTGGGTGATGTGGCGATCAATACGTTTTCGCTAAGCGATAGTATCCGTATTATTACAGAGGTTTACGCAGCACACCTCAAGCATGATTTTATCCCAATGACGCTGGGCGGAGATCATACACTGACCTTACCGGTGCTGCGGGCGGTGGCTGCGAAACATGGGTCGCTGGCGCTGGTACATGTCGACGCCCATGCTGATGTGAATGATGAGATGTTTGGCGAGCGTGAAACTCATGGCACAGTGTTTCGTCGCGCATATGAAGAAAAGATTATCACCCCGGACAAGGTTTTTCAGATCGGGTTGCGGGGCACGGGGTACACGGCAGATGACTTTACCGAAGCGGCTGGCTGGGGATTCAATCAGTACCTTGCGCCGGAATTGTGGCATAAGTCGCTATCCCCATTAGCGGCTGATATCAAAGCGAAAATTGGCGATCAGCCCTGTTATATTACCTATGATATCGACAGCCTTGATCCCGCCTATGCCCCCGGCACAGGCACACCTGAAATCGGCGGTTTGACTACGCCGCAGGCGATGGAATTGATCCGGGGATTGCGCGGTTTGAACATTGTGGGCTGCGATCTGGTTGAAGTCTCGCCGCCCTATGATACCTCGGGCAATACGGCGTTGACAGGGGCGAACCTGATGTTTGAGATGCTGTCGATCCTGCCGGGTGTGCCGTACAGATAGCGTACATAATGCGTACAGATGTTGTACGTACAGTTTGCCAAGACGAGGGGAAGACGCCTTTGCGTATCGTTATTGCACTACTGGTGCTGATCATTGGGCTGATGGCCTATGTCCGCCTTGCGCCGACCGACATCGCCAAGTGGCATCAGATGCCCGTTGGCACGGCGCCAGGTGATACGACTGAGACGGGCGGGTTTCGCGCGGTCCGGGCCATCACGGCACCGGGGGCAGAGGTTTTGGAAGCGGTCCTGCAGCAGGCCCTTGCCAGCCCACGCACAGTGTTGCTGGCAGGCAATGCGGACGAGGGCATGATGACCTTCCAGACCCGGTCAGGCATTTGGGGCTTTCCCGATCACACAACTGTGGCGGTACAAGATGATTTGTTGATCATCTATGGGCGTTTACGGTTTGGCAGTGCTGATCTGGGTGTGAATCGTGCGCGCATCGAGGGTTGGTTGGAAGCACTTGCCCCCTTGACCCGCCCGCTTTGATCCGCCAATGCGGACAAATGATCGCACAGGACAAAATAGCGCAGTTGATTGATCGGTTCCAGTTTTTGGAAGCGAAGATGGCCGATGGCAGCGCGGGCAGCGAGATTGCCGCCCTTGGTAAAGAATATGCCGAGCTACGCCCTGTGGTTGAAACGGTCACCGCCTATCAGGATCTTGTTCAGCAAATCGCAGAGGCAGAGGCCATGCTGGCCGATCCAGAGATGAAAGAGCTGGCCGAGGCGGAGCTGCCCGACCTGAAGGCGGCTGTGGCGGCCTCTGAACATGACGTCCAACTGGCCCTGCTGCCGAAAGATGCCGCAGATAGCCGCCCTGCGCTGTTAGAGATCAGACCGGGGACGGGTGGCGATGAGGCCGGCTTGTTCGCCGCCGATCTTTTGCGCATGTATCAACGCTACGCCGAAAAGCAGGGCTGGCGATTTGAGATATTGGAAGAGAGCCTGAGCGAATTGGGCGGCGTGAAAGAAGTGGTCGCGCGCATCGTCGGCGATGGCGTGTTCGCCAAGATGAAATATGAAAGCGGCGTGCACCGGGTGCAGCGTGTGCCCGAAACTGAAAGCGGCGGACGTATCCATACCTCTGCCGCCACTGTCGCCGTGCTGCCCGAGGCCGAGGATGTGGATATCGAGATTAATCCGGCCGATATTCGCATTGATACCATGCGCGCTTCGGGGTCGGGCGGGCAGCACGTGAATACGACCGACTCGGCGGTGCGTATTCTGCATGAACCCACAGGCATCATCGTGGTCAGCTCCGAAAAATCACAACATCGCAACCGTGAGATCGCGATGCAGGTGTTGAAAACACGGCTGTTTGATCTCGAGCGGCAGCGTGTGGATGACGAACGTTCGGCTGATCGGAAAAGCCAGGTCGGGTCAGGGGACCGGTCTGAGCGGATCAGGACCTATAACTTCCCACAAGGCCGCATGACGGACCACCGCATTAACCTGACGCTTTATTCGCTGGGGCAAGTGATGCAGGGCGATTTGGATGAGATTGTGGGCGCGTTGCAGGCAGACGCACAAGCGACGCTGCTAGCGGAAATGGGCGCGTGAGCGACCAGCAGATTGGCAACCAATTGGTTGCTGCGGCGACCCAACAACTGACCACCGCGGGCGTGCCAGACGCCGCACGTGATGCGCGCAAGCTCTTTGCCTATGCCTCAGGTGTCGAAGCTGGCCGCCTGACCCTCATTCTAGCTGATCCGGTCAGTGTGAAGGTCGCACAGCGGTTTTATAGCCTTGTCGCAAGGCGCAGCCGGTTTGAACCTGTCTCGCATCTGATTGGTACGCGTGATTTCTACGGGCGACAATTTGAGGTGACCAAGGATGTTTTGGACCCGCGGCCAGAGACCGAAACCCTGATCGAGGCCGCCTTGCGCGACCCGTTTGAACGGGTGCTCGATCTGGGTACGGGGTCTGGTTGTATTCTGATCACGCTTCTGGCTGAAAACCCTGCAGCTGTCGGAGTAGGGGGCGATATGTCGCCCGCAGCATTGGTGGTCGCCTTGCGCAATGCCCAACGCCACAACGTCGCGGATCGCGCAACATTTGTGCAAAGCGATTGGATGGGGGCGATCAAACGGTCCTTTGATCTGATCGTCGCAAACCCGCCTTACATCGCGGCGGATGAAATGGCCGGCCTGTCGCGCGATGTGCGCGAATGGGAGCCGCGCATGGCGCTTACAGATGAGGCAGATGGCTTTTCGGCCTATCGTACCATCACAGCGCAGGCGCAGCAGGTGTTGACGCCCGCTGGGCGGCTGATGTTTGAAATAGGCTCAACCCAAGGGCCCGCAGTGGCCAAATTGATGATGGGGGCCGGTTTCGCAAGTGTTTTTGTGATTCCCGATCTGGATGGCCGAGATCGCGTTGTGACCGGCCAAATGCCGGTTATTGGTGGTGAAACATCTGCTTTGTAGGTCAAATACCGCCTTTTTCGCAGTTTAGCCTTGTCTTGCGGCCCCCCACATGCTTATTCAGTTGGTACCGGTGTGCATGAGGCCAACACAGCCCTCCGCCGATTAGTCGCCAAACATTGCAAGGCCCCAAGATTTACAGCGCGCGGTAAAGCGCGACATGGCCCAGCGTAACGACAGCCAAAGGCTTGAAAGCACTTACATGAGATCATCGAAGTCACGGTCGCGGAACAAGAACCGCAACAACCGGCCCTCGGGCGGAAATATCATCAACCGGGTGTTTGACAGCTCGGGCCCCGATGGCAAGGTGCGCGGCACCCCGCAGCAGATTATCGAGAAATACAACCAGTTGCACCGTGATGCGGTCCTGTCAGGGGATCGGGTCGATGCAGAAAACTTTGCCCAACATGGTGAGCACTACACACGTATGCTGGCCGAAGCGCAGCGCGAGGTTGAGGCCAAGCGCGAAGAGCAGGAAGAACAGAACCGCCAGCGCCAGGCCGAACGTGATCGCGAGCGGCAGGAGCGCCTGAAAGCGCAGGAAGCTGCAGCGAATGATCCGGCTTCCATGGAACAGCCAGACGTGAGCGCCGAGGCAGGCGACACCGGTCTGGTTGACACGCCGGAAGAAAAGCCACGCAAACCGCGCAGGCCGCGCAAGCCCCGGCCAAACCCCGATGCAGGGGCTACCGAAGGCAATGCGCCAGAGGCTGCTGAATGAAGAAAAGCCCTCCGATTTCGGGGGGCTTTTTTGTTGGATGGGGCGGGATGCCTCCGGCGGAAGTTTGAGGGGACATGGAAAGTCAGAGGGGGTATTCTTGCGGATCGTTGTGGTTGGTGCGAATGGTGCTGGCAAGACGTGGTTGGCAAGGCGGTTTGCCAGCGCATATGACATCCCGCTTGTTCATAACGACGCGCTCGCACTTTTGACCGGTTGGCAACATCGACCCCGTGATGAGGTCGCGCGACGCCGCGACGCTGCTACCTCAGGCCCATCTTGGGTTTTGGAAGGCGGGCCGTCTATCTTGACGCGTGACGTACTGGGGCGTGCGACCTTGGTGGTATGGTGTGATGCGCCGCCGCGATTGCGGGCTTGGCGTATCTTTCGGCGCAGTTTGTATTATCTGGGGCGCAACCGACCCGAGCATCCGGCAGGCAATCGCGATTGGCCCGGCCCGCGGCAATTTCGGTTCTTTTTGAAAGCGCTGACGGGTGGAGAGCGATTTGACGCTGCGATCGAAGCGGCGCTGGCTGGCTACGATGGGGCAGTCGTAAGGTTACGAACAGAAACCGAGGTGTCAGCTTTCATCAAGGCTGCGTGCCAAGGCGCAGAAGGCTTCTAAGCCCACTTGTTCGGCCCGTTCCGTCGGTTTGATGCCGGCGGCCATCAGGTGGTCTTCGATATCCTGGCTGACAGATTTGAGCGCGGAGCGCAGCATCTTGCGCCTTTGGTTAAAGGCGGCAGCGACCACTTTGTTCAATGTGCCGGAATCTGCGGGGTATCGGGGTGCGGGCAGGGCTGTCAGGTGCACGACGGCAGAGTTGACTTTGGGTGGTGGGCTGAAGGCCTCTGGTGGTAGCTCCATCACGATTTTCGGCTCGCTGCGCCATTGCGCCAGCAGCGCCAGCCGTCCGTAGGCTTTGCTGCCCGGCGTGGCGACGATCCGTTGCGCCACTTCGCGTTGGAACATCAGCGTCAGGCTGTCCCAGAAGGGCGGCCATGCGGGCGGTGTCAGCCAGCGCACCAGCAGTTCGGTGCCTACGTTATAGGGCAGGTTGGCGGCGATTCTGATCGGTGGTGCGAGGTGTTCGAGCGGGTTCACGGTGAGCGCGTCACCGTTTATCGCGTGCAGCCTGCCGGGGTAGGCGGCGGCGATGTCAGCCAAGGCCGCCATGCAGCGCGGGTCTTTTTCGATAGCCAGCACACGGCGCGCCCCTTCGGCCAGCAATCCACGCGTCAACCCGCCGGGCCCTGGCCCGATTTCGAGTATGTCGGTGTTTGACAGATCACCGGCCAGCCGGGCGATTTTGGCGGTCAGGTTCAAATCCAATAGGAAGTTCTGGCCAAGTGATTTCTTGGCCGCCAGATCATGCGCAGCAATGACCTCGCGCAGGGGGGGCAGGTCGTCAATCACGCGCGTCAGCCATCTGTGCCGCCATGCGGATGGCGGCAATCATGGAAGTGGCGTCGGCTTTCCCTTGGCCCGCAATGTCAAAGGCAGTGCCATGGTCGGGTGAGGTGCGGATGAAGGGCAGGCCCAGCGTGACGTTCACACCGCCAGAGAAATCCAGCGTCTTGATCGGGATCAGCGCTTGATCGTGGTACATGCAGACGGCCACATCGTAGTGTTGCCGTGCGCCTGCGTGGAACATCGTGTCGGCGGACATTGGCCCGGTGATATCCATCCCCTGCGCCCGCAGCGCATCAAGAACCGGGATGATCATCTCGATCTCTTCATTGCCCATTTTGCCATCTTCGCCGGCATGCGGGTTCAGCCCCGCCACAGCGATGCGCGGTTTTGCGATGCCAAAGTCGCGGCGTAGGGCGGCGTGGGTGATCAAGAGCGTATCGGTCAGCAGGCTGGCGGTCAGCGTATTGCGGACCTCTGCCAGCGCGATGTGGATCGTTGTGGGTACAACGCGCAGCGCATCGCAGGCCAACATCATCACGACCTGATCAGTGCCTGCGAGGGCCGCAAGGTATTCGGTATGGCCGGGGTAGGCGAAATCGGCGCCGTCGATCAGCGCGGCTTTGTGGATGGGCGCGGTGCAGAGGGCGCGCGTAGCGCCGGATTGCACCAGCGCCACGGCATCAGCAATGGCCGCGATAACACCCTTGGCGTGGGCCGGATTGGGCTGGCCCGGTATCGCAGGGCTGCCGAAATCGCGCGCGAGAACAGTCATCTTGAAAGGATGAATATCCGTCGGATCAGTGGCTGCGTGATAGTCTGTGCCCGCTGGCAGATGCTGCGGATCGCCAAGCCACAAAAGTGGGATATCGTTTTTCAACGCCTGCCATGCGGCCACAGCGATTTCTGGCCCGATCCCCGCAGGTTCACCACAACTGATCGCGATGGGTTGCATCAGGGGCGGATGACGGCAGAGGCCCGCAAATCCTCAAGCAGCGCATCGGCCAGGGCTGTCAGGCGCTGGCTGCGGATTTGGTTTCGCACCGCCTCGCGGTTTGGCGCAGCGCCAGCCACGTTGCGTGTGCATAGCATCAAGAACACCAGCGTTTCGCCATTGTCGCGGGTCAGGTTGTAAGACACCTCACCGGGGTCAAGGCGGGCCAGCTCAAGGGCCACATCATCAGAAATGTCCGAGGGGGCTTCGGTCAGACGGTCCAGCACCTCGGCGGGTTGGCTTTGGGCCACACCATAAAGATCATCGCAGGTATCAACCTGATCACGCACTTCAGCGGCCAATGCCAAGCCGGCCTCTGTGCGTCCGCCGGGAATGTAATAGGCGGCATAGTCGATGCTGACCGGCGCAGGCGCGGGGCGCACAGCCTCGCGCACACCGCGCAACTGGAACAGCGCAATCGCATTGGGTATTTCAATCGGCTCGGTCACCTCGCCGCGTTCCAACTCAAGGATAAGACTGCGGATGGGGGGCGGGAAGTTATTGACCGGGGCCCAATCCAACCGCCCGCCGTTTTCACGCGATGGTAGGGCAGAGACCTGTCTTGCCGCTGCCTCGAAATCGGCGAAAGAACGCATGCGCGAGATTTGATTGGCGGCATCGCGGGCTGCTGCCTCGCGGCCGGGGGGTGGTGCGATGATGATTTCGTTCAGCAACACTTCCAACTCGGACACTGTATTGCCTTGTTGCGCGATGGCGCGTTCGATATCCGCATCTGTGATCGAGACCTGCCGGTTGAAGCGCGAGCGCACGAAGTCGCGCCAGAGGATGCCCACCTCGACAAAGTCGCGGAGCGTGCTGATATCAACGCCGTTTTGCGCTAGTACTTGGGTAAACTGCGCGAGGTTCATATTCGCCCGCCCTGCGAATTCTTCCATCGCCTGTTGTAGGGCCGCATCCGACACAGCGACGCCGAAACGTGCCAGTTCCTGCTGTTTCAGCCGGTCTTCGATCAGCGCATTGCGTGCAGCTTCGTTTAGGTCACCGGGTGTGCGGAACACCTCAAGAAGGCGCGCCCGCTGCGTCAGTTCATATTGTGTGATCACACGGTCGTTGACGGTGATCACAGGCGTCAGCTGACCTTGGGCTGCCGTGCTTTGGCCAAAACCTAGGCTAAGGCAAAGCGCAGTGACCACGCCAATGATATGTCTTTTACGCATCCCGAAACTCTTCATTCGTTTCAATTTCCGCATCCTGTTGCACGGGCACCGGCGGACCGCCCCGTAGCAAAGCTGCCGATAGAGCCGGTTAACCCGAAAGTTGTTGTCGCATCAACCGTACTGGAAGACGTAAAGCGGCGCGAGGCCGAAAGGGCCAAGGTCACGCATTCGTTTTGCCATTGCAGGCCCGCGCCTGCGCGCAGCGGTTCATCCGCGGCCACGTCATAACGCGCGTCGACCTCAAACGTCCATGATTGGTTCAGAACAAAGGCCGCATCCACCGTCCATTCCGATATGGTACTATCACGCCCTTCACCTGCATCAGGGCTAAGCCAGACATAGTTTGCACCCAGTTCCACTCGGTCGTTCTGCCAGGTCACACGGCTGTCGGCGACGGTCAGCCCGTCATTGTCATCCCATAGGCTGCGCGCATCGATCAGAAAGCCACCGGGTGCGGTAAGCTGTGCGGCGACAAGCCAGTCTGATTGCAGCCCGTCCAGGCCAGAGGTGGCGGTGAACCCGTCTTGTTCTTCCTGTCGCAGTACCCGTCCAAAGCTGAGTGTTGAGGTCAGACCGCCTGCGCCAAAACGCGTCCACGTCAGCCCGGCGGCTGCCTGCGTGCCGGTTTCAATGCGGTCTTCGCCGGCAAAGCGTGACGCGGCGGTCAGGTTGGCCCGGTCCAGCTCGGTGCGCAGGCTGTCTTCGTTCGGTGGGGTGCCGCCATAGCTATCAGACCAGCTGAGGCTAACCACAGGTTCCAGCAGATGTGTTGTGCCATTGCCCCCAATCCGCGCCAGTGGCCAGCGCAATGTGATCCCGGTTGTGGGTGCGATGCGCAGGTCCTCTTGCGCGAAATCCGCGTCATCGTTCACGACATAGACGTCCGCTTGCAGCCCGATCTGCGCTTCCGCAACGACGCCACCTGCAAGTACCCAAGTATCGGACCAATCACCGGTCGCACCCAAGCGGCTGACATCGCGCCCGGCGGCACCATCTGTGTCGCTGCTGCGGTAGGCCAGATCAAAACTGCTGCCATAGCGCAGCACGCCGCCAAAGGCAGGTTCAAAGCTGCTGTCATAGGTCAGATCGGCGATGAAGGGTGGTAGGGAAGCGTTATCCTCATCATCGCGTAGCGTCTGATAATAGGTCAGCCGCGCATTATAGAGATCGCTACCGGTTACACGTAGCAATTGGATCGCACTATCAAGCCGGTCTTTGTCAGCATAGTCGTAATCCAGCAAATAGGCGCGGTCGCTGACCGTTTCGACATCGAAGATCAGCTGATAGCTGTCACCCAATTCAAAGCGTCCATCGGCAAAGAGGTAGGATCGGTTCCCATCGACCAATGTATCGTCACTGATCGCACCCTCGACTGTGATCCGCCCATTGGTGAATGCCTGCCTATAACGCAGCTCAATCGTTGTTGTCTCGGGCGAGACATAGGGTGTTACGGTCAGATCGCGGTGATCACCCAGGGTGATGAAATAAGGCAGCTTGATCCCGAAACCAAGCTGGGTGGTGTTGCGTTGCTCTGGAAACAGAAAACCGCTTGAGCGTTCAAGCGCGGGGTCAGGCAGGCGCATATAGGGTAGCCAGAACAGTGGCACGCCACGCACCCGAAAGGTTGCGTTGCTGAAGTAGATTTGCTGTTCCAGCGCGTCATAGACCACACGCTCGGCCCGGATTTCCCACAATGGCGGCCCGGTGCCGCAAACCCGGCAAGAGGTCGCGGTGGTCTTATAAAGCTGTGAGAACCGCCCATTGCGCTGGTCGATTTGATTGGCCGCCAGTTGCAGACGCTGGTCCAGCACGATGCGTGCGCTTTGCAGGATCCCGTTTTCCAGCCGGGGGTCCAGCGTCGCGCTGCTCGCTGTCAGGATCGTGCCGTCATTGGATTGAATGACAATCGGGCCGATAATGCGCAGCGTATCGCTGGGTTCATCATAGATGATCTGGCTTGCGCTCAGCTTGCTACCGTCAAAGAACGCTTCGACATTGCCGCTGGCGATCAGTTGATCCTCGCCGTTCAGTTCCACACGGTCGGCCAGCAAAGTGGCTGCACCCTGGGCGTTGGCCATGATGGGGCAAAGCAGCAGCAGGACAAAGGCAAGGGCGCGCATTACCCATCCTCATTGTGCAAAAGGAACCCCATCGCAATACCGATGGCTGCGAAAGGGGGCGCCCATGCGGCCAAGAGCACTGGCAATTGTCCGTTTTCGCCCAAGACCTGCGCGAAGTTGCG
>JBCAZI010000015.1:0-43332 GCA_038533095.1 Pseudomonadota bacterium
CCCACAGGCTGCAACTTCTATTCCGTTGATAGCCTGTGGGCAGGACATCCATCCGCCCGCGTGTCGGCGCGCCGGACGGGCCGGGGGGAACGAAACGGCCCGCCAAGCCGGTCAAAAGAGCAGCACCCTCTTGGTCGCCACAGGCCGCGACGGTCGGCAAGATATGGGTGAAGATTTCGTCAAGAACGGCCTGTGACGCTTGTGGGGTGAACCCCACATCGCCCCACCCGCCGTCCCGCAGGCCCTGTTGGCAAAGCGCTTCCAGTTTCTCGACCGTGTCGCCATTGGTCCGCCACGTTGTGCCGTCGTCCAAAGCTTTGGGCTTTTCGGGGGGCTTGCCTGCCAAATCGCAATCCAGCGGGTCGATGGTAAGGCCCAGATCACGTGCCAACGCCCGCAAGAGCGAGGCATTGCCCCCTTTGCCATCGCCACGCGGGACCCGCGCTAATGCAATGGCGAGGTTGTGTGCCTGTTGCCCGGTCGGCGATTGGCCGAAGATGTGCAGCCCATCGCGGATTTGTGCCTCTTTCAGCTCACAAAGATACGCGTCTAGCTTGCCCAGGTCGCCTTCTTGATCGCCCGTGAACCCTGCATCTTTTGCCAGCCCTGTCACATCCGAGAGTGACAGGATTTCCTTTCGCAGGTGATCAATCCGGCGCGGGTCGACGCCTGCTGCCTCATAATATTCGTCGACCAAGGCCTCGAGGTCGCGCAGAGGCCCATAGCTTTCCGCACGGGTCAGCGGTGGGGTCAGGTGGTCAATGATCACGGCGGATGTGCGCCGTTTCGCTTGTGTCCCTTCGCCGGGATCGTTGACGATGAAAGGGTAGATATGGGGTGTCGGGCCAAAGACAGCCTCAGGCCAACAGGTCTCGGACAGGGCCACCGCTTTGCCTGGCAGCCATTCAAGGTTGCCGTGTTTGCCCATGTGGACGATGGCATCAGCGCCCCAGTGGTGCCGTAGCCAGAAGTAGAAGGCGAGGTAGCTGTGCGGCGGGACCAGATCAGGGGAATGGTAGGTATCGGTGGGGTCAATATTGTAGCCGCGGGCGGGTTGCAGCCCGACAACCGCATTGCCGAACCGGTGGATGCTGAGGGCGAAACCTGTTTGTACGGCGTCGGTCGGAGCCTCCGGCGGGAGTTTTTCGGCCAAGATGAAGGGGTCTTGGTCAGGCTTGCCCCAGCGGGTGGTGATCTGTTCTTTGAGGCCCCAGGGCAATGCTTCGAAGTACTGCATGTAGGTGTCGAGAGGCAGGAATTCGCCACCGTCTTTATCCGCCCGGTCAGTCAACCAATTTGTGGGGCCTGCCATGATTTGCGCCATCAACGCAGCGCTGTCAGCAGGTGGGGTGACGCCGTATCCTTCGGCTTTCAATAGGTTCAGGACGTGCACTGTTGCCGCCGGGGTGTCGAGCCCGACGCCATTGGCCAGCCGCCCATCCTTGTTAGGATAGTTGGCGAGGATGAGCGCCGTTTTCTTATTGGCGACGGGTGTGCGCCGCAGAGCGGCCCAGTTCCTGGTCAGTTGGCTCACGAAATCAATCCGGTCGCCACGTGCCTGATAGGTGGCGATGGGGCATTCGGTGGCCTCGTCAAAAAAGGCCTCGCCTTTGAAACTGACCGCGCGCGACAGGATGCGCCCGTCCACCTCGGGCAAGGCCACGTTCATTGCGATATCGCGGGCAGTCAGCCCGTGGAGGCCTTCGGACCATGTGGCCTCTGCCGCGCTAGACAGGATCACCTGGAAGATCGGGGCATCGTTGGCCAGCAATGGGTTTTGTGGGCTGTCGTCGCCATCGTGTGGGCTGCCGACAGCGAAGGCGGTACAGTTGAGGATGACGTCGGGTGGGGCCTCGGCGAAGATTTGCTGCAGGGTCGCTGTGCTGACCGGGTCTTTGAGGCTGGCGACGAAGATGGGGAGCGGATTGAGACCTGCGCGTGAGAGGCTGCGGGTCAGCCGGTTGATCGGGTTGAGGCCGCCGCCCTGGACCAGCGCGCGATAAAAAATGATCGGGACGATGGGGGCATCTTTGGTCCAACCTGCCTGCGCCGCGGCCAGGTCTGCAATCCCGGCGCCCGGCCAATAGATGCCAGCGCGCAGAAGGGGTGCGGGGGCTGCGGGTTTTTCGCCGCCATCCAGCATTGCCTTTGCGTAGGCGAGCAGGTTCGTGCTGTTCTCTGGCCCGCCTTCGACAAGGTAGGCCCAAAGCGTGTCGTAGTCTGCACCACTGACCGTCGAGACTTCGCGCAGTTCGGGATCTGGCTTGTCGTCGCCGGGCAAGGTCGCGAAAGGGATGCCAGCCGCGCGCAGGCGGGCGGCGTATTGGGTCAGCCCGTATTTCCAATAACCGGCACCGCCCAAGATGCGCGCGATAACCAGGCGCGATTTGGTTGCGCAGTCATCCAGATGCAGATCAACCGACATAGGGTGGGTCAGGTGCATCATGTTCGCCAGCCGCAGCCTGGGCGGATCGCTCATGTCGGCGCGTGCGTCCGAGAGGGCGGCTAGTTCGGTGTCGGCGGCAGAGATGATCACCACATCTGCGGGCGTCTGCCCCAGATCGACAGGCTCGGTGCCGTCCGAGATCGCACCGGGGGTGGCGGCGAGCAGGTGCATCAGGAGAGGGGCTTTTCCATGAAGATGGAGCTGTTGGCGGTGACGTAATCGCCGAACACGCCGCATTTGGTGAAACCATGGCGGGCATAGAGCCTGTGGGCGGCATGGAGCACGTTGCCGGTTTCGAGCTTGAGGATCCCGACACCTTCATCACGCGCGGTATCTTCGATCTGACGCAGGATAGCGGCGGCCACGCCTTTGCCGCGCGCGGCCTCGGAGACGAACATGGATTTTATTTCGCCGTAGTCTGGTTTGATCATCAGCGCGCCGGTGCCCAATATCTCGGTCCCTTCGCGAGCGGCGTAGAAGTGGATGTTTGGTGCAACCAGGTCGTCGATATCGAGGTAGAAGTTATCTTCGGGTGGAAACAAGCTTTTCATCAGCGCATGGCTTTGCTTGAGCAGCGCTGTCGCTTGCGGATGATGGGGGTCTGTCCTTTCGACGATGATCATGCTTGCAGGGCGGCGGTGATGGCGGCGTGATCAAGCCCGGTCTCGCCGATCACAACCAGCTGGGTCTCGCGCGGGGCATCGCCGAAGGGTTGGTCGAAATAGGTGTCAATGCGGGGGCCAACGGCTTGCAAGGTCAGGCGCATGGGTTTGCCCGCGATCGCAACGAAGCCTTTCAGGCGCAGGATGCCATGGGCGCGGATGACGTCGGCGACCTGGTCGGCAAAGGCATCGGCGTCGGCGACTTCGCCACGGGTGACGATGAAGCTTTCAAACTCATCATGGCCATGTTCGTGTTCATGGTCGTGGTGGTGATGATCGTCGTCATCATCGTGGTGATGGTGATGATGGTGGATCTCGTGACGGGCGGAGAGATCGCCCTCCGCGCCGATACCTTGGCCTAAGAGCACATCGACCGGCAATGCGCCCATGGCAGCTTTCACCACCTGAACACCGTCGCGGGACTCGGACTTGAGTTTGCCGGTGAGTTCTTCAGCCTCTGAGGCGGCCAGAAGGTCAGTCTTGTTCACAACAATCATATCGGCACAGGCCACCTGATCTTCAAATAGTTCTGACAGCGGCGTTTCATGATCGAGGTTTTCATCCTGTGCGCGCTGAGCATCGACGGCGGCCACATTATGCGCAAATTGGCCGTCGTGGACGGCGCGGCCATCCACAACGGTCACAACACCGTCGACTGTCACTTTGGTCGAGATGCCGGGCCAGTTGAAGGCACGCACCAAAGGTTGCGGTAAGGCAAGGCCAGAGGTTTCGATCACGATATGATCGGGCCTATCCTCGCGCGCCAGCAGCGCTTCCATGGTTGGGATGAAATCATCGGCGACGGTGCAGCAGATGCATCCGTTGGACAGTTCAACGATATCGTCTTCGGTGCAGACCTCATCACCGCAGCCTTTCAGGATATCGCCATCAACCCCAAGATCACCAAACTCGTTAATGATCAGCGCGATCTTCTTGCCTTCGGCGTTTTGCAGCATGTGCCGGATCAGCGTGGTTTTCCCGGCGCCGAGAAATCCGGTGACGACGGTGGCTGGAATCTTGGCGGGCATTGGTTGCGTCCTATCAGAAAATGGTGTGCGGCCTTGTTGTCGCGTCGGCAGCGCCAAGTTTCAAGAGCGGACTTGGCGGCGTAAGCCTTTGTGCTTTTGAAACGTCCCGTCGTCTAGACAGGAATCGACACTTGGCGGCTCTCGAACGGCTCTTGCCGCGTGGCAAGCGGGCTGGAACCGCAATATCTTGTGGATAACCCGGCGGAACATGGCATATGCGGGGCCCAGGGCGTTGACAGGTGGTGCGGCAGAAGGTGATGCTTTGCTACCTTGAGGAATCATACAGGCAAAACTCTTGCGCTTTAGCAAACTGCGACTGAACGGCTTTAAAAGCTTTGTGGACCCCACCGATCTGATCATTGCCGATGGTCTGACGGGTGTTGTGGGGCCGAACGGTTGTGGCAAGTCAAATCTGCTAGAGGCGCTGCGCTGGGTCATGGGCGAAAACCGCCCCACCGCAATGCGTGGCGGTGGGATGGAAGACGTGATCTTTGCGGGTGCTGCGACACGGCCTGCCCGGAATTTTGCCGAAGTTTCCCTGGTTATTGATAATGGGGAGCGGCTGGCGCCTGCCGCTTTCAATGATGATGACAACCTTGAGATTATCCGCCGGATCACGCGCGACGCAGGCTCTGCCTACAAAGTGGGGGCCAAGGATGTGCGTGCTCGCGATGTGCAGATGTTGTTCGCGGATGCCTCAACGGGGGCGCATTCGCCTGCCCTGGTGCGGCAGGGCCAGATTTCTGAACTGATTAACGCCAAACCAAAGGCGCGACGGCGCATTCTGGAAGAGGCGGCGGGTATCTCCGGCCTTTATCAGCGCCGCCATGAGGCAGAGTTGAAATTGAAGGGGGCCGAAACCAATCTGACCCGCGTCGATGATGTGATCGAGCAACTGGCCGCACAGCTGGGCCAGCTGGCGCGTCAGGCCAAACAGGCCGCGCGCTATCGCGAGATTGGCGATAAGCTGCGCAAGGCCGAAGGCATGTTGCTGTTCCGGCGTTGGAAAGAAGCGGATGAGGCTTTGCTGGCCGCGGCGGAACAGCTGCGGGAACGCACGACAGCGGCAGCTCAGGCTGAGAAAGCGGCACGTGAGGCCGCGAACGTGCGCGCCAAAGCTGAAGAGGCTTTGCCGCCGCTGCGCGAGGAAGAGGCGATTGCCGCTGCTGTCTTGCAGCGTTTGCAGGTCCAGCGCGACACGCTGAAAGACCAAGAACAGCGCGCACTGGATATGATCGACACGTTACGCGGACGTATCGAACAGCTGACACATGACATGGAGCGTGAAAGCGGGCTGAACAAAGACGCGGGCGAAACAATAGAACGGCTGGAATGGGAAGCGCGCGAGATCGGCAAAGCAGGCGAAGGCCATGAGGCACGACTGGAAGAGGCACAGGTCGCGGCGCATGAGGCAGCGGGCGTTTTGCAGCAGCGTGAGGCGGATCTGGCGCAGCTGACAGAGGATGTGGCACGCTTGGCGGCACGTCACCAATCTGCGCAGCGCTTGCTGGATGATAACCGCACAACGCTGGGTAAGAGCGAAGAAGAGGCGGCGCGCGCCAAGGCTGCGATGGCCGAAGCTGAGGCCGCGTTGAAGCAGGCTGAGGCTGATTTTGCAGCCGCTGGCGAGGCCGAGAAAGCCGCGGTCGCGGCTGCTGAGGCGGCCGATAAAGCGCTGGTTGCTGCTGAAACGGCACGCGCCGATACGCAAGCGCGCGAAAGCGATGCTAGGGCGCTACGGTCAGAGGCCGAAGGCGAGGCGAATGCCCTGCGTGCTGAGGTCGCGGCGTTGGCAAAACTGGTGGAGCGTGACACGGCAGAGGGTGGTCAGGTGCTTGACCTGCTGCGCGTGCAGGGTGGCTATGAAAAGGCGCTTGGTGCGGCCTTGGCCGATGATTTGCGCGCACCCGCTATTGCGGATGATGCAAAGTCCGGCTGGGCCTTGCTGCCCGGTTATGGCGCGTCGCAGACATTGCCCGACGGCGTGATGGCGCTGACCAACTATGTCACCGTGCCAGAGGTATTGGCCCGCCGGATGAGCCAGGTTGGGCTGGTGGATGCCGCTGATGGGGCGCGGATGCAGGCGGACCTCAAACCGGGCCAGCGCTTGGTATCGGTTGAGGGTGATCTTTGGCGCTGGGACGGGTTCCGCGCCGGGGCCGAAGACGCGCCATCGGCGGCGGCTTTGCGCCTGCAGCAGTTAAACCGCCTGACCGAATTGAAGCGCGATTTAGAAGAGGCCTCAGCTACGGCTGTGGGAGCCGCGCAGGCGCATGAAACATTGACTGCGATGCTTAAAGAGCAGACTGAGGCCGATCATGCCGCCCGCCAAGCGCGCCGCGATGCCGATCGCGCAGTGGCCGATGCCAACCGTGCGGCCAGCCGGGCTGAGGCGGATCGCAACTTGTCGCAAGGCAAGCTGGAAAGCCTTGGACTGGCGATGAAACGTCATGAGGAAGAGGCGCTGACGGCCCGCCGCGCATTGGCCGCCGCAGAAAAGGCGGCAAAGGATCTGGGTGATCTGGATACCGCGCGTGCCTCGGTCGAAGATGTGAAAATGACCGTGGAGGCCGCGCGGATCACCATGATGTCCCGCCGGTCGGCCCATGATGAGGTGCGCCGCGAAGGTGAGGCACGTTTGAAGCGTAGCCAAGAGATCACCAAGGAAATCAGCGGCTGGAAGCACCGGTTGGAAACGGCCAACAAGCGGACCGCTGAACTAGCACAGCGCAAGACCGAATCCGAAGAAGCTTTAGCCGAAGCAACCGCAGCGCCCGAAGAAATTGCGGCGAAACGCGCGGAATTGGCCGATGCGATTGATGAGGCCGAAACCCGCCGCAAAGCCTCTGCCGACAAACTGGCTGAGGCCGATAACGTGTTGCGCGAGGCGGGCCATCAAGAGCGCGAAGCAGAGCGCCAAGCCTCTGAAGCGCGTGAGGCGCGCGCGCGGTCAGAGGCGCGGTCGGATGCGGCCAAAGAAACGGTCGCCTATGCCGCCGAGCGTATTATGGAAGCGCAAGAGGTGACACCGGACAAGCTGCTAGAGACGCTTGAAACGGATGTCGATCAGATGCCGGCGGCAGAGGTGATCGAAGGTCAGGTCAACACGCTGAAACGTCAGCGTGACAGTCTGGGTGCCGTCAACCTGCGCGCTGAAGAAGACGCCAAAGAGGTGCAGGCTGAACATGACGCGCTGGTGTCCGAAAAGGCCGATCTTGAGGCGGCGATCGCGGCGCTGCGCTCTGGCATTGCGAGCCTCAATAAAGAGGGTCGCGAGAGGTTGCTTACCGCCTTTGAACAGGTGAATGAAAACTTTGGCCTGCTGTTTACCCACCTCTTTGGCGGTGGCGAGGCGAAGCTGGTGCTAGTCGAGTCAGATGATCCGCTGGAAGCGGGGCTCGAGATCATGTGCCAGCCACCCGGCAAGAAGCTGAGCACCTTGTCGCTGCTCTCGGGCGGTGAACAAACACTGACCGCCTTGGCGCTGATCTTTGCTGTCTTCCTTGCAAACCCCGCGCCCATCTGTGTGCTGGACGAGGTTGATGCGCCGCTGGATGATGCAAACGTGACCCGTTTCTGCGATCTGCTGGATGAGATGACCCGCCGCACTGAAACGCGCTTCCTGATCATCACCCACCATGCGGTCACGATGAGCCGGATGGACCGGCTGTTTGGTGTGACCATGGGCGAGCAGGGCGTGTCACAGCTGGTGTCGGTTGACCTGAAAAAAGCGGCAGCGATGGTGGCCTAGGTCGCGCTGCCTCCGGCGGGAGTTTTTGGGCCAAGATGAAGATGGTCGTCAGAGCCTGTTAAGCAGGTCTGTTGTCGGCCAAGCGTCTGCTGGCAGTCCCAGGCGCACCTGCTCTTTTTGTACCGCAGCGCGCGTCATGGCCCCCAATATCCCATCAATCCCGCCAACATCATGCCCGCGTTGGGTGAGTTTTTGTTGCAGCTGCTGCATCTGCGCGCCGCTGAGCGGGGCGGTCGGGTTGCCAGCGTCATAGACCGCGGCACCACCAAGCCGGGTGGCAAAATAGGCAGCAGTCGTCACGTAGACAAAGCTTTTGTTCCAATCGAAATAGACCTCGAAATTCGGATAGGCGAGGAAAGCCGGACCGTTGCGCCCCATCGGCAGAAGGACCGAGGCGGGCAGGTTGGATGGCCCCAGGCTGCCTTCGCGTGCGCGTACCCCGCGTGCCGCCCAATCGCGCACGCTCGCTTTGTGGTTCAGCCCGGTCTGCGACCAATCAAGGTTCTCGGGCACAGTGATTTCCTGTAGCCAAGGCTCATTCGGTCGCCACCCCAGCGATGACAGGACGTTTGCACCCGTCATCAGCGCATCGGGGGAGGATCCTTTCAGATCAACCACCCCATCACCGTCGCCATCCATGCCTTGCCGCACAATTTCGCGCGGCAGCTTTTGCAACTGCCCGATTTCGCCCGCCCATGCGCCTGTTGTGGTGGCCGGGTTCATCCCGCCACGCCGATAAAGCTCAATCGCGGCGATCAGTTGTGGGCGGAAGAGTTCGGGCCGTCTGCAATCATGCGCCAGCGTCAGCAGGGCGTTGCGTGTATTAAAGCTGCCTTGGACCTGCCCATAATCCGTCTCGAACGCCCAAAAGGCCAACAGCACCCCGCGCGGAATGCCGAAACGTGCCTCGATCGTGTCAAAGGTGCTGTCGAACCTTTGCGCATTGGCCCGTCCGTTGTTGATCCGGTTTTGGCTGATCAAGGCGCGTGAAAAGCTGATGAAATCACGTTGGAAAACGCCCTGTGAACGGTCTGCATTCAGCACGGATTGCTCGATGCGTGCCCCTTGAAAAAATGCATCAATGGTCTGTGCCGGAATACCCTGCGCACGCGCCTCAGCCTTGACGCCATCGATGAAGGCATTGACGGGTCCGCCGCAGGTTTGGGCGGTGGCGGTGCTGGCAAGAAGCGAAAGGGCAAGGGCTGCGGCGCGCATGGACGGTCTCCGAAATTCAGGCTTGGGGTCAACCTAACAGGGCCTCGGGTCAGAGCAAGCCCATCAAAACAGCGCTGACAAATGCCAATCCAAGTGTCAGCGCCCAAGTCTTCCAAAGCACCTTAACGCTGCGATCAATATCGTCTGGTCCAAGCGTTCTTTCCCCATCCGCATTCACAAAGGGATAGTCCCTGACCTTGCCGTCATAGCTGCGCGGCCCGCTCAGCGCGATATCAAGGCCATGCGCCATCGCCGCCTCTGGCCAGCCTGCGTTGGGTGAACAATGCAGCGGCGCCTCTTTGATGATGGCTTTGGGGTTGGGGCGTGATGTGACTGTCCAGATCAACAGGGCGGTCAGCCTGGCTGGGATGAGATTGAGAAGATCGTCGAGCCGCGCCGCCGCCCAGCCAAATGCCGCGTGTTTCTGCGTGCGGTAGCCGATCATGCTATCGGCGGTATTGGTGATCTTATAGATCAGCAGGCCCGGTAGCCCTGCCATGGCAAACCAGAAAATCGGGGCGATCACACCGTCAGAGAGGTTTTCTGCTGCACTTTCTATAGCGGAACGCGAAACAGCGGAGGCATCCATGTCCTTGGTATCCCGCCCCACGATCATGGCCACGCTACGCCGGCCATCGCCAAGTGACAGGCGCAAGGCATCGCCCACAGCCTGTACATGATCGATCAGTGATTTCTGCGCCAGCAAGATGGCCAGCACGATGACATCAAGGATGTATCCGGGGGCGAGTTGGATGATCCAACCCAGCGCGCCTGTTGCCGTGCACAGGCCCCCAATCGTGAGCACGCCCATCAACCGCTTGTTGTCACCCTTGTTAAAATTCTGGTCGCACCACCCAATCAACCGCCCCATCAACACGGCGGGATGCTGGACGCGGGACCAGAGCCATTTGGGTTCTCCCAATAGCGCGTCAAGCAACATGCCAAAGACCAGTGTCAAAACGCAGCTTCCAACTGCGCCCAGCGGTCAGGTGCGGGCAAGCCCAGACGCAGCCAATTGGGGGCATAGGGGAATGTCCGGGACCACACGTGGTGTTTCGCAAGCGCTGTTTGCGTGGCTTGCGCATTCTCGATCTGATACAGCCGGAATAATGATGTGCCGCCCAGAAGTTCCGCTTTGTTGCGCGTTATCAATGTGTCGAGGCGCGCGGCATCAGTACTTAACCGCACCCGCGTCTCATCGGCCCACACCGGGTCTGCCAATGCCTCGGCCCCGATGGACAATGCCGGGCCTGAGATCTGCCAAGGTCCCAAAAGGTCGGTCAGCTTCGCGATCAGTGCGGGATCACCGATGGCGAATCCCAACCTCAGGCCCGCCAGCCCCCAAAACTTGCCAAAGCTTTTTAAGACAATCGTGCCGGGTCGGGCCGCAAGATGGATAAGGGATCGATCTGGCATGACGTCGCAAAAGCTTTCGTCGATGATCGTATAGGCCGCCTCAAAATCGCTGACCTGCCAGATATGCCCATCGGGGTTGTTGGGATGCACCGCGACCAGCGTGTGGCTTGGGTCTTGACCCAAGCGCCAGCCAGAGGCGGCGAAGGCCGCGCCATGTTCGTTATACGTGGGGCCTGGGATGCAGACCTCTCCCATGGGGATCACGCGGGGCAAGGCCGCGATAATCGCAGACGCGCCCGTTGCCCCGATGATTGCGGCGCTGTCGGGCGCATTCCAGAATCGGCGTGCCAATGCATAAAGCCGCGCAAATGCGGCCTCATCGGGAAGTGCGGTCCATGCGTCATGCGGTAGTGACGGCATCGGGTAGGGCACAGGGTTGATCCCCGTTGACAGGTCCAGCCAGTCTGCGCGCGTGCCGCCATGGGCCGCAATCGCGGCATCCAGGCCGCCCCCGTGGTCGCGCTTTTCGTTCATTCGTCTTGGGGCAAAGGCGGGTGGCGCGTCACGAAGTGGCCTTTCACCGCCTGCGGCCATTCGCGATAGGGCACCTGGCCTGTTTCTGATCCAGCATGCGCCATAGCATAGGCCACGATCCCGCTGGCCGCTTCTGTTGTGGGTTCAAATTCACCCAGCGTGTAATTTAGCTTGCCCGCCCCCTGGATCGCGACGTTGCAGGCCTTCTTGCAGCCCATAAGACAGGACACCCGGCGGGTTTTCACCTCTTGCAGTCCAGTTGCCGCCGCTTCGATCAGACTGGCCAGTGCTTCGCCATCGGTTTCAGCCATATCGCCTGATTCCCAGCCTTCCTGCTTGCAGGTGTCGCAAATCGTGATCCAGGTTGTCATGCAAATCTGCCTCTTCAATATGCATCTGTTTCAAGCGGATTCGCGCCACAAGCACAAGCCCATCGGCAATTACCTGTTCTTTGGTATAGCCGCAGGGTGACGTTAACCATTCGTTAACGATTTGAGCGCTGGTTGGTTAGCAACTGGTTAAGAATCCGTTTAGCGGCGTGTCAATCAACGCCAGATTTTGTGGGGAAATATGCGTGCATTGATAGTCCATAGAAATAGCGACCTGGGCGGCCTGTGGCAGCGACATCTGGCCCGTCTCGATGTCGATGTGACCTTAGTCAACAGCGCAGAAGCAGCTTTGCTGGCCATTGAAGAGACCGAATTTGATGTGGTCGTGCTTGATCTGGTATTGGCCGAGGGTAGTGCCTTTGCGGTGGCTGACCTTGTGCGTTTCCGTCAACCGGATGCGAATGTGGTCTTTGTGACGGACACGACTTTCTTTTCAGACGGGTCGATCTTTAATCATGCGGCCAATGCGCGGGCCTTGATCGAAACGACCACACCGCCCAAAGACCTCGCCGCCATTGTGCACCACTATGCTATCAATCGCCCCGACCGTGCGGGGCGTCATACTTTGGTTCCGGGTTAATCGGGATGATCCGGTGCGGATTGATGGTTTCGTGGCTGTAGTGATAGTGGCGCACGATATGATGCATATTCACCGTCTCGGCGATACCGGGCATCTGATAGAGTTCACGCGTGTAGCCTGACAGATTAGGATAATCGGCGATCCGTTTGCGGTTACATTTGAAATGCAAGTGATAGACCGGATCAAAGCGGATCAGTGTCGTCCACAACCGCCAGTCCGCCTCGGTCAGCCTGTCTCCCATGAGGTAGCGGTTCTGGCTTAGCCGCTCTTCCAACCAGTCCAGCGTATCAAACAGCGGGTGAACCGCCTTGTCATATGCTGCCTGTGTAGTTGCGAACCCGCATTTGTAGACACCGTTATTCAACGTCTCATAAATTCGGTCGTTAACCAGGGCGATGTCATCGCGCAGCTCTTCTGGCCAATAGTCATCGGTGTTTCCCGTGATGTCATTGAAAGCCGCGTTGAACATACGAATGATTTCGGAGCTTTCGTTCGACACGATCGTCTCGCGTGTTTTGTCCCACAAGATCGGCACAGTCACCCGCCCGTTCATGTCAGGCAGTGCTTTGATGTAGATGTCGCGCGCGAATGGCAGACCGAACAATGTGTCGCCGGTCGCACCATGATCATCTGTTTCAAACGTCCAGCCGTCTGCCAGCATATCGGGGTGCACGGCTGAGACGCTGATGTGGTCGGTCAGGTCTTTCAACTGCCGGAAGATCAGCGCCCGATGCGCCCAAGGGCAAGCGTAAGAGACATAAAGATGATAGCGCCCGCTTTCGGCTTTGAAGCCCCCTTCGCCAGAAGGCCCTGCAGACCCATCTGCGGTGATCCAATTGCGAAACTGCGCATCCTTGCGCACAAAGGCGCCGCCCGTCGTTTTGGTGTCATACCAAACGTCATGCCACACGCCGTCTACCAATTGGCCCATCTTTGCGATCCTTAATTCTTTGTTAACCGCGATGTAGCCCCTTTGCCTGTCTGAACAAACCGGTGTGAAGGCGCAACCTGAGTGCGTTTATGCACACAAGCCTTTAAAGTTCCCTTGCCGCCCCTTGGCGCATTTGGGTCGTTTAAGCGTTTGCTCTGCCCTGTTGGCCCGACTATACCGATGACTGACGAAGCCATTGCGATGGCCAGAGAGGTTGGAGACGGCACAGTTGACCCAACACGGGAACGGTGCCTCTCGTCGTCAAGACCCGGGTAACGGGCTCTCTGGTTCTGCGATTAAAGGGAGAACGCCCATGCGCGGGTTACTGACAGTTTTGCTGATAACCGTTGGATCGTCGGCCATGGCCCATCCGGGCCATTTGGCCGATGTCGCAGGCCATGATCATTGGGCTGCCGGGATTGCAATTGGGCTCGCTGGTTTGGCCGCTATCTGGGGCGCGTTGAAAGGCAAAAAGGCCGAAGAAGCTGACGCGAAGGCCGAGGAAGAGCTGGAAGAGGAACCTGCATGAAAACCGGCGTCATGATCTGCGGTCACGGATCGCGCAGCCAATCAGCGGTTGATGAATTCGCAACCCTTGCCGATAAGCTGCCCGCCTATCTGCCGGACGATTGGTTGACCGACTACGGCTATCTGGAGTTTGCAAACCCGGTCATCCGTGATGGGTTGGACAAATTGCGTGAAGCAGGGTGCGAGCGCATTTTGGCGGTGCCTGGCATGCTGTTTGCGGCGATGCATGCCAAGAACGATATTCCAACCGTACTGAATACCTATGCCGCCAAACATGGCATGCAGGTGCAATATGGCCGCGAATTGGGTGTTGACCCAAAGATGATCGCTGCCGCCGCTGGCCGTATTCAGGATGCTGTTGATCAGGCCAATGCCGATCACGGCGAGACGCCTTTGACCGAAACCTGCCTTGTGGTCATCGGACGCGGCGCCTCTGACCCGGATGCCAACGGCAATGTGTCCAAAATCGCGCGCATGCTGCAAGAAGGCATGGGTTTTGGATGGTGCGAGGTTGGCTACTCCGGGGTGACCTTCCCCTTGGTTGAGCCCTGCCTGCAACACGTGGCATGCCTGCCTTACAAGCGGGTCATCGTCTTCCCCTATTTCTTGTTCTCGGGCATTCTGATTGACCGGATCTATGGTTTCACCGATCAGGTAGCGGCCGAACACCCAGGCATCCAATTCGTCAAAGCTGGCTATCTGGGCGACCATCCCAAGGTGTTGGAGACCTTTGCCGAACGGGTCATGGAACAGGTCAGCGACACACCGCCGCCAAACTGCGGTATCTGCGGGTATCGCAGTCAGGTGCTGGCGTTGGAAGAAGGCGGACATCACCACATCAGCGCCGAAGAGCGCGCGCATCCTGCTTTCGGGGCGGTTCCGCCACCAACCTGCGTGCTGTGTAAATACCGCACGGCTGTGTTGGGTTTCGAGGGTGAGGTTGGGGCCGTGCAGGAAAGCCATCACCACCATGTCGAAGGGCAAGGGGCAAACGCGCCGGGCTCAAACGTGGCTGATTGCGCGCTCTGTGACACGTTCTGCACTGGCATGTGCCGGCTTGAGGCCGCGGATCATCATCACCATCACTACCATCATCACGGCCATGACCACCATCACCACCACGATCATGATCACGACCATCACCACGCCCCTTACCCCCATGCCAAACACCCGCATGGGCCGGAAAGTGCGCGCAAAACCAAAGCCAAGGCGTAAAGTCTTGGTTGAATGAAAGTCAGCGACGTGCGCCCTTATGAAACAGACCCTTCTGCGATCTATGCGCAAAGCTTTGCGACCGTCCGGTCCGAGGCGCGGTTAGAGCGGTTTGCGCCTGCGATGCAGCCGCTGATCACACGGTTGATCCATGCTTGCGGGATGGTTGAGGTCGCGGATCGGCTGGCCTTTTCGCAAGGTGCGGCCGAAGCGGGACACAAAGCCTTGCAGGCGGGTGCGCCGATCCTGTGTGATTGCGAAATGGTTGGTGCAGGGATTATTCGCAGGTACTTGCCTGCCGATAATGCAGTGATCGTGACCTTGAATGATCCGGCGGTTCCCGCGCGCGCGCAAGAAATTGGCAATACACGCTCTGCCGCGGCGGTAGAGCTGTGGCGCGACCAGATTGAAGGCGCTGTTGTTGCGATTGGCAATGCCCCGACGGCATTATTTCACCTGCTTGAACTGCTGGACGCAGGTTGGCCGAAACCCGCAGTGATCTTGGGCTTTCCGGTGGGTTTTGTCGGTGCGGCGGAAAGCAAGGCCGAATTGGCCGCAAACCCGCGCGGCTGCGAATACGTGGCTTTGCGCGGGCGGCGTGGTGGGTCGGCCATGGCCTCTGCTGCGGTGAACGCTTTGGCTGCGGGGTTGCCCGAAGATGGCTGAACCTTGGCTACATATCGTGGGCATCGGCGAAGACGGAATGGATGGGCTGGTCCCGGCGACCCGCGCTGTGGTTGAGGCGGCCGAGATCATTGTCGGTGGCGAACGGCATCATACGTTGACCGAGGATTTAACTGCAGAGCGCCTTGCATGGCCCAGCCCCTTTGATGCGCTGATTTCCACGATTGAGGGCCTGCGCGGCAAGCGCGTCGTTATTTTGGCAACCGGTGATCCGCTTTGGTTTTCAATCGGCGCAAGGATCGGGCGCGCGATTGATCCGTCAGAAATTATCTATCATCCCCAACTCTCTGCTTTTCAGCTTGCTGCCGCACGCATGGGCTGGTCGCTGCCGGATGTGGAGACGCTGACGGTCCATGGCCGTCCGGTCGAGCAGATGATCGCCTTCATCCAGCCGGATGCGCAATTGCTGGTATTGACGACCGGGGCTGAAACACCGGCACAGATTGCAGCCTTCCTGACCGCGCGCGGCTTTGGCCAATCCAAGATGACGGTTTTGGCTGCGATGGGTGGCAAGGATGAGGCGCGCTTTGATGGGCGGGCCGACAGTTGGGATCACACCGTGCCTGCTTTCAATACGCTGGCCGTGCAGTGCATTGCGGCCCCTGATGCCGCGCTTTTGCCGCGTGTACCGGGCCTCGCTGATGATCTGTTTCAGTCTGACGGCACGATGACCAAACAAGAGGTACGCGCCGCCACGGTGGCCAAACTCATGCCGATGCGCGGCGCGCTTTTGTGGGATATCGGCTGCGGTTGCGGTTCTGTTGCTATCGAGTGGATGCGCGCGGCGCGTTATGCACGTGCTGTGGGGATTGAGCCGCGCGCAGACAGACGCGCGATGGCCGCGGCCAACGCATTGGCATTGGGCGTGCCAAAGCTAGCCTTGGTCGAAGGGACAGTGCCCGAGGCGTTGGACGGGCTGGAAGCCCCCGATGCGATTTTCATCGGGGGTGGGCTCAGCCGCGAAACCTTCGACGCCGCTTGGGCGGCCTTGCGCCCCTTGGGCCGTTTGGTGGCGAATGCCGTAACCTTGGAAAGCGAGGCGGAGCTAATCGCTCTGCATAAGGCGCATGGTGGTGATCTGGTCAAACTTTCGGTGCACCGTGCTGAACCCGTCGGGCGTCTGACCGGGTGGCGGCCCTTGATGCCCGTCACGCAATGGAGCCTTGTGAAGCGATGACCGGGAGCCTCCGGCGGGAGTTTACAGACCAAGATGAAGCAGGGGTGCTTTACGGTGTAGGGTTGGGGCCCGGCGCATCTGATCTGATGACACTGCGCGCTGCGCGTTTGATTGAGGGTGCGAAAGTAGTGGCCTACCCGACGCTGGCCGGTGCTGCCAGCTTTGCCCGCGCCATTGCCGCCGATTTGATTGCGGCGGACGCGCGTGAGATCGTGATGGATGTGCCAATGTCGGTGGAACGCGCGCCTGCGCAGGCGGCCTATGACAAAGGTGCCGCCGAGATCGCTGCGGCTTTGGACAGCGGTGATGATGTTATCTGTCTATGTGAGGGCGACCCGTTTTTCTATGGCTCCTTCATGTATCTTTTCGCCCGCCTTTCCGCAGACTACCGCGTTGAGATCGTTCCCGGCGTTACTTCTGTCACCGCATGTGCTGCGCGCGCTGGCATGCCCTTGGCCGCCCGTAATGAACGTCTGACCGTCTTGCCAGGACCATTGCCGCAGGACGAACTGCGTATGCGCATCGAAGGTGCCGAAAGTGTCGCAATCATGAAGGTCGGGCGTCATTTGGCCAAGATCAGGGCCGTCATTGATGACCTTGGGCTGACAAGGGATGCTGTTTACGTTGAACGGGCCACGTTGCCGCAAGAAGTGGTGCTGCCACTTGCGGATGCGCCCGAAAAAGCGCCGTATTTTTCGATGATCCTGTTGACGAAAGGGGCCGATCCTTGGCTTTGAAACCGGTAGTTCTGGCGCTGTCGCGCTCTGGCGAGCGAACGGCGCATGGCGTTGCGGCCACCCTTGGTGCGCAGGTTCATGGCCGTGAAGGCCGGGTTGATCAGGCGGATGCGTTTTTTGCCAATGCGCTGGATCATGCGCGCGATCTGTTCGCCGCGGGTGTGCCGATTGTTGGCGTCTGTGCCTCTGGTATTTTGATCCGTGCTGTGGCCCCGCTTTTGGCTGACAAGACGACCGAGCCGCCTGTGGTTTCCGTGTCTGATGACGGTGCTGTTGTGGTGCCGTTGTTGGGCGGGCATCGGGGTGCGAATAAATTGTCCGCGCAGATTGCTGCGGCTTTGGATGCCGTCTCGGCCATGACAACGGCGGGTGATGTGGCCCTTGGGATCGCATTGGATGAACCGCCCGCCGGTTGGCGGCTGGTCAATCGCGCCGATGCTAAGGCGGCGATGGCCAGTTTGCTGGCTGGCGGCGGAGCTGAGGTGATTGGCGATGCGCCCTGGTTGGCTGATTTGCCGAAAGGTGGCTGTTTACGCCTGTCCTGCACCATGGCGCGGCAAAATGACTTAGGCGCGGCCCATCTGCAGTTTGCACCTCAGCGGCTGACCCTTGGGGTTGGTTGCGCGCGCAATTGCCCGCCCAAGGAGCTGGCTGACTTGGTGGCCAGTGTGTTGCAAGAGGCAGGCGTTACACCAGAGGCGGTACATTCGGTTAACACCATTTCATTGAAGGCCGATGAGCCAGCAATCATCGCATTGGCGGCAGATTTGGATGTGCCGCTGCGCCTGTTTGAGGCGGATGCCTTGGAAGCCCAAACGCCCCGTTTGCAAAACCCATCCGACGTGGTTTTTGCCGAGGTGGGCACGCATGGCGTGGCGGAGGCGGCTGCTTTGGTGCAAGCGGGGGATGCGGGCGAGTTCTTGGTGGCCAAGCGCAAGACCGCAAATGCCACCTGTGCCTTGGTCGTGACGCCCGCGCCATTGGTGGGGTTTGAAGGCCGCGCGCGTGGGCGGTTGTCGGTTGTGGGTATTGGCCCCGGTCAAGCGGCCTGGCGAACGCCAGAGGTGTCGCGCCTTGTGTCCGAGGCGGAAGAGCTGGTGGGCTACGGTCTTTATATTGATTTGCTGGGACCTTTGGCCGTGGGCAAGGAACGGTCGGATTTTCCGCTGGGCGGGGAGGAAGAACGCTGCCGCTATGCGCTAGAACAGGCCGGGAAGGGCAAGAACGTGGCTTTGGTCTGTTCGGGGGATGCAGGTATCTATGCGATGGCGGCTCTGGTTTTTGAACTGCTGGACCGTGGCCCGGATCAGATGGGGGTCACGGATGCGGCACGCCGGGTTGAGGTCGTCTGTTCGCCGGGTGTGAGTGCTTTGCAAGGGGCTGCGGCCCGTGCCGGGGCGCCTTTGGGCCATGATTTCTGTGCGATTTCGCTGTCGGACCTGCTGACGCCACGTGAGGATATTGTGAAGCGGCTCAAGGCGGCGGCAGAGGGTGATTTTGTGATTGCCTTCTATAATCCGGTGTCGATGCGCAGGCGGGTGTTGTTGGCCGAAGCGCGTGAGATCCTGTTGCAGCATCGCCCGGCAGATACGCCGGTGATGCTGGCATCGTCATTGGGCCGGCCAGAGGAGAATATCCGCTATCGCAGGTTGGATGAATTGGAAGTGGATGAGGTGGATATGCTGACCGTTGTTTTGGTTGGGTCATCGCATTCGCGCTTGGCTGTGTTGGGTGAGGGTCCGCGTATGTATACGCCACGTGGTTACGCTCGTAAGATTGATGGGGATCTGGCGGGATGACGCTGTTTGGCTGGCGCCAAAGCCGCCCCACCCGCCATCCCGTGGCCTTCGGCGAAAGTTTGATTGGACATGGAAAGATGGGGGTCTTGCGATGACCGTTTACTTTATTGGCGCAGGTCCGGGTGATCCTGAGTTGCTGACGTTAAAAGCGGCCCGGATCATTGGGCAATGTCCGGTCTGTCTTTACGCTGGCTCGCTGGTCCCTGCCGAGGTTGTCGCCTGTGCGCCCGCAGGGGCATTGGTCATGGATACGGCCCCGATGACCTTGGATGAGACGCATGGTGAGATCGTCAAGGCGCATGCCAAGGGGCAGGATGTGGCCCGCGTGCATTCGGGTGATCCATCGCTTTACGGAGCGATAGCTGAGCAGATCAGGCGGTTGAAGGCTGATGGGATTGATTACCAGATTATCCCGGGCGTGCCTGCCTATGCCGCCGCCGCTGCCGCATTGGGCACTGAACTGACGGTGCCAGAGGTGGCGCAGTCAATCATTCTGACCCGTATGTCGATGAAATCGACGGGGATGCCTGAGGGTGAGACGCTTGAGAATTTTGCGCGCACCGGTGCGACGCTTGCGATCCATTTAGGTATTCGTGCCCTACGCGAGATTGAGCGGCAGTTGGCGTCCTACTATGGCGCGGATTGTCCGGTGGCCGTGATCTATCGCGTCGGCTGGCCCGACCAGATGATCATTCGCGGCACGCTGATGGATGTGCGCGAGAAGGTGCGCGCGGCGAAGATTACCCGCACCGCGCTGATCCTGGTGGGCCCTGCTTTGGCCGATTCGCATGGGTTTCCTGACTCGGCACTTTATGACGCGGCCAAGCCGCATGTGCTGCGACCGCGCGTGAAGGCATAAGAATAAGGGCTTTCTGCGCTGCGGCGGATTTTGTCATTTGAAATTTACCTTTATCGGGCCATCTTTTGCACAGTCTGGAGGGGCTTGTGATGTATACGTTTTTACCTGATGCGGTGCGCCAGGGTTTAGAAGAGGCGCGCAAAGCTGCATTAAAGCGCAAAGATCGTCTGTCGGTTCACGACGGCGATGAGACTTATCGCATTCGCCGGTTTTGGGATGGGGGCTTTGCCCTTGATCTGGAAGGGTCAGAGCGGTTGCGCGGCCATGTCGATATCTATGACGGGCCCAAGCATCTTTATACCTGTCTTGTGGTGTCGTCGATTGATGAAGATGTTGAGCGGGTGTTTGAGTTCAAATGGGCCACGCCTGTCGCGACCCAGCCTGCGGCAGATTTCGTGCGTCCTGACTTTGTGCCTGCCGGGCTCATTAGCCGCTAGCCCAGCCTATTGCAGGTCTGCAAAGGCCGTTTGCATACGGCGGACCGCGTCTTCGATTTGTGCCTTTGGGGCCCCAAGATTGAAGCGCAGGAAACTGTCCCCGCCAGTGCCGAAAGTCGGTCCATGATTGGCGGCGATTTTCGCAGTGTCCTGGACGCGTGCCGTGAACTCTTCGCGTGACATGCCTGTGCCTGCGAAATCGACCCAAGCCAGATAGGTTGCTTCCAGGTTCATGGATGACAAGCCGGGGATTGCGTTGATCCCTGCGTCAAAAATCTTGCGGTTCTGGTCAAGGTAGCGGCGCAATTCATCCACCCATGCGGCACCTTCGGGCGAATAGGCTGCCGTGGCCATGAACAGCCCGAAACTGTTGGGCGACAACCCCAAGGCTGCCATCCGCTTGCCAAAGCGCGCGCGCAGATCGGGGTCTTCGATAATAACGTTGCCAGAATGGCTGCCTGCGATGTTGAAGGTTTTGGTTGTGGCCGTCATCATCACCAATCGATCAGTGATCCCGTCGATATGGGCCATTGGAATATGGGTCTGGCCGGGCATGGTCAGATCATGGTGGATTTCGTCCGAGACAAGGATCAACTCATGCCGTTTGGCGAAGGCGGCAACCGCCTGCAATTCCGCCTTGCTCCACACCCGCCCGCCGGGGTTATGCGGTGAGCAGAGGATGACCATACGCTCGTTCCCGGTCATCTGGGCGTCATAGGCGGTGAAATCCATCTCATAGCGCCCATTGGTGTTGACCAATTCGCATTCCACGACCTGCCGGTCGGCGGCTTCTATCACGCGGGCGAAGGCGTGATAGACGGGGGCGAACAGGACCACGCCGTCGCCGGGGTTGGTGAAAGCGTCCACGCACATGGCTGTGCCATTGACCAGACCGTGTGTCGTGAAAATCCACGCCGGATCAATCTTCCAACTATGACGGGTTTCCATCCACCACTGGATCGCCGCCTTGTATTTGCTGTCATCGCCGAAGTAGCCATAGACCCCGTGGTCGACCATATCTTGCACGGATTTCTGGATGCAGGGGGCCGCGGCGAATTCCATATCGGCCACCCACATCGAGATGCCCTCATCAGGGCTCACACCATACAGCGCCTCCATGCTGTCCCATTTGACACAATGGGTGTTGCGGCGGTCGGGGGCGTGGTCGAATGTCATGGCGTGCTCCTGTCTTCACTGCGTCAAGCTAAGCGGCTTGGCGGTGAGCGCAAGCGCTATTCTGGCAGTGCGAACAGATCATGGACGCTGCAATCCAATTCATCGGCGAGCGTGAGAGCGAGCGTGGTCGACGGTGTGAATATGCCGTTTTCGATGGTATTGATCGTTTTGCGCGATACGCCGACGAGATCTGCCAATTCTGCTTGGGTTAGGTTGGCCTGCGTGCGATGTGCACGCAGGTTTACGATCAGCTTGGTCGTCATTCAGCGCGGCCCAGCAGCACCGATGCAATGTAATGGGCAGGCGGCACGGCACCCAATACAGGGCCTAACCAATAGAATGCCGTTGCGGGGTCCATACGGCCTGTCAGGCTGAGTACCAGGAACACAAGAAAGACCCACAAGACAGCCCAAAAGCCAAAGATGATGCTATCGCGATGGGCAATGGTGTTTTGTTCATCCCAGGCCGCCTCTGCCGCGTCGGGGTACCGCAGGTGCAGGATGAAGGACAGCGCAGCGTAGCCAATGGCAATGGTGCCGATGATGCCGGCCCAGACCAACCCTGATGGTCCAACGGACAAGAGTGCCGCGGCCAAGGCCGCAACGGTGGTGATAACGATGGCCGCACTTCCAAAAAGGCGGATGCGGCTGATGGGGTTGGCAGACATGATTTCTCCTTTTCGTCTCTAAGTAACCTTTGGGTTACATATGGTTGGCGATATGTAACGTCAAGGTTACACCGTTCTTGCGTTTGCATTTCCGCGGGTTGCGGCCTAAATCATCGACATGGCTTTGCGAAATATACTTATCCACCCTGATCCACGCCTGAAAAGGGTCGCGGCCCCTGTGCCTTCCGTAAACGATGATTTGCGCCGTTTGGCCGATGATATGCTCGAGACGATGTATGACGCCCCCGGCATCGGGCTGGCCGCCCCGCAGATCGCGGTGATGCGCCGGATGTTGGTGATGGATTGCGCCAAGGAAGATGATGCGACGCCTGAACCGATGGTTTTGATTAATCCAGAGGTGGTTTGGACCTCGGAAGACCGCAACGTCTATGAAGAAGGCTGTTTGTCGATCCCAGAACAATATGCGGAGGTCGAACGCCCGACGGAGGTTGAGGTGACCTGGACCGATCTTGATGGCCAGGCACGGCGCGAACGGTTTGACGGGCTATGGGCGACCTGTGTGCAGCATGAGATCGACCATTTGGATGGCAAACTGTTCATCGACTACCTTAAACCGTTGAAACGTCAGATGATCACCCGCAAAATGCAAAAGCTGAAACGCGAAATGGCGCGGGGCTAGGCTTTGGCTATCCGTCCGCTGCGTTTTGAGGGTGATCCGGTATTGCTGGAAAAGGCGGCACCTGTGACCGCTTTTGATCAGACGCTGGCGACCCTCGTCCGCGATATGTTTGAAACGATGTATGTTGCACCGGGCCGTGGTTTGGCCGCACCACAGATAGGTGTCAGTGCCCGTGTCTTTGTTGTGGATACCGCATGGAAAGAGGCTGATCCTGCGCCGATGCACTTTGTGAACCCGCAGATCACAGCGCGTTCTGACGAAGAACAGGTGGGCACCGAGGCCTGTCTCTCGATCCCGGGCAAGAGCTTCGATGTCAGCCGTCCTGTCTGGATTGATGTGAAGTGGCAAGGTTTGGATGGCAATTGGCATGATGGTCATTTTGATGGCGTGCAGGCCGTTTGCATCTGTCATGAGTTTGATCACCTCGAGGGCAAGCTGATTTCCCAGACGGGGACCTTGCAATGACCCACCGCCCCTTCGTGATGTGGCCGCATCCTGTATTGCGCACCCCTGCAACGCCGGTGCCTGAGATCACCGATGAGGTCCGCGCCATCTGGGATGAGATGATTGTGGCCATGAACATGATGCCCGGTGTCGGGTTGGCCGCCCCGCAATTGGGCATTGATATGGCTTTGGCGGTTGTGGATGCCTCGCAAGAACGTGGGCAGGCCGTCCGGATGGCGAACCCCTCCATCCTGCATAGCAGTGTTGAACCGCGCGACCATGAAGAAGGATCACCCAACCTGCCGGGGGTCTGGGCCAAGGTCACGCGGCCTCGCGCTGTGACCGTTCGGTTTCTGAATGCGGACGGGCAGTGGGACCGGCAGGATTTTGTAGGCCTTTGGGCGACGTCGGTGCAGCATCAGATTGATCATCTGGCCGGTAAGATGTTCTTTGATCACCTGACACGTGTGAAGCGGGATATGTTGATAAAGAAATCGGCGAAAGCACGACGTGGCTAGTATCGGGATGCGCGCCGCGCGGAAGTTTGATTGGACATAGAAAGTTGGGGCGATGCGCATAATTTTCATGGGGACACCTGACTTTTCGGTGCCTGTTTTGGATGCTTTGGTCGATGCAGGGCATGAGATTGCGGCTGTTTATTGCCAACCGCCACGTCCGGCGGGGCGTGGCAAGAAAGACCGACCGTCACCGGTGCAGGTCCGGGCTGAGGCGTTGGGGCTGGAGGTCCGTTATCCTGTTTCGCTGAAGGGCGATGAAGAGCAGAGTGCATTTGCCGACCTTGCTGCGGATGTCGCGGTCGTTGTTGCCTATGGGCTGATCTTGCCGCAGGCGATCCTGGATGCGCCCAAGGCAGGCTGCCTAAATATTCATGCCTCGCTCTTGCCACGCTGGCGCGGTGCGGCACCCATTCACCGCGCGATCATGGCGGGCGACGCTGAAACAGGTGTTTGCATCATGCAGATGGAGGCTGGGTTGGACACCGGGCCGGTCTTGCTACGCCAGGCGACAGCAATTGGACCCGAAGAAACCACCGGGCAGTTGCATGACAGATTGTCGGCCATGGGTGCGCGACTGGTGGTCGAGGCTTTGGCGGGATTGCCGTCGCTTGTTCCTGAACAGCAGCCGACGGATGGCGTGACCTATGCCGCCAAGATCGACAAGGGCGAAGCACGCGTTGACTGGTCAAAGCCAGCGAAAGAGGTGGGGCAGTTGATCCGCGGCCTCTCGCCTTTTCCGGGCGCTTGGTGCGATGTGGCGGGGGAACGGGTGAAACTGCTTGGCGCGCGCGTTGTGGATGGCGCGGGAGCGCCGGGCCAGGTGCTGGGCGGCTTTACGATTGCCTGTGGTGAAGGCGCCGTTGAAGTGACACATGCCCAACGTGCCGGAAAGAAGGCGATGCCGGTGGATGACATCCTAAAGGGGCTGGCGTTGGGGCAGATGCTTCACTAACACAACTGTGATCGCGCCCATTGTTACGGTTTTGATAATATTTGCGAAAATCCGCCGGGACGCCATTTTAACTGTTCCGATCTGGGTGCTATCACGGGATTCGGAAAAATTCAGGGTTGCGCGATGTCAACTGTTACTCATCTTTCTCGCCGCTCTTTCGCGGCAATGGCGCTGGCCAGCACGGCCGCGGCCTGTGCGCCGCGCGTGCCTGTCACCGAAATTGAGCCGCCTGCGCCCGCGCCTGTGTCTTTTGTAGAAGGCTACGGACCTATCGAAGATTCCGGGTACATTCTGCCTGGGATCCCCGCCCAATACCTGCAAGGTGTGAACCGCCGAAAGTCGGGGATCTACAATGGTGAGGCCGCACCGAATACGCTGGATGTCGATCCATACGCCAAATTTCTATACCATGTCCGCGAAGACGGCACGACAACCCGCTATCCGGTAGGTGTTGGGCGCGCAGGTCGGTCGATCCGTGGGACGACCACGATGAAGTTCATGCGCAAATGGCCCGGCTGGACGCCCACACGCAACATGCTGCGGACCGAGCCAGAGGTTTACGGCCCTTTCCGCGCCGGCATTCCGGGTGGTTTGCGCAGCCCGCTGGGCGCGCGCGCGCTTTATCTGTTCCGGGGCAGCCGCGACACGCATTACCGCATTCATGGCACGAACGATTTGGAATCTATCGGCAATTCGGGTTCGGCAGGTTGTATCCGTATGTTCAATCAGGATGTGATCCACCTGTACAATCAGATCGAGGCACCGATGAAGGTGATCATCCGCTCGCCCGAAGAATCTCTCCGCGTTGATCCCGAAAACTATGGCCGCGGGATTGAGCTGCCGCCAAAGATTATCTCACCAGAAGAGCTTTTGGGCGAAGAAGCGGTGGCAAACGACCGTCCGCCGCAATTTGACGACGTATAACCCCTTTTCTTTATGATGATTGAGCGTCAAACTTGACGCTGAGACGGCCTGCTATCGCGGTGCCGATTATTGAAAATTGCGACAGCAGTGCTTACGTATCTGTTATCAAAGAAAAAATGAGGGACCCGTATATGGCGAATTTTGAGACGCAGATTAAGGACAGCCAGGCACAGGTGGCCGAGGCGCAAAGCAAGATTTCAGAGCTGACCAGCCGGATCGAAGTGGCCCGTCAGAAAATGGCGGAAGGCACCGATATCTCGGTCGATATCGAAAATGCCAGCCTTGAAGATGTGCACGCCCATACCGAGCTGATGAATGCCAATATTGCTGAATTGATCATGGGTCTTGATGACGTCACCTCTGCCTTTTCCAAGGATTTTGACGAGATGCGGTCGAAGACCGGCATGGAAAGCCTGATCGGGTTTTTCAGCAAGGCCAAGGCCGATAGCATGCGGCAGGAGCGGATGCGCACGGCGTCGATTGATGACAAGCTGCAGGATTTGATCAGCAAGTCTGATGTCATCATGCAGTTGCTGGAAGGCCAGTTGGCTGTGCTGAACGAACAAAAGATTAGCGTTGAAAAAAACCTAGGTGGCACGCTGGAAGAGCGTGAGGCGACCGTGGCAGAGTTGGAAGCGCTGCGTGCGGATATTCTTGGGATGGACCCCAAGATTATCGAGCTAGAGAATAAGATCTCGGTTGAGCAGGATGCGGCGGCGCGGACCAAGCTGGAAACCGAACTCGCGGCCCTGAACGGTCAGTACAATGAGATGGTGCAGAACGAGCAGGTGCAACTGGCTAAGTCCCAGACGCTGGAACGCTATATCGAAAAGGGCAAAACCTGGATCGACAGCCTGCAGAACCAGGCGGCGACGCAGATGGTGCTGATCAACAAATTGCAGACAGACACCAAACAACGCGTTGTGCTGTATGATGCTTTGTCGAAGTCATTGAAGACGGCGCAACAACAAGATGTGGCCCACCAGATCAATGAGATTGGTGTGAAGACGGATCAGGAAGCGCAGTCGGCCATGGCCGCGATTGGGTCGGCCACAAACGCCCGGATGGCGGATATGCTGGAAGCGCATGAGGACCACATGGTCTTTGCCCGCGAGGTGCTGGAGCAAAAGGCGAAAGCGGATGAACGCTTTGTGCGCCGGTTCCAGGAGATCGTGAAGAAGCATGATAGCAATCAGTATGGGGATCAGATTTGATCTTCTATCGCCGCAGACTTTATCTGGGGTCAAGGGCGTGTCGAACAAAGAGATCCCGGATCAAGTCCGGGACTTCGCAGGGTTCTTTTTTGATCCGGGGCGACCAATTGTGAAGACCTCTAAACCCATATGGCCTGTTATCCTGATCTTCGTGTTCGGGGCGCTTTTCGGAATTGGTTCGCTGATCGGCGAAATTCCGATTTCCGAAACGGGTATGGTTGGGATCGGCCTAGCCATCGGTTTTGGCATGCTTTTCTTCCGCCTATGGTTTTCTAGAAAATCCAACGATTCAGATGCAAAGGTGGTCATGCTAAACCGGATTGAACGAGGTTTGCGTGACCGAAACTAACCTCCAAGCCGATCACATGAAGCTGGAAGATACCCGTGTAACGCGCCGGTATTTTGATAAGTTTGCCAAGATCACAGGCTATCTGACCAAGGTTGCCGCCACGATGGAGGCCGAAGGTCGCTTTGATCGCAAAGAGATCGAGGTGATGGCGCGCTATCTGATCGGGCTGAATTGGACCTTCACGGCGCTGGCGCATAAGTATCATTTCGCGGGCCGCTTTGCCCATTCGGGCAAGCTGACCTTTGATAGGCGCGAAAGTGGCTTTCCTGTCTATCAGGAACTGCTTGAGATGGCGAATGATGCCCAGCAGGCGGACCGGCATCTGGAGGCCCAGCCGGGTGTTGGTGATCTGAAAGATCAGATGGTCCGGGTGATCCTGAGCGAGCAGGAAATCCCGACCAAGCTGCAATATGCGCTGTCGCAAAGGCTTTATTATGAAGAGCTGTCGCGGGGTGATCAGTTTTGGGCGCGCAATGATCCGCAGTGCCTGTGGCGCGGGAATGAGGGCGATCGCCGCAGGTTTCTGGTCCATTGGGCGGTCTATGACAGCCAGGTGAACCTACCCACGATCTATCTGATGGAGTTGGAAGACACCGGGCGGACAGGCCTGCCCAAGGATGAGCATCGCTGGCCAGAGGCGCAGGCGCATTTGATGGCGCAGTCGCTGGCGCACTTGAAGTTGTTGACGATTGCGAAAGGGTTTGATGAAGATTTCGGTGATCTGCACCCCACCCGTCTGCGCCGTTTTCATATTGGGCCGATGTATAGCAACGCCTTTACCCGGCAGGTTGGCCCTTTGCGTGATGTGCTGAAAGAGGCGAATGCGCCCGCGGGCGAAGATTGGGCCTTGGTCTGGACCGAAGAAGAGCTGGTCTCTGAGCGTGTCGAGAATGTGAAGTCGGGTTGGTTTGGATCGGTTGAGCGACAGATCTTTGCGCTGGATCCTTTTGAAGGGGGCGGGGCCGAGACAGGTGCCAGCCGCATGCAACGGTCATTGATTATGCCAGAACGCCCCTATCAGGCCCTGGCCGAGCGGAACCCGGCAGGGTTTCGTGATGTGCGCAAGTTTGTCGTCAGCGAAAGCGGGCGGGTGTTGAGTTACAGATAGGGTGGGTCAAGACCCATCTTACGGGTGGCGCTGTCGTGCAGCCTTGGCGGATGCCGTTTTGCGTTGAAATATAAGATGCCTCCGGTGGAGGTATTTGGGAACATGAGAAGAAGGATAGGGCATGAGCCAGTCAAGCGATCAGATGGAATTGCGCGAAGAGGATATCCGCAAGCACTATATCCCTGCCGCTGAGATGTTGATGCATCTGGATCATGCCCCCCGTTTGGCCAAGGCCCGGCTGTCATTGGAAGCGCCAGAGAAATCGCCGGATGTGGCGGCGACCCGCCGCAGGTTCCGGTCGACCACACCGGGGTTGTTGTCACGTACCTCTGCCCCATCGGGTGGTGTGCGGTTGCTGGACCGGATTGCTGAAACGGACGATGATGATCCGCTGACCTCACCTGCGCAAGCGGCCGTGGCCCATGCCTTGCGCCGGGCCTTGTCCATTGCTTTGACGGTGGCGGATGAATTTTCGGATCAGACGGCGCTGACAGAGTTGAAGCGGATCAATCTGGAAGGGCGGTTGCCGCAGGACCGGTCGGTCGAATTCACTGAATATCTGACGGCAGAATCGCTGGTGGCGCTTTACACCTTCGCCAATGCGACGTCGTTTTTACTGGCGACCCAAGCGGGCGAACAGAGTGTTGATGTCGGAAGCGTAGATGAGGTGTTGACCGACAATGCCCCACTGGCCTTACACGGCGCGATTTGGGAGCTGGATCAGAAGCTTGGCCAGTTTGCCAAGGATGAGGCGACGCTGATTGCCACGATGCTGGCCTATGCCGAACAGTTGATGGAGAAGGTGGCCCTGCGCGCCTCGACCGCGGGGCGTTTGGCGTCTTTCAATGCTGCGTCCTGGCGGGTTGAGGCGGATGATTTTGTCGTTCAGGGCTTTACCCCGGCACGTAAGGCCAAGGGTTCTGCACTGACCATGACCTTCAAGAAACCCAATGAGGTCGTGGGAAACCATATTGCAAAGTATCAGGCGATGAAGCTGGCCAAGATGCTGATGGCCTATGATTTTGACCGCAAGCTGAACCCGTTTGCCGAATTGGGTGGGTTTATCTTTACTTTTATGGGTGATGGCGCGCCTGGCACCGGTAAGACGACATTGATCCAGATGATGGCGGGCTTGGTGAATGAGTATTGCCAGGTGGCGGGGTATCCATTCCGCTATCAAAACCTGAGCACCGATAACATCGACAGCTATCAGGGCAAGTCTGGCCAGAACGCCAAGGCGTTTATCAACAATGTGCTTGATCCCGGTGTGATTGGCTTTGGGACGATTGATGATATTGATCAGCTGGCTGGTAAGCGGGGGGACAGACAGTCATCTGCAGGGCAGTTAGAGATTACCGCTGTGCTGATGGAGAGTTTCGCGGGGGCCAATACCGTTGTGCGCGGGAATTGCACCTTTGGGATGTTTTCGAACTATCCCGAAAATGTGGATGACGCTTTGCGCCAGCGCGCCGGTGCGCGTTTTCTGGTCGATGGGCCGCAAACGCGTGAGGATTACATCGACATCCTCTATCTCTTGATGGGTAAGAACCATGACATTCCTGTCGGCGCGCATGAGGTGTTCAGCGCGCAAGAGATCAAGAAGGCCGTCGCCGCTAGTTTTGAAAGCCACGCCCGCCCGCATGAGGAAGGTCTGCAGAAGGTTTTTGAACGTGTGCATGGCGAGATTGGCGATCTGGATACGATTGCCAAGCTGGGCACCTATCTGAAAGGCATTCAGGAGGCGGATGAACGGTTCACGGGCCGGGCGATCAAAAACATCACGGATGCTGTGAAAGTGCGTGCGATGGATTTTGAGCTGCCGGATGAATGGATGGATGAGCCTGATCTGTTCTTGTTCAAGGACTATGAGACCAAAAAGGGTATGATCGCGGAGTTGCGCCAGCCCATCACGGTCGACATGGTGGTCCAGGAGATCAACCGCTACGCGGATAGTGAATTCCGCTATGCCGATAAGTCGGACGAAGTGGCGATTGAGAATATGGTGCGTGATTTTGGCCGCCAAGAGATTGCCAAGAAGCGGTATCTGGAAGGAAAGGGCTAATCTTGGGCGCGTTTTTTTCAGACGCATTATTTCTGCCAGCGCTGGTGTTGGCCCTGCTGGCCTTTGTCGTGCCGCGTTTGCTGGCACGCGTGTTGCCAGAAGGGGTGACGCCGCTGATGCTGAACGCCCTTCTTTCAACCCTGTTACTATTCGTTTTATCCGCTGGGTTCTTCTTTTGCCTCTACCTGTGGCAAGGTCTGAGCATGGCAGAGGTGCTAGAGCCTGGGATCGCGACAACTGTCCTACTCTTCGGCAGGCTGGGTCTGGTCGCGGCGATCATCTGGGCGCCGATCATGATCCTATCTGTGGCAGGATTGCCCCGCAAATGGGTGAAGGAGACGTGGTAGTATGCATCGCTTGATCGAAAAAGGACTGATGTTTGGAAACCTGATCCGGGTGGATTCGCCTGTTTTGGTGGAGCGGTATAATCGTGCGCTAAAGCACCTTACGGGGCGCCAAACAGAACAAAAAGTGTTCCACATTGATATTTCGGGTTATTCCCCTGAGGTCGGTGATGAGTTGGATGATGGCCTTTACCTGAACCATCAAGGGGTGAACCGTCAGTTCATTCTGCTGACCACCGAACAAGCAACCGCCCCTTTGCTGAATGCCAAGTTTTCAACCTCGCGCGGCATCTTGCGCCAGTTCATTGAGGAAAACCGCACAGAGCTTTTTGCGCTGACTGCGCGTGACGCGGTCGCGGGGGAGTTGGTGAACTCGGTTTTTGTCGCAGATACGCCAGCCAAGCTTTTTGATATCCGCAAGATCGCGATCGAGGCTGATACCACCAGCGGGACCGTTGCAAACGCCAAGAAGCTGGGCGCGATGATTGATCGGTTCAAAAACGAACCGGGTGGTTGGTATGATGACGTATTAATCGCGGATATGATCGGGATGGCCAAGAAGACCGGGGATGTGGTGCGCAATCCCGTCGCGCTAAACCAAATGTCGTTCGGGCAAGAGAACTTTTGGACGGATCTGTTTGGCGGCATGTATTTGTTCCGCGGTGTCGCACATCCAGCCGCGATTGTGGCAGGCAAGACAGATGATTTTGACGATTTGCCCGTTCCGTTTGTCTTTGACTTCAGTGACCGTTCGGCGATTGCGAAGTTTCTGACGCTGAATGATCTGGTTGAGCCGATCCTTGAGGCGCGGGGCGTCGATTCCGCCGCCATCCTGCATCAGAAAATGGATTTTATCGTCGCCTCTGTCGCCGCTGAGATGAAAGAAGACCTGACCGGGGCCACCCGCCGCGATCTGCGCCGTCTGGGCCGGCAATATGCAGATAAGTTGCCAGAGGCATGGCAGGGGCTGGCTGCGTTGCTGCGTTGGGCTGAAGAGGATGGCCCGTGGCCCACGATCACGTCAGAGCATCCAGCCTATTTCTACACGCTTCGCGCCAAGGACCACCCGGATGCGGACCTTGTGAACATGCTCTTGGCCGAACTGACACCGCTGGATATTCGCCAGCTGTTCATTTGCCACAAAGAGGTATTCTACCGTACCTATGCCGGGTGGTCGGATGAAAAACGCGCTTATGTCGTTGATTTCCTTGACCGGGAATACCAAGTCGATAAGGCAGGGACGCGGGCGGCATTGTTTGGCTATGAAGCACCGATGTCAGAGATGCCTCGGGTCAGCAGGCAGCCTGATCTGATATCGCGCGTGGGACCGTGGGGTGCGTTAACGAGGGGGAGAGGCTGATGGGTTTTATCAAACTGGTGATTTTTGGCTTCATTGGCCTGACTGTGATCTATTTCTCGGTATCGATCTTTTCGCGCTCTGTCCGCAAGGAACGGCTGGAAAAACAGTTTGACGCGGAAAACCCCGATGGCGGTGAACCCGGCGCACGCGATGCCTTTATCGCGGAAGGGATGCAAGCCTACCATAGTTCGATCCGGCCCAAACTGATCGGATTGGTCTATGTTGTCCCGACCGTTGTGATTGCGGCGATTATCTATACCATCAACGCGAACTGAGGATTTCGATATGAGACGCTTTAGGATAATCGTTCGTGTGCTGGCCTTGCTGCTTGCTGGGTCATTCCTGCACTATGTGTTGCCGCAACATGATATCGTGCAGATCAGTCAGGCAGAACCGCGCCGTACCGACTTTGGCTCCTTCAATCGCTGGTTTTATGCGCAGGCAGACAGTGGCAGTACCGAGTTAGAAAACCGCGACGTTTTCTACATTTTCACCGAGAAGAAAGAAACATTCCTGCTCGGTTTTATTCCGCGCGACAGTACAGAGACGATGGTCTATCGCAATGAGGATACGGGCTGGATTTGGCCACCTTACTTTAAGTTTGATAGCTCGAACCTGCATGGGCAGGCGACTGTGCAAGCGGGGCGTTTCACAGGCAATGGTGATGGCAATTGGGCCGTCATTACGCATTATGGCTGGCGTATTCCATTCCTGTCGATATTTCCAAACGCCGTGAATATCGAACCCGTCGAGAGCCCGGACGTGCGGATTATTCCGTGGTTCAATATTTTCTTCTTTATCTTTCTGGTGGTCGCGATCGTCTTCATCCGGGCCGCTTGGCGGCAGTTCCGCGAACGGTCGGTTGATCCGTTACTGGATGCTGCTGGCGACCAATATGATGAGGTTCAGGCCGGTGTGGCAGAGCGCAAAGGCCGTATCAGCCGTTGGCTGGGCACCTGGCGCGATAAGAACAAGAACCGTCCCATAGATTGACGGCTTAGAGGGGGCGTTGCCCCCGCCTGCGGCCCCCCGAGGTATTTCCCGAACATGAGAAGATCAGGGGCTATTCACCGTAAGGGATCCAGATGTTTTTGACCTCGGTGCTGGAGGCGAGGTAGTCCGAGGTTGACGGCATCGTGGCTTTGCCGTTGTTCACCCATGTCCGTTTGAGGTTGCCTGCGCTGGCTTTCTCAATCTCAGCACTAAGGTCCGTGCTAGAGAATGACCAGACCGCGTCGATGTCGAGGTGTTTGGCCAGTGTCGGTGCCAACTCGGCGTGGCTGCCCGTGATAATGTTCACGACACCGGCAGGCACGTCAGAGGTTTCGAGGACCTGGTAGAAATCGGTTGCTGCGAGCGGGAAGGGTTCGCTGGCGGCGAGGATCACCCGATTGCCCATGGCGATGGCGGGGGCCATGGCGTTCACCAGACCGCCCAAGGGTGCTGCATCGTCGCAAAGGATGCCGATATTGCCGACGGGTTCTTTCATCGCCAGTGCCACACCCCGGATTGGCACGCCATGCGCTTGCCCGTCGTATTTGTCCGCCCAAGCCGCATAAGTGAAAAAGGTGCGGATCGCTGTTTCTACCTCATCGGTCCCGCTGCGCCCGCCGGTCATTTGGTTGATCCGGGTCGCAAATTCATCAGAGCGGGCTGAGAGGTTTTCAGCGATGTAGTAGAGGATCTGCGCGCGCAGGTGTCCGGTGGATTTGGACCAACCCTTCGCCGCATTGCAGGCCTCAACCGCGTTGCGGATGTCTTTGCGGTTCGCGACGGAAGCATGCCCTAGCAGCTTGCCGCGTGGGCTGTAGACCGGGTTCGAATAGCCGCCGTCGGGGCGCACTTGTTTGCCACCAATATAGAGCTTTGCGGTCCGATCCAGCGGATCGGCGGGGTGGCCGTCTTCGGTGGTGAAAGCGTCAATTTTCTTGAGTGGTTTGGCGGCGCCCTTTGGCTTGGTATAGCCTGCCAGCCCTTCCCAGCCGCCTTCGCGTCCAAAGCCGCTTTCGCGGACCCCGCCAAAACCGGCGGCGGCGTCCATCATATTGGTGCCGTTCACCCAGACAATGCCAGCGGCTATTTTCGGCGCGATATCGAGGGCGAGGTTGATGTTTTCCGACCAGACAGAAGCGGCGAGGCCATAGCGGGTGTTATTGGCGATCTCGACAGCCTCGGACGGTGTGCGGAAGGTTGTTGCGGCCAGCACAGGCCCGAAGATCTCCTCTTGCATCAGCGTAGACGCAGGTGACAGGCCGGTGATAAGAGTTGGGGGGTAGAAACACCCCTCGGGCGCTGCCGTCTGGTATGTTTCGCCTTCGGTATTGGCGCTGACCATCTTGGTGATTTGGTCCAGTTGTACCGGGTCCACGATGGCGCCGACGTCGATGCATTTGTCCAGCGGATCACCGATGCGTAGCCTATCCATGCGCGCCTTTAGCTTGGTAAAGAACCGATCGGCGATGCCTTCCTGCACCAATAGGCGCGAGCCTGCGCAGCAAACCTGCCCCTGATTGAACCAGATCGCATCGACGAGGCCTTCGACGGCTGAGTCGATGTCTGCATCATCGAAGACGATGTAAGGGGATTTGCCGCCTAATTCGAGTGACAGTGCTTTGCCAGAGCCTGCGGTCGCTTCGCGGATTTTGCGACCGACTTCGGTGGAGCCAGTGAAGGCGATTTTGTCGACGTCAGCGTCGACCAAAGCCGCGCCGGTTTCGCCGTCGCCAGTTACGATGTTGACCACACCGGGTGGCACGCCCGCTTCAGTGCAGATTTCGGTGAAGATCATCGCGGTGAGCGAGGTATATTCTGCCGGTTTCAGCACGACCGTGTTCCCCATCGCCAATGCTGGTGCGATTTTCCATGCCAGCATCAGCAGCGGGAAATTCCACGGGATGATCTGACCGCAGACGCCCAAGGCTTCACGCTCGGGCAGTTCGGGCTTCATCAACTGGGCAAAGCCTGCGTGGTGATAGAAGTGGCGGATCGCTAAAGGTACGTCGATATCGCGGCTTTCGCGGATCGGTTTGCCGTTATCGAGCGTTTCCATCACGGCCAACAAGCGGCTGTGTTTCTGCATGCACCGCGCGATGGCATAGAGCACGCGGGCGCGTTTGTGCCCGGACTTGGCCCATGCGGGTTGGGCTTTGCGCGCGGCAGCGACGGCGGTCGCGATCTCTTCTACGGTGCCTTTTGTCACGCCCGCGAGTTTCTCACCAGTAGCAGGGTTGTTGGACGCGAAGTCATCGCGCAATGGGCCCCATTTGCCGTTGATGTAGTGGCCTGCGATGCCGCCACGATCAGCGAGCCACTGCGACGCCTCAGCACTGCTTTCAGGGGCGGGGCCGTAGTCCATGGTGTCGAAGATTTCCTTGATGGTCATGGCTTATCCAATCGCGTGCCGCCACGACGCCGAATAAGCGCCGGTGACATGATGTTCGAGTTGCCGTTCGATGTCGCCCAGCAGTGATGACGCGCCAAAACGGAAGAGGTCCGGTTGCAGCCAGCGGTCGCCAAGCTCATCCTTGATCATGGCGAGGTAGACCAGCGCATCTTTGGCTTTGCTGATCCCGCCTGCCGGTTTGTAGCCAACCTTGATGCCTGCCCGGTCCTCGAAATCGCGGATCGCGCGGATCATCGTCAGGGTAACAGGCAAGGTGGCGTTGACGGGTTCCTTACCCGTTGACGTTTTGATGAAATCGGCCCCGGCCATCATGCAAACAAGCGAGGCGCGGGCGACGTTGCGCAGGGTGCCAAGCTCGCCTGTGGCGAGGATTGCCTTGACGTGTGCATCGCCGCAGGCCGCGCGCATTTCCTGCATTTCCTCATAGAGTGCTTGCCAATTGCCGGTCAGCACATGGCGGCGGCTGATCACGATGTCGATTTCGGACGCTCCAGCCTCCACGCTTTCCTTAATCTCAGCGATGCGCAGATGGAAAGGGGAAAGGCCCGCGGGGAAGCCGGTGGACACGGCGGCGACGGGGATGTTTGTGCCGCGCAGTGCGTCAACGGCTGTGGGCACCATATCGTGGTAGACGCAGATTGCCCCGGTGGTCAGGCCTTCCATGCCCAATGCTTCGAGGATCGGTTGCGCGACTGGCTGGCGCGCCTTAGCGCAGAGCCGCCGCACGCGGCCTTCGCTGTCGTCGCCAGAGAGCGTTGTCAGATCCATCAAGCTGATTGCCTTGCAGAGCCATGCCGCCTGATGATCCTTCTTCACGCTGCGCCTACCGGGCAGGGTTTTGGCGCGTCGTTCGATGGCGGATGTGTTCGCCTGCACAGCCATGACCCAATCTAGGTCCAGCGGCATGCCTTCGTTGCGCGGCGTGTGAACCTGCGGCAGTTGTGATGTGGTCATCATGGGGGATTGCGTGGTTTGCAAGGTGGCCTCCTGCGGTGCCCATGAAGCGTGGCACTTTGTGCCACTCTTGGCAAGTTTTGACCGTTTGGTCAAATACTATGTCGCGTGCCGTTGCGTCGTAAGGCTTTAGCTCGGCTGCACCACCTGGCGTTGGTACTTTTGTCTGTACTGCAAGGGCGTCACACCATGGGCGGCGCGAAAGAGTTTATGAAAGTGCGACATGTTCGAGATGCCGCATTCAGCGGCGATATCGCTGATCGCTTCGTTGTCGGTCGTCAACGCCCTTGCGGCGTGCTGCATGCGGATGTGATTGACGTAGTCAGAGGGTGTTTGACCTAAGTGCTTGCGCATCATGCGGCTGACATGGGCATGCGCCTTGCCAGCGACGGCCACCAAACCCGCTGATCCATCGCGGAACACCTCGGGTGATTTGGCGGCACTGCAGGCTTCGGCCAGCCATGTGGGGACATCGCTCGCAAAAGCCTCTGCTGTCAGTTCGGCGCAGAGCGGCAGCAGGAAAGCTTCTGCCGCCAGCGTGTCGCGGGGGCTGTTTTCCAATTGCACCGCCGCGTGGTTTAGCGCGGCCAATTGCCGGATATCGCGATGGATTTGAACCGGGCCGCCCTGTGACCAGAAAAGATGGCCCTTCACGGTCGGATGCCTGTCCGACAATGCCGCAATGGTGTCTGGGTGGATACACAGCGAAACTCCCAGCGCATGTTGCCCACGCCCTTGCAGCGCGTGACTATGACCCGGGCGCAAGAACACGATATCCCCTTCGACAAGCGTGACCGGGCCATCCGGCAGGTGATGTTGCACACGGCCGTTCTGCACCCAGAAAAGTTCGTAAAAGTCATGAGCATGCAGCGCGCGTGGCCGGGTTGGGGCCAGGGTGGCCCGCGTCAGGCGGATTTGTGTGCCCCTGGTCAGGATATCGGCGTGATGCAATGTGCGACTCATGCGATCAAAATAGCACAGCCTTTTCTGCGCTGCAGCATGAAAGTGCAGATGGGCAGACGCGCGCCGACGTTCCGTCGCGTTTGCCGCGTGATCTTTGTCAGTTCAACGTGACAAACTGGGCCGCGCCGGATATGGCCTGCGCCATGCAATGCAAGCGAGGTGCCCCATGGCTTTCGACCGGTCCATCAAGATCGCCCCATCCATTCTTTCGGCGGATTTCGCCAACTTCGGCGCGGAGTGCGAGGCGATTGAAGAACAAGGCGCGGATTGGGTGCATGTGGATGTGATGGATGGGCATTTCGTGCCCAACATCACATTTGGCCCGGCCACCTGTGCCGCTATTCGCCCGCATATCAAGGGCGTGATGGACGTACATCTGATGATCGCGCCTGTTGATCCCTACATCGAAGGTTTTGCCAAGGCGGGCGCGGATGTGATCACTGCACATGTCGAGGCTGGCCCGCATATCCACCGCACGCTGCAAGCCATTCGTGGCGCAGGGGCCAAAGCAGGTGTGGCGCTAAATCCCGGTACGCCAGCGTCAGCGGTTGAGATGCTGCTGGATATGGTTGATCTGGTTTGCGTGATGACCGTGAACCCTGGCTTTGGCGGGCAAAAGTTCATCCATAGTCAGGTCGAAAAAGTACGTGAGCTACGGGCGATGATTGGCGATCGGCCCATCCATATCGAAATAGATGGCGGTGTTGATCCCACAACAGCGCCCTTGGTTGCTGCTGCGGGGGCTGATGTGCTGGTAGCGGGCTCTGCCGTGTTTCGGGGCGGATCAGTCAGTGACCCTGCGCCCTACGGTGAGAATATCCGCGCGATACGAGCGGCGGCAATGACGGCGTAAGAGGTCATTGACCTTAGACGGTATCGTGCAGCTCAAGACCTGCGGCGCGCAGATAGACAAAGTCCGTTGGGACATCAAAGTGATCGGAAACCGCCTGAGACCGACCTTCGGACCATAAAGTGACGAATACGTCTTTGGGCATAAAAAGGGCTGCGCCAAGCGCCTTTGCCTCTTTGCGCGCTTGATCTGAGGTTGGCTTATAAAGTGCTTGGATACCGCAACCCGGGTGCGCTTTGCGTGATTTGTCCATATGCAAGGCCCAGTGCCCAAGTGCAGTTGCAACGATCACGCGGTCATCACGTTTGCGGCTGGGACGGGGCAACCAGATAACCGGCTGTGCCTGCAACGGGACTTCCAACATGATTTCATTGGGATAGTGCGAATATTCAATATCGACACCGGCCTGCGTACAAATTTCATCCAACGAGAGGTCACGTCTGCAGCCCCATTCATGGGCGCATCGGTCAGCAAGGATTTCAATTTCCAGCGGCGTTGGTGATGCCGCATCAGGTTCGACATAGGGGTAGGGCGGATGTCTGGCAGGCATGTCCGTCATCTCTTCATCGCAATCGGCGGTCGTGAATAATGCAGAATGATTACCATTTCGCGAAGATCACTTGTCTGCTGGTCCTGAAACGCGGTGAGTGGCCTGAAAATACCGCCACTGATACGCGCCTCTGCACAAAACCTGCACATTTGCAGGGGCGCCTTTGCACGACCAGCCTTTAGCCATGTCCCCAACAAAAGCAGAAAGGGACAAAGATGGTCATACGTGGCGTACCGCACAGGATAGCGAAAGATGCGTGGTGGTTGGATGATGCTGATCCGCCCAAGGGGGTGCGGGCGGGCCCCGTATTGATCGCGGCATTGTTTCTGACAGATGTGCTGCTGTGGGGGTATCGGCCCGGATTGGGCCTGGCGCTTTGGTTCTTTGCGATGGGCGGAGCGATCGTGCTGACCGTGGCGAATGGCCTTGATTTGGCGCGCCTTTTGAAGGCCAGCTTGGTGCTGCTTTTGGCGGTGCTACCACTTGTGGAAGTGGCGCAATTTAGCACCTTTGCGGTGGCTTTGCTTGGGCTTTTTGTTTTTGGTACCTTGGTCACCGCGCAGGACTGGGCAAGCGTTTCGCTGTGGCGGGTTGTTGCACGGCTTCCGGGCTATGGGATCGTGCAGACGGTCCGTGATGCCTTTGCTTTGCGTGTCCCAACGCCCGACGCAGGCAGCATGCGCAATCTGTTCTTTGATTGGGCCGTTCCGGTTGCTGTTGGCGGCGTTTTCCTGATTTTGTTTGTGGCGGCCAATCCGTTGCTGGGTCAATGGGTGCAGCAATTTGCCCATCTGGAACCACATTTTCTGCCGCGAGGAGAGCGGGTGATTTTCTGGTGCATCATTGCCATTGCCGTCTGGCCGCTCTTGCGGTTGACGGCGATGATGCCGGCCTTGACAAGGGGCGCCCCCAGCCGTCTGCGCGGTTTTCGGTCAGGTTTCCTGAACGAACGCTCGGTCAACCGCGCGTTGGTTGTCTTCAACGTGATCTTCCTGATGCAGACGACCCTCGACCTTGGCTATCTTTGGGGCGGTTTCGCCTTGCCAGACGGGATGACCTACGCTGAATATGCCCATCGCGGGGCCTATCCCTTGCTGGCGACGGCCTTGCTGGCCGGTGTATTTGCGCTGCTGGCCCAGCCATATCTTGGCGCCGGGTCAGGCGTGCGGCGGTTGCTCTACCTCTGGATCGCGCAGAACGTTATCCTGATTATCTCATCCATCTTGCGCCTCGACCTTTATGTCGATGTCTATGGGCTGACCCGCCTGCGCTTTGCCGCATTCGTTTGGATGATTGTCGTGGCCTTGGGGCTGGTCTTGATCATCATGCAATTGGTGGGTCGGCGCACGGTTGGTTGGTTCTTGCAAAGGGCCTTTGGTCTGGGGCTGCTTGCCATCTACCTGTGCAATCTGGTGAATATTGATGGGTACATTGCGCGCCACAACCTGGCTGATGACCGCGACAATGACTACTATCTATGCGGGCTTAGCGAAGGTGCGGTTCCCGCCATTCGCGCCTATGAAGCCGAAACCGGCGTGGCGTTTTGCTATAGCTATCGCCCACATCTGTCCCAACGCGACGATTGGCGCGAATGGGGCTACCGCAATGCGCGCCTGCACCGTAGTTTGGCCACGATGGAGATTGAACAATGATCCTTGTGGCTGATGATGACGCGCAAATCCGCGATGTCGTCCGGATCGCTTTGACCCAAGCCGGCTTTGGCGTGGCAGAGGCACCTGATGGCCGGTCTGCACTGGAAAAGGCGGGAAGCCTGCAGCCTGATCTGGTTATCCTCGACATTGGGATGCCAGAGATGGATGGGCTAGAGGTGTGTCGGGGTTTGCGCAAGACATCGCAAGTGCCGATCCTGTTTCTGACGGCCCGCGCGGATGAGATTGACCGTGTTGTCGGGTTGGAACTGGGCGCGGATGACTATGTCGCGAAACCATTTTCGCCGCGTGAGCTGGTCGCGCGGGTCCGGGCCATCCTAAAGCGTAGCCAGAGCGAGGTCGCGGATCAGTTGGTCATGCGACGGGGGATCATCAGCGTCGATCCGTCCCGGCATCTGTGCCATGTGAATGATGCACCCGTGACGTTGACCTCACGCGAGATGGATTTGTTGGAGCGTCTGATCGCGCGGCCTGATCACGTGATGTCACGGCCCCAACTCGTTGATGCGATTTACGGCACCAATGTGAATGTCAGTGACCGGACGATGGACAGCCATCTGCGCAACTTGCGCAACAAACTGGGCAAGGCAGGCTGTGCGGACGCGATTGAAACCGTCCATGGGGTGGGGATCAGGATGGGTGCATGCCGCGGCGCGTAATTGCCAAATGGCGTCCGCCGCTTGCGCTGGTGTTGGGCGGCACTTTGGCGGCCGTGTTCTTACTGCCCGTGGTTGGGATCGCCTATTTTCGCGTCGCCGGGGGTGTTCTAGGATGGGCTGAAACATCGTGGATGATTGTTTGCATGGCTTTTGCTGCGACTGTGATCCTTGGTGCGCTACTTTGGCGTTTGGTGTTGCGTCCGGTGCGTGCACTGACCGCCTATGCAAAAAGTGAGGGCGAAACCGCAGCACCCACACATTTTGGCACGCCAGAGTTTTCGCAATTGGGACAAGCAGTGCTGGAAATGACCTCTGCTCTGCGTGGGCGCGAGGCAGTGTTGCGGTCTTACGCTGATCACGTGACGCATGAGCTGAAGTCACCGCTGACGGTCATTCAAGGGGCGGCCGAGCTGTTGGAAAGCCCTGATCTGAGCGATACCGACCGTGCGAAGCTGTTGGAGGGAATACACGACAACACGCGCCGTATGGAGGCATTGCTGGACGGTCAGCGTGCGCTGGCACGCGCACAAGAGGTTATTCCCGCTGGTGACTGTCGCCTCTCGGACGTTCTGCAAGGGGTGGACAGGACCGTTGTGATCACCGACGGGATTGTCCCGCTACCGCGTGAGGTCATGGATATGGCCGTGACTCATCTTGTGGGCAATGCGCTGGCGCATGGGGCGTCCGAGGTAAGGTTCGATTTTCAGGATACAAGATTGCTGATCTCAGACAATGGTACTGGGATCAGCGAAGGCAACCGGGAACGCATCTTCGATCCGTTCTTCACCACAAGGCGTGAGGCAGGTGGGACCGGCATGGGGCTGCCCATCGTCCGGCGCATGCTGCAAAGCCAAGGCGCGGACATCAGGCTGTTGGACGGGCCGAGGGCCGTGTTCGAGATTGTGTTCTAAGCCAGCAAAAAGCCCCCAACCTGTTAGGGTGGGGGCATACCCGTTAGCGTGAGTGGTTCTTAGAATTCCACGATTGTTGCGATCCCTTTTTCGACCGCAAGGTCAACGACTGATGCCGCAACGGCGAGGTCTTGCAGGCCGACGCCCGTGCCGTCAAAGACCGTGATTTCATCATCTGACGTCCGGCCTGGATGGGCACCATTGATGACCGCGCCCAACTCGTTCACGTCGCTTTCTGCGATCAATCCTTCCGCAATGGCGTGTTGTGCTTCGCCGATGCTGATGGATTGCGCGACCTCATCGGTGAAAACGGTTGATTGGGCCAGCAAAGCCGCTTCGACTTCTTGCTTGCCCTTCGTGTCGGTGCCCATGCAGGCCAAATGCGTGCCTGGGCTGATATGGCCCGCCATGATTGTTGGGGCAAAGGTTGAGGTGATGGAGATGACGACATCCGCCTCGGCCATACCTTCAAGCTCCACTGCTTCAAATGGCACCCCGGCCTCTTGCGCCACCTTTTCGATATTGGGCAGCATTTCAGGATGGTAGTTCCAGCCGATCACTTTCTCAAATTCACGCTGTTCAAGTGCGGCGCGCAATTGGAATGTCGCCTGATGCCCAGCACCCACCATGCCCATAACTTTGGCGTCTTTGCGGGCAAGGTGTTTGATCGAAACCGATGAAGCTGCCGCCGTGCGCAATGCCGTCAAAAGGTTGCCCCCAACCATCGCCTTGACCATGCCCGTGTCTGGATCGAACAGGAAGACGGTCGACTGATGGTTGATGTGACCATGCTTTTCGAGGTTGTTGGGCCAGTACCCACCCGCCTTTAGACCCAGCGCCATCCCCGCTTTATCGAACCCGCCTTTGAAGCCATAAAGCGCGTCTTCATGCCCAATGGCTTCGCGAATGACAGGAAAATTGTAGGCGCTGCCTTTGGACATAGAGGCGAAGACTTTTTCGACCGCGTCGAAGGCATCGGCGCGGTTCAGCAAACCGGCCATTTCTTTTTCTGGAACGATAATCATGGGTATTCTTTCTTTGTCGGCCGCTCATCAAACCCTTGCAGGTTCTTTGCGCGATGAGCGACCGATAGGGAGGGGTATGTGCTTAGTAGGCTTTGCCGCGTGCCGAGACCGGCCAGAGCGTTTCCACCTTGCCGTTGCGCACGCCAACGTACCAATCATGCACGTTGCAGGTCGGGTCACAGTGACCGGGCACCAGCTTGATCTTGTCGTTGACCTTCAGCGCACCATCCGGGTCAGCCACAACGCCGTGTTCGTCAGAGCACT